>NZ_JAMYLM010000004.1:0-362380 GCF_040317995.1 Mesorhizobium sp. M1334
AGGCAGATCACGCCACGGACTGCCAGTCCGCACGATCGAAAGAACCGCTTCGACGAACAGGCGATTGTCGTGGCCGCTTCGCCCAGGATCCGCTGGCTTACCCGGACAATACGGTTCCATCTTCGCCCACTGGGCGTCCGTCAGCACGAATCCTTCCATCCAAAGCTTGGAATCACGATCAAGCCTGAATGGGAATCATGAATATCAACAGGCCCTAGTTCTCTACTCGGCCCCCCTCGCGCGGTGCGCTCACAACACTGGCGCAACTGGTCCTCGATGGAGGACGTCGCGCTGGTTGTCGGAGGAATAATGGGCGTAAAAGGCAATACGGGTCATGGGGCTGGCTCTCCCTTCACGGGCCGGGGGCGCGTTCGCTACAGGGTGTATGGTTCGCGAATCCCCGGATCGTCAGGTGGAAAGTCTTTGGTATTGCGGGTCACAAGCAAGCGTCCGGCGGTCTGCGATGTAGCCCAGATCACGGCGTCGGGCAGCTTGATACGATGTGCTCGCCGCAGCGCTACTGCACGGTTGGCGATCTCGTCGTCCAGAGCGATGACTTTGAAGCCTTCGAGGAAAAGCCGGGTCGGCTCGACGAGATCGGCGTTTGCGCCCACCATCACTTCCATCCAGGTGATGATACTGACGGCACGGCTTTCGAAGCGCTCGATTTCCTCGCGGGCCTGGGGGACGGCGTTCAGATAGTCGATGAGGATATTGGTATCGAAAAGCGCGCCTACCATTCGCGGCGCACTTTCTCCTGATAAACCAGCCCATCAACCTTGCGCTTACCCCACAGGCCGAAGCCTTCCTCGACCTGTTCGCGATGATGGCGGTCGAGATAATCGTCTATTGCCGCCCGGATCAGGGCCGCACGGGATTGGCGCGCCCGTTTGGCAAGACTGTCGAGGGCTTCAACCTGGGCATCGTTCATGTCGATAAGGGCTCGCATCGCACACTCCAGTGATATGCCTTATACATATCATATGCTGCGATGCAGCGGAAGGGAAAAGATCGTCTCGAGCATGTCTCGAGGCTGTCTCTTTACTCCCTGGCGGCCTCGTCTTCCATGGTCGGGGTGTTCAGAGGTTTGTTGTCGTTCGTTGCCGTGCGCGCGGCAAAATCCTCACGCGCCATGCGGCGGCCGATGATGTGCGCAAGCTGGAGGCCACGTCGTTGACCTTTCGCAGCGCCTCGGGATCCGGGGCCGTCGCGTCGCCATGACCATTGGCCCGCTCTTTCTCTACCGGTGCGTTTCCGCTCACCGGTCACAGCCGGCTTCTCCCTCTGGCCCCACCTGACCGGATCGGCAACCCACCCGTTGATATCGGATTCCCGCCATCCTGCGCCGTTGACGCTGATCCAGAACTGGGCCGGGAACGTCCCCTCGGCGATCTTTGCGGTAGATTGTGGATCGTGACAGGCGGTGCGAGCAAGGACGGTGTTCAGGCGGCAACGCCAACCCTATCTCAGGGCCAATTAACTTCTCGATATAGGGCCGCCGGCTCGGAATACATGCTCAACATTATCGAGAACCTGTGGCTGCAGAGGTTTGCGCTCCGACACCGCGAAGCGAAGGCGGTCAGGGCTGCGGTTCGCGTTGGCATCGACACGGCTTTCACAGTTTTGATCATATTGCTGTCGGTGTTCGAGATGGACGCCCCACCTAGAACCACCCAGCTCGGTGTAGGTCTGGGCCTAGCGAGCTGCTGACTACCAGGCGCGGCCGGCTCTACACGCACATGGCTGGCGCGCTCGATCTCGGCAGCCCGGATAAGACGGTTCGCGATTTCACCGATGTTCAAGGCGCGCCTTTTCCTGGCTGTTCTGTTCCTCACCACCGTCCGTGCGGTTGATTGTCACCATGCACGTGATCAGGGTATTCCGGGCCGTGTTCAATGACGTTATGAAGCTCGGAAATCTCTTCTAGAAAATGCTCGATCGCAACGGGGCCGTTCTGGTGGGCGGAGACTAGAACCGCTTTCCAGCGCTTGTCACCATGAAGCGTTACGACGTTACTCATGCCGAGTGTCTCCTGGGTCACCAACAAATCCCGCTGGATGCCGCGGGCCAAATGCCTTGACCACCGCTCATATGGTACGCGTCGAGTGCAAACCTCAGTGGGACGATGCCGCGAAGACTCTTGGCAATCGTTCGGGCAGCCACCCCATATATCGCCGGTCGCCCGCGCTCAATTTTCGCCGAGCAAGCTCGCACCAGCCTCAGGCGGCGGATCGCGGCCGACAACGGGACGTAGAAGGAAACGCCAAGGTCAAGCCGCAGATCGCCATTGCCGCGCGATGATACGCCCAGCTGATCTCTTCAACAATCGATCCGGTGGCAGCACGGCGGCCAACTCGTGGGACGGGCAATCGACCTCGCCTCCTGAGGATGCGTTCACTTGTTCTATGGACCCACGGGTGCATGAAGGCGAGGCGTTTGCAAAGGCGATGATCGAAACTGTGGAACGGCTGACCCGGACTATTGGCGATTGCCACCGCTATCCGGGCCAGCGCTTCCAAGATCAGCTCAGTCGTAGACCTTGATGATCTTGCGCGTGCTCGGATCCACCAGAACGGTCCGGTTGTCGACGATCACATAACGGTATTTGACGTTTGGCACTTCATGAAGCTCGACTGTATCGGGCAGAGGCGAGCCGATGTTGAGCTCCACCCCAGGAATTTTCACCGAAGCGAGCGGCTGCTTCTTGACGTATTCCTTGATGACGGTTTCCTGCTGCGGTTCGATGATCACGTCCTGGGCGGCAGCGGCACCAATGCCGGCCAACAACAGAAATCCCGCCGCTGCGGTGGAAAGATGCATTCTCATAGCCGTCTCCTTGTTGAGATTTTGCCGGGACGCAGCTTCATCGCGCCAAGCTCACCTCAACGCGAGCCAACCAACGAACGTTCCTCGAAGGGGCTTAAACCACTAGACCGTAGGACTTAAGTCTGGCCTGGCCGCGCAATGGTCCGGTGCGCAAGACGCGGCGGGAACCAGCCCTCGCCATTGCCTGTTGGTAGCGTCATCTCCGGGAGGAGATTTGGCGCATAAAAAGTCCCTTCATGCGCTGACGGGGTCCGCCGGCCATTGCTGGATTTGGCAAGCGGACCCTTAGTTCCCAAGAGGCCCCGGATCATCTCTGAGCAGCGAAACGTTTCGCCGCGAAGAAACGCGAAAAACCGCCACCTGTAGGGAACTACCCCAGAAGCATTGCAGCGCCGATTCCGTAGCGAACCAGAACTGCGGCCAGCGCGACCCAAATCCCGGATCCGCCAACAACGCCATTTCACTGCGAAGCTGCTCCATCGCGTGGTCCCAATTGGTTTCAGCCCTCAGCCGCTGCTCCCGGAGCCGAGCGGTCTTTGCGTCTCGTGCCGTGCGCTCGTCGTCGATCAGCGCCCGTGCGGCATCTGACGTGCGCTCTGTCGTGTCTTTGCTTCTCGAGGCCAAGCGGCGCTCTCCTATGCGGGGCCCGATCTGGGGGATAGTGCTACTTATCGAACCATCGCCGCAGGCGGATGTTCACCCAACGCAACAAAAAGTCCGCCGACCGAAGCCGACAGGCCAGGTGTGACCGACAGCCGATCACGATTGCTATGTAGCTGGAGGACAAAGTTCCAACACGCGAAAAGCCCGAAAGTCTCCGCAGATGTTAATATACAGCAGGTTCGGGGCTAGCCCGGAATTCCCGGTGGGAGGCCGAACCGTGGAACCTTTCAAAAGCGCATGGCTTTTGCTTTCTTGTGGAAGGAGATACGAAATGAGCCTTGACATAGAAAGGTGGCCATAGCGTTGCTTGGCCTGCTTGCCTACAAGAACAGGGACAAGATCGGCGAGCTGATCGCTGGCAGGAAATCGACAGATCCCAACGCTAGCGCCGGCTCCCACGGCGGCCTCGGCGACATCCTGGACCGTCTCAGAAATGCAGGTGCGGGCGATCAGGTAGATTCTTGGGTAGGAAAAGGATCCAACCGACCGGTTCAGCGCGAACAGGTCGAGAAAGCAATCGACCCGCAAACCTTGGAGCAGCCGCGCGGACCGCCACACGGTTCCCCGTCGACCGGGAGCAGTACGCCATGACCCCGGCATGGAATGGTTCAGCCTTCAGCTGCAGGCACTCAGCCTTCGGCAACGGATCGACGCACGTCTATGGTGATTATCGACGCCGACAGAGCCGCGCCCAGCCGCCCACCGTCCCGACAAGACCGCGCGGAGGCGCAACGAAGCGGTCTGTCCGCATTCACCCCTGAGCTTCCCGACGGCGGTCACGCCATCGCCGACATCCGCCGAAATCCGAAATCCCCATAGCCATCGCCTGTGGCCCACGGGTTCCTTCGTCGCGGACTTTCGTACGCCTGCCGGCGCCCGAAACTCATCACGATGGCGGAATGGCGGCTTTAACGTTTGAAGAAGGATTGCGGACGTTCAGCCCGACGGGACCAAGATCTGCTCACAGGTCTAGCCGCCCCGTCTCAATGGCATCCCGGATCGCCCGGTGGATCTGCGTCGCCAGTCGCGGGTGGCGGGGCAGCCACAGGGTGGACATTTCAGCCCACATGGAAAATGATCATCTTGCCATGCACAACACTGCAGTGCTCTGATTTCGACGAGTAGCTTGAACGTAGAAGCGGATCAACCGGCCTCCGGGTCCAGCGAGCGGGGACGCAAATGGACACCCTAGAGAATGGGCAATTGCATCGCGACGCGGGCGGGCGAGCCCGTCGATCGGCCGACTGGCTTGCCCGCGCCGCCGTATCGGCGACATTCCTGCTCGGCATGGCTTTCAGCACTGCGTTTGCGCAGGACCAGCAGCTACCCGTGGTGACGGCGGCCAAGCCAGTGGTCCGTGAAATCGTCGAAGACGACGAGTTCGTCGGGCGCTTCGAAGCCGTCGACCAGGTCGCCATCCGTTCGCGCGTCAGCGGCTATCTGGACAAGGTCAGCTTCCAGGACGGCGCACTGGTCAACAAGGGAGACCTGCTCTTCACCATCGACCAGCGTCCGTACCAGGCGGCTTATGATGCCGCCAAGTCGCAAGTGGACGTCGCCAAGAGTCTGCTCGAATTCTCCAAGATGCAGCTGGATCGCGCCGACGAACTCGCCAAGACCGGCAATATCTCAACCGCGACGCTCGACGACCGCCGGCGGGAATACCTTTCGGCGCAGGCGCAGATGCAGGGCGCGACAGCTGCGCTGACGACGGCTAGCCTGAACATGGAATTCACCGAGATCAAGGCGCCCTTGTCCGGCCGCATCGACCGCCGGCTGGTGTCGGTCGGCAACCTCGTGCAGCCGGATTCCACCTTGCTGACGACAATCGTTACGCGCGATCCGATTGACTTCTATTTCGACGTCGATGAGCGCCTGTATTTCAGCTACGCCCGGGACGCGAAGGAGCGCGGCGGCAGCATGCAGGAAGGCGCCGGCGGGCTCGAGGTGGTGGTTCGCGTCGCCGACCGCGCGGAGGCGGTATTCAAAGGCAAGCTCGATTTTGCCGAGAACCGGATCGACAACGCGACCGGCACCATGCGGGTGCGTGCAAGGTTTCCCAACACCGACGGCATTCTCCAGCCAGGCATGTTCGGGCGCATCAACGTGCCGGGGTCGCTGCCGCATAGCGGCGTGCTGGTGCCCGACGAGGCGATCGGCGCCGATCAGGATCGCCGCATCGTGTTCCTGGTGGATGAGGCCGGGATGGTGTCGGCGAAGCCCGTGCGCACCGGCCCGCTTCTCGACGGCTACCGGGTGATCCGCGGGGGCCTGACCGGCAACGAGACGATCATCGTCAACGGGCTGATGCACGCCAGGCCCGGCACCAAGGTGAAGGTCGAAATGGTGACGTTGCCGCCCAAGGCCGAGATCGCCGAGTTGCAGCAATGAGGTTCGCACATTTCTTCGTCGACCGTCCGATCTTCGCATCGGTCGTTTCGGTCATCCTGCTGATCCTCGGCGGGATTGCTTATACCCAGCTGCCGGTCGCGCAATATCCCGAGATCGCGCCGCCGACCATCGTCGTTCGCGCGCAGTATCCGGGCGCCGACGCCGAGACGGTCGCAGCGACGGTGGCAACGCCGATCGAGCAGGAGATCAACGGCGTCGAGGGCATGCTCTACATGTCGTCCTATTCGTCGGGCGACGGGGCGATGGCGCTGACCATCACATTCAAGCTGGGCACCGATCTCGACCAGGCGCAGGTGCTGGTGCAGAACCGCGTATCGGTCGCCGAGCCGCGCCTGCCCGAAGAAGTCCGCCGCCTCGGCATAACGACCACCAAGAGCTCGCCCGACCTGATGATGGTCGTGCACATGCTGTCGCCCGACAATACCTACGACCAGCTCTACGTCTCGAACTACGCCCGCTCGCGGGTGCGCGACATACTGCTCAGACTCGACGGCGTCGGCGACCTCATCATCTTCGGCGAACGCGAATATTCGCTGCGCATTTGGCTCGATCCGCAAAAACTGTCCGCCCTGGGGATGACCTCGGGCGATGTGGTGCAGGCGCTGCGCGACCAGAACGTCCAGGTGTCGGGTGGCGCGATCGGCGCGCCGCCGACCAGCACCGGCACGGCGTTCCAGTACACGGTCACCACGCAAGGCCGCTTCAACGACGCACGCGACTTCCGATACGTGATCGTCAAATCGACCGACGACGGCCGCCTGATCTCGCTGCAGGACGTGGCGCGCATCGAGCTCGGCGCCAAGGATTACGTCACCAACTCCTATCTCAACGGCAAACCGGCGGTGGCGCTCGCCATCTTCCAGCGGCCGGGCACCAATGCGCTTGCCGCAGCGGCGGAAATCCAGGACAAGATGAAGGAGCTTTCCCGCGACTTCCCGAAGGGGTTGAGCTACGACATCGTCTACAATCCGACCGAGTTCGTCGCCGAGTCGATCCGGGAGGTCTACAAGACAATCCTGGAGGCGATGCTGCTGGTCATCATCGTCATCATCGTCTTCCTGCAATCGTGGCGCATGGCGATCGTGCCGATCGTGGCGATCCCCGTGTCGCTGATCGGCACGCTGGCGGTGCTTTACGCCGCCGGCTTCTCGCTCAACATGCTGACGCTGTTCGGCCTCGTTCTGGCGATCGGCATCGTCGTCGACGATGCGATCGTCGTGGTCGAGAACGTCGAGCGCAATATCGCCAGAGGGCTGGCGCCCAATCCGGCGTCGCACCTGACCATGGACGAAGTCGGAACCGCGGTCATCGCGATCTCGCTGGTGCTGATAGCCGTGTTCGTACCGACAGCCTTCATCCCCGGCATTTCTGGGCAGTTCTACCTGCAGTTTGCGATCACCATCGCGGTGTCGACGGCGATCTCGGCATTCAATTCGCTGACGCTTTCGCCAGCGCTGGCCGCACTGCTGTTCAAGCCGCACCACGCCGCGGCGGCGCCGCCGCGCTTTTTCCTGGCGCGGTTCGGACGGGCGCTCGCCGAGGGCTTCAATCGCGGCTTCGACAGGGTCGCCCACTGGTATTCGAGCATCATCCGCGTGCTGATCGGCTCGTGGATAACGATCGCCGCCATGCTGGCTGTTTTCGCGGGCCTCATCTACGCCACGGTCTACCTGGTGCAGGCGGTGCCGCGCGGTTTCATTCCGTCGCTTGACCAGGGCTATGCGATCGTCGTCGTCCAGTTGCCGGACGGCGCGTCTTTGTCGAGGACCGATGCGGTCATCCAGCAGGCGTCGCAGATCATCCAGAAAACGCCCGGCGTCGACTACGCAGTCGCCTTCGCCGGCTTCTCCGGCGCGACCTTCACCAACGCTAGCAATGCGGGCGTGATCTTCGCCAGGTTCAAGCCGTTTGACGAGCGACTGAAAGCCGACCAGTCGGCGACCCAGGTCATCGGCAATCTGTTCGGCAGCCTGCAAAGCATCAAGGAAGCCTTCATTATCGCACTGCCGCCGCCGCCGATCCGCGGCGTCGGAAATGCCGGCGGCTTCAAGCTGCAGATCCAGGAGCGCAACAGCGCCGATATGCGGCAGATCCTGGCGCTTGCCTACGAAATCGCCGGCAAGGCCAACAAGACGCCGGGGCTGACGGGCGTGTTCACCACCTTCTCCGTGTCGAGCCCGCAATTCTTCCTGGCGATCGATCGCGACAAGGCGCGCATCCTGAACGTGCCGATCCCCAACATCTTCGAGACGCTGTCGATCAATTTGGGCACCGCCTACGTCAACGACTTCAACGCTTTCGGGCGCGTCTACCAGGTGCGGGCGCAGGCCGACCAGGCGTTCCGCCTAGATCGCGCCGACATCTTGAAACTGAAGGTGCGCTCGGCGACCGGCGCGCTGGTTCCGCTCGGCACGTTGGTCGAGATCCGCGACGCCACCGGCCCGGCGCTGGTCCAGCGCTACAACATGTACGTCTCGGTGCCGCTGCAGGGCAACGCCGCGCCCGGCGTTTCCACAGGCGACGCGCTGGCATTGATGGAAGGGATCACGGCAAAGACGCTGCCGGCCGGTACCTCCTATGAATGGACCGAGCTCGCCTATCAGGAGCGCAACACCGGCAATGCCGCTCTCTATATCTTCGGACTTTCGGTGCTGTTCGTGTTCCTGGCGCTGGCGGCGCAATATGAAAGCTTGGTGCTGCCGTTCGCCATTGTGCTGGTGGTGCCGCTCGGCGTGCTCGCGGCGTTGCTCGGCGTGTCGTTCCGAGGGCTGGACAACAACATCCTCGTGCAGATCGGCCTCATCGTGCTAATCGGGCTTGCCGCCAAGAACGCGATCCTGATCGTCGAATTCGCGCGGCAGGCGCAGGAACGCGGGCTGTCGGCCGCCGAGGCTGCCGTCGAAGCCTGCCGGCTCAGGCTGCGGCCGATCCTGATGACCGCCTTCTCGTTCATCCTCGGCGTCGTGCCGCTGATGATCGCAACGGGCCCGGGCGCAGAAATGCGCCAGTCGCTCGGCACCGCGGTATTCTCCGGCATGCTCGGCGTCACCTTCGTCGGCCTTTTCCTGACGCCGGTGTTCTACGTCACGCTCAGGTCGCTGTTTTCGCGGCGCAAGCCCCGTGCCGAGGCCGAGCCTTCGCGGCCGGCAGGGGCGCCAGCGGAGACGGCCGCCGAGTAGGATTACGAATTCGCCGCGTCGGGCGCGGCCTACCACTCCAAAAAATCGGCGCGGCGCGGCAACGGCCACGATCTGCGCGACCTCGGCGTCGAGGTGCAGCGGAGACCCTGCTCGGTCTGAGCCAGCAATCCAGCCCAACAGCCGCATCTAGTTCAGCGAGACGATGCCGGGCGGCGAGGCCAATGCGATCTTCTATCTGGTCGGCCAGGCGGGGCTTAAGGGCGCAACCGCGACCTCCGGAGTCCTCGCTTGCGGTGTCTGCTTTCTCGGTCGGCGGCTACGTGCGAACTAATCTGTTTCGGCCGTACTTGATGGACGCGCTGGCAGCGGCCTTGCGAACGGCAGGGGCTCGCCGCATACGCGCCGCTATTGGCGGGACAACCCGACTCCAGCGAATGACGAGCGACTGTCCCTGGCCACGGATGTCGACCTTCACTGGGACGCTGAGGCGCGACCGATCCGTGAATGGTGCGCCGATGCACAGCCGCTGTCGAGAAATCGCCAATCCCGGTTGAGGCTCCACGACCTTAGCTAAGCTCCAGAACGTACCGGCAATTCGCCGATCTGGAGATATGAAATGACTTACGCAATCATAGGCGCCGGGGCCGTCGGTCAGGCGCTCGCGAAAATGTTCGCCCGCAAGGGTATCGAAGTGGCCATAGCAAGCACACGTGCGCCCAAGGCGCTCGCGCCGCTCGCAACGGCCATCGGAACCACGGTCATCCCCAGCTCCCTGAACGAAGCTATCAAGGCCGATATTATCCTGCTGGCTGTTCCGTTCTGGGCGCACGGGGAGGTTGCGAACACTGCCAAGGACTGGGGGGCAAGATCATTATCGATGTGACGAACGCCCACGGCGTCTGACCAAGCGATTTGGGCAGCCTCCCGTCTTCGGCCGTGGTCGCCAAGGCGTTTGGCGCTGCCGCGCTTGTCAAGGCGTTCAACCACCTGCCTGCAGGCGTCCTTGCTCAGGAGCCCTCCATCGACGGCTGGCGGCGAGTGGTTTTTCTCTCCAGCGACAAGGACAGCGCCCTTCCGGTGGTGTCCACGCTGGTCGAGCAACTCGGCTATGCACCGGTCAACCTTGGAAGGCTCGCAGAGGGTGGGCTGCTCATTCAGGCGCGAGGAAACACTTGGGCGCCTTTAATTTTCAAAGATCTCTTCAAGAAGCAGGCTTGAGCCATGTATGATCGTGTAATATGGCCTGACCATTTCGACCCGAAGATTTCGTCGATCTACGCGCTCAATGACATTGACGTGAAAGCCCCGCCTGAAGTGGTGTGGGAGCTGTTGGTCGACGCCAAGAACTGGTCGAGCTACTTTCCTCCTGAGGATCAGGTTAAGATCCTGACCGGTGAGCCTAAACTGGCGCTCGGAACCAGATTCAGTCGGGTGACAGTTGGATTTCCGATGAGCCTTGTCGTGACGGAGTGCGAGCCCGGCCACAGGCTCGCGTGGAAAACGGTGGTCGACGGCGACGAGACCGGCTCGACCGCCTATCACGGTTGGGTCATCACTCCCACGGACACGGGTTGCCATGTGCTGACGGAAGAGACGCAGCAGGGCCCTTGGTTCCTCGACGTGCTCGGACACAAGCACCCCGGTGGGCTCTACCGCTATCATCAGCAGTGGGTCGAAGACCTTGCTCGCGCTGCCGAGGCGGAAGCGGCGAGGACGGCACGCTAATTCCGCATCTGCGTCTTCTTCGCTCGCGGCTGATTTTAGGGCCTCCGCCTTAGGAACATCCCCGCGATAAGAAGCGGTCACGTGCTTGCATGACACGCTCTCTATTGGCGAATGCCCGCTTCGCCAAGGCAGGCGCGCAAGTTGTGGATGTCACGGCTTTGGCACGAACTCGAGCAACGGCGCGTAGGGCGGCCCCACAAGCGGTGGATAGCGGCGGTAGGTGTTGTAGACCGCTCCGTCCTCCATCGCGAAGACGCTCCACCCTGCGCTCACCGACACGGCCGACTGGAGGTCCGGCGCACCGACGTCGTCGCGGTAGTCCTGCAGCCATTGCGGGGCCCTCGCGGAGGGGAACAGCGCCAATACACCGATCGCGACACGGAGAGTCTAAGCGACGAAGACCGGCATGGCCGAGGCAATTATCTTGCTGATGGTATCTTGCTGATGGGAGTAGACGAGGAGAGAGGAACCGCCCTCTCTCCGCGCGTTCTTACGGACGAACGCTGATGACTGTCTTTCCCGTGCGTCGCTCGGTTGAGTTGAAGGTGGCGACGGCGTCATCCATGCTCGAGACCTTGCCGATGTTCGTCCGCAGTCGTCCATCCCGGATCCGCTGAACTATCTCCGAAAGCTGGGCTCGATCAGCCTCGACGACGAAGTCAACCGTCAGGCCATCTGCAGGTCGAATATCCGTTGGTCCGACGACTGTCACAAGCGTTCCTCCGGCCCGGACCAGCGTGGCGGACCGTTTCTGAATATCGCCGCCGATGACATCGAACACCAGATCGACACCGCCGACCTCTTCCAGGGTGTCATTCCCGAGATCGATGAATTCATTTGCACCGAAGTCGAGCGCCTTCTGGCGGTCGGCGGCGCGTCCGGTGCCGATGACATAAGCTCCGGCCTCCCTTGCAAGCTGCGCCACCATCGAACCGACGGCACCGGCCGCGCCATGCACGAGAACGCTCTGCCCCGCCCGAAGGCGGCCGTGCTGGAACAGTCCCTGCCACGCGGTCAGGCCGGAGATCGGTAAGCTTGCGCCAACCGTGAAGTCGACGTCGCCGGGCAGCGGTGCGAGATTGCGTGCCTCCATGGCGACATACTCGGCGAGCGTGCCGTCGCGATGCCAGTCGGCGAGGCCGAACACCCGCTGATCGATCGAAAGCCCCGTGGTGCCGTAGCCGAGGGCCGTGACCACACCGGCCAGCTCATGGCCGAGGATCGACGGCGTCCGGTCATGGAAGGCCCGATCGGCCCAGGTCGAAGGCCACTCCAGTTCGGTGTTGACGAATCCCGCCGCATGAACTTGTACGACGACATCGTTTATTGCCGCCTGCGGTTCGGGCCGCTGCCCCAGCTTCATTCCGGCCGTTCCTGCAGCCTGGTCCGTCACTACGATCGCTTTCATGGGAATTGTCTCCTCAGTGATTTGTTGGTTCGGGGTAAATTGCTGGCGTGGAAGGTCTTTTCGATCTCTCACGCAGTTAGACTAGGTCCCCATAAAGGCATGTCATCACGCCGAGCCGCAGCACGCCCTCGTTGCCGGTCGAGGTAATATCGCTACTTCAGCGCCGCCGACAGGATTCCAATGACGGTCTCATCGGTATCGGCGAGCCGCGAAACCATGCTAAGCCGCCGCCCTGTACGAAAGGACCACATCTGTGAGCGAACTGACCGTGGCCGAGGCGACCGAAAGTATCTATGCCTCGCTCTGGGCGGGCAATGCCGACATCGACGCAGGTATCGCGACGCTCAAGGCAGCGCTCACACGAGAGGGGATAAAACAGGCGGTGTTCGATCCGACCAAGTTGGCGCAGAACAATCGCTCGGGCCGCAAGTTGATGCAGGCTTATTTTCGGCAGCGCGGCGTGAGCGTGAGGTTTTCGGTAAAACCGAGCGCGGGCGATCTCAGGCGCGCCGTTGGGAGTGATGGGCCGATCCGGCGATTTGCCAACTGTAGTCGGGACTGCGCCGCATACCAGACATGAGACCATGCCGCGCTGCACGCTCACAGATGAACCCTCGCAATCCTGAAGCCGGAGGGACCAGCAAGAGCGCCGAGCAGCAGAGGCGCTCGGCCGAAGCGTCTCTCCAGCTGCCGTGCTTCAAACTATTGCAAGACGTTCAAATTTGACCTTCCGCATTCATGCTCTGTCGAGCGTATCTCTTATAGGCGCTTAAACCTTCTGCGCCGTAGGTTTTTGTCGGGCTGAATCGCCGTCAGCGACGATGACGACGAAATAGGAGAACGCAAATGGCTCGCAATCACGTTGAACGTCTTAGAGAATTCAGGGAAATTCTGGTCGCGACTCGACGCGAAGGAGTCCGTAACGTGCACCATACTCGCGACGCAATGCGGGCAAGTGGCTTTCAAATTGGCGACAGCGATGGCTCCAGCTACGGAGTCGAGCTGAAGGTCCTCCAAGAGGAAATCGAGGCAGTCGATCGCGCCATCGAAGACGAGAAGCGGTTGGCCTTGACACTCGAGAGCGCGGCCCAATCCCGCCGGCCGATTAAGCCGAGAGTCGTGAAAGGAACATAGAATCAGGTACGAATCGCTCCTGGTCGTTCGAACCTGTCCAGCATCTTCGCGCGCGCCGGCATGGCCCACACGCCACGTTTGGAAGGCGCGACGCCGCAGCGTATCAGGGTCTGCGCAAGACCGACTGCAGCGCCGACTCCATCCACCACGGGAATATCCTGCTTGCGCTGGAGCGGCGGATGCAAAATCAGCCATGCCCGCGCAACCCAGCGCAACCCCCTCCGCCCCCAGCCTGATGCCTTCGAGTATGAGCTCCGAAATTCGTTCGGACGCACCACTCTCGGATTTCTCGAGCTCGAGAACCGGGATGTCGGAAGAAAACACACGGCGGCAGCGATGGGAGAATCCGTACCGCCGGATGTTGTCTTCAATGAGCGGTGCGGAACGCGACAGAGTTGTCACCACACAGAAGCTGTGAGCGACAAGGCTGACGGCATGGAGCGAGGCCTCGCGAACGCGCCACGCGCAAGGTTGGGAGGCGTGGGTGGATTGGGACGGCTACGCGTTCCAGACCGCGCGGGCCGCACTCAGCAATAAACGGACAATGCCGCTCTTTCGAGCGAATCGATCCTGATAAGAGCGATGGATCCTGACAAGAATGGCGGCGTTCGCCCGCTACCATCCTTGCTTTTCTTACGTGAATTACCTATTGTAGGTACTTCAAAGGACGTACGGCGATGAAACAATTCACATTCTCGGACATGAACCGCGTGTCAGGCGAAATCCTCGAAACGGCATTGATTGAGCCGGTGGCCCTGACCAAGCGCGGCAAGGAAAAGCTCGTCATCCTGTCCGCTGCTCAGTACCACCAGCTCGTCGGCCAGCCGCATTCGGTCGCCTATACGCTCGAGGACGCGCCGGATGAAGTCCACAATGAACTCATGAATGGACTGGATGCAATAATTTCTGGCGACAAGCCCGATGCTTAAAGCCGGCGATCTGCTCCGATATTATTACCTATGGGCGCGGGAAGCAGACGCTGGCGAGGAATCCGGACGCAAGGCGAGGCCAGTTTGCGTCGTTGTCCGGACGCCAGCGACGCCCGCAGCCTTGTTTCTCTTTTCCGCTGACGTCGCAAAAACCCCGGTCGCGCCCGCATCTTGCCATCAGCGAAATCGAATGCCGCCGCGGCGGCCTCGACTATCCGTCATGGCTGATCCTGGACGAAGATAACCGGGTGCAGGTCGATGAAGCCTATGATCTGGTGGCGACGACGCCGATCGGCGCGTTCAGTCCCGCATTTCTCCGCAAGATTGCTGGCGCGATAAAAGAGACGGCGGCGCAGCGTCGATTGCGCGGCATCGTTCGCCAGTAGCCAGACCGATTTTCTTGGCAGGCCTCGGGTCATTACCGCATCGAGCGGGCCAGGGTCGGAGCGAGGGCGCCCCAGCGCGGGATGCGACCGGGTGCGAAGAGATCACGGTGCTGCGGCACGCCCTGGGCGGCGCGGACCGGAGGACTGCGCATGAGTTACGACCTTTCGGCATACGCTCCGGTGCTCCACATCGCTCCAACACCCGCTGCTTCTGCTCGGCCTCGAACGAGGCCATGATCTGCGCTCCCTGGCGCGTCGCCCCCTGGAGGACGGCGAGCCCCGTTGGCCGAAAGCGCAAGATATGTGATGCGGCTGCAGGGCTTGGCCGTCAGAAAACGTCATCACTACAGGCTGGGACAGTCTGGGCCAAAGACCACCTGTGCAACATGGTGCCGATCCGTCTATTGACGAGCAGGCGTATGCCCGCCGAGATCAGGCCAGTCCCGGCAAATCCCGATATCATCTGGCTGGCTGGAATGATCTTTTCCATGAGCACGAACATCGTCAGTGCGGCGATTCATGAAGCCGCCGACGAAAAGAAGAATTTGAGACTCAGCAACAGCCGACGCAAACGATCCCGTGCCGGGGCACTCATGCGGAATGCTTCGAGGGCATCGTTGCGAAAGCCCCCTGCCTCTGGATGAACAGAAGCGGTGCCTGACACTGTGCGAGGCAAGCCCTTTTCAGCGGCGTAGCGAGAATCAAGAAGGAGCCACCAAGGAAATTGCTGGCACTCGCCATCGTGGGGTTAGCAGAGCAAAGCGTTCACGCGCCCCACTGACGATAGAGCAACTCGGAGGCGGCAGGCCGCTGCCTCAGGCACATCCTTTTGCTCCGACCAACGAGCAACTCAGCCCAATGGCACTGACGCCATCGGTGATTCCAGTCGCGCCCTGCCCGGCCGACCTTTGAGGCATTTCGGGTTCGCCTCCTGATCGGCGGCCGGCCTCGGCAAGAGAGATCGGCAATCAATATCGGCAATTATGCTGACTTGTGGTCTCGAATGCCTTACATTGCAGGCAATTGAGAACTATTGAGATCGGCAAATAATGCTTGAAACCCCTGCCCGCATCGAGCCACTGTTTTTTGGCGACGCGGTACCGACCGTCCTGGCAGATCTCGCGATCGAGTTGCAGAAGGCCGCCGATGACCTCGGCCGAGGCCTGCATCCGGAATCGGCTGCCGAACTAGCCGATCTCGTGCGCGTCATGAATTCTTACTATTCGAACTTGATCGAAGGCCACAACACCCGACCTCGAGATATCGAGAGTGCATTGGCCGGAGCCGAGATTGATCCCGAACGCCGCCCTCTCGCCTTGGAGGCCAAGGCCCATGTCGAAGTTCAGAGGATGATTGATGGTCTCGGTTTGCGTGGGGAACTGCCGAGCCCGACTTCGATCGATTTCATCCGGTGGGTTCATCGTGCCTTTTACGACGGGATGCCAGAGGAATTCCGGTTCATCGACAATCCTGACGGCACCAAGGCCGCCGAGATCGTGCCCGGCGAGTTTCGGTTGTCCGCAGATCATGATGTCGTTGTCGGGCGCCATCAGCCGCCATCGTCTGACAGGATGGTGGCCTTTATGGAGTATTTCCAGAAGCGGTTTGCGATGGCCGAAAGGCAGGCCAGCCTGCGGATCATCGCGATTGCGTCAGCTCATCATCGCCTCAATTACATCCACCCGTTTCCAGACGGCAACGGCCGCGTCAGTCGGCTGATGTCTCACGCCATGGCGCTCAAGGCCGGGATCGGCGGCAATGGCCTGTGGTCGATATCTCGTGGTCTCGCTCGTGGACTGAAGGATCGGGGCGAATACAAGCGCATGATGGATCACGCCGACAGCCCAAGACAGGGCGACCGCGACGGCCGAGGAAATCTTTCGGAATCAGCACTCAAGGATTTCGTCGAATGGTTCCTGACAGTCGCGCTCGACCAGGTGCGGTTCTCGACCACGATGTTCGACCTCGGACGGCTCGAGGCTCGCTACCGCGCGCTGGTGAAGGATCTCGTCGACGACAAACGGGCACCTGATCTGGTGGCGGCAGTACTGCGGCACGGTAGGTTGCCCCGCGGCGATGCTAACTTAGTGCTGAAGACATCCGAGCGCACGGCACGGAACACGCTATCGGATCTCGTCGACCGCGGTTTCCTGAAGTCTGACACTCCGAAGACACCGGTGCGGATCGCTTTTCCTCTCGATTTCAGGGAACGGCTGTTTCCGAATCTCTTCACCGATGCCGAAGTCAATGTTCCCAAACCGCCCTCACTGTCTTTCAGTTGAGTGGAATTGTAGCAAGTTGCAGCATCGGGAGGGCCGCTTGCGGCGCCCAATTATGTCAATGGATTGCGATCCTATGATTTGACGACATGTCGTTGTCGAGGACATATCCCGCCCGACATGCTGATCGCATGGGGATTGGCCGACCGTTTCGCCCCTACAGCGACCTCCCGCCCCTTCCTCCGCGCCAGGATGTGGAGACAAGGGCGGTGCTGAAGGCCTGCATCGCGGCGCAAGCAGCACTGGCGGAACTGTGCGTGTCCGGACAGCTCATTCCCAACCAGGCGGTCCTGATCAACTCGATGCCTCCGCTTGAAGCCCAGGCAAGCTCGGAAATCGAAAACATCGTCACCACGACCGTAGGCTGTTCGCTTCGCCAATGAGTCCGGCAACCAGGTCAGGCGCTCCTCGGCCAATCTCTCAGCAGAACTTCGGCCGCGCCGGAGACCGACGCAACAACTCTGTCGCGAAGACCATCTAGACCTGATGGCCTGGCCCGACTGTCATGCACTGTCAGGCCTTGGCCTTGCGCTTTGCTGGTGCTTTCTTTGGCGGCGTTTTGGCACCCGCCTTGCGGCCGAGACCGGCAGCTTTGGCAAGAGCAGACCGCTGGGCCGCATAGCTGGGCGCTACCATAGGATAGTCCCACGCCAAACCCCACTTGGCTCTGTACTCATCGGGTGTCATCCCAAGCAAGCCCAGGTGGCGCTTCATCGACTTGAACTTGCGCCCGTCCTCAAGGCTGATGATGTATTCGGGAAAGATCGACTTCTTGGGATTTACCGCGGGCATAAGTATTGGTGAGGGTGCAGCGACCGGCTTAGCCAGGCCAGACAACGCAGAATTAACGCTGGCGATCAAATTCGGCAGATCCGCCACCGGCGTTGCGTTGCTCTGGACATAGGCGGCGACGATATCTGCTGTCAGTCCTAGAAGATCCGCATTTCTCTGCCAAATTGCTTCGTCCATCAAAATCATTCCCTTGTTGATCTCTGGCGTTCCTATTTGGAAAACTCGGCTTGCGCAATTGCAAACAACGATTGTTTGACGCCAGATTACTCTAACGGCCGACTTCGGTGCACTGACGCCTGCCAACCAAAAAAGGAGATCGATCGGCCCGCTCTCGCCGATCGACCCAACTTCATCACGCACGGGCATCGTCGTGCGCTTCGAAGCGGGCGCGGTTCAACTCGGCGCAGACTTTCAAGTTTGTGAACATGGACATGGTCGCCTGCGACGGCCGGAGTTGCAAGGCGACCGATCACGTCTCCGTACTTGCGCACCTTGGAGCCTGGCGCGAGATCGTGCAGCACGAACTTGTCGCCTGTTTCGAGTGACGCATTGAGGTTGAGAACCAGTCCGCCCCGCGCGCCAGGCGTTCGTGCCGAACTCGGACCATGTTGCAATGCAGCATGGACGTTGAAGGAGGAATGTCAACCGTGCGGGAGGAACACGAATTGCGCTGTGCTGTTAGCGAACCCGAGTTGCCAATCTCCCGCTTCAGGTGCTCGTGCAGATGTCTGGCAGCACCGATGGCGAGTTACCCTCGCTTCGCCACGAACGCGATTGGCGGCTGGCTACGCCGACGATCCCGGACGGCGACTCACAGCATCAATCCAGCGCGCGCAGGTGGCGGATTGGCCGGCCACCAGCAATGCGATCTGCGGCTGTGGCGATGGAATTGGCGTCGATGCCGAAGTGGCGGTAAAGGTCACCGCTCGTCCCCGACTGGCCAAAGTGCTCGACGCCGAGACTGCGCGTGCGGTGGCCGTAAACTGAGCCCAGCCAGCCGAGTACCGCTGGGTGGCCATCTGCGACGGTAATGATCGCACAATGGGCTGGAAGGTCGGCGAACAGCCGTTCGACATGGCTTCTTGCATGAACAAGGCCGCGCTCACGTGCGCGGCTTGCCGCCGTCCAGCCTGCGTTCAAGCGATCGGCCGAAGTCACGGCCAGAAGACCGACGTCCCGACGGTCCTCTGCCATCATGCCGACCGCCTCGATCGCTTCCGGCGCGACGGCGCCTGTATAGGCGACGATCACCTCGGCATTCGGACCGGGACGCCGCAGCCAATAGCCGCCGTCCACAATGTCCTGCTCGAGCTCACGCTCCATGGGACGAATGATCTGCTCGACCGGGCGCGTCGAGAGCCGTAGATAGACCGAGCCGCCGGTCTCGTCGCGCAGCCAGGTACGCTCCGACTGCACGGCGTCGCCGTCGCGCTGCATATAATCCAGCGCAAAGCGCATAATGACGCCCAACTCGTCGACGAATGCCGGCTCGTAGGCGGCAAGCCCGTCTTGCGCCATGCCGATCAACTGGGTGGCGATCGACTGATGCGCGCCACCCTCCGGCGCCAGTGTGACTCCGGATGGCGTGGCTACAAGGAGGAAGCGCGCATCCTGATAGCAGGCATAGTTGAGCGCATCGAGACCGCGCTGGATGAACGGATCGTAGAGCGTGCCGATCGGTAGCAGCCGCTTGCCGAAGATCGAATGAGACAGCCCGAGCGCCGACAGCAAGATGAATAGATTGTTCTCGGCGATACCGAGCTCGATGTGCTGGCCAGATGGGCCGAATTCCCATTTCTGCGCCGAGGCTATGCGTTCGCTACGGAACGTGTCGGCAAGCGAGCGATGCGCGAACAGGCCGCGCCGGTTGACCCAGCGGCCGAGATTGGTTGAAACGGTGACATCGGGCGACGTCGTGACGATCGCGTCGGCAAGCAGCCCGCCGGCCCGTGCAATCTCATCCAGGATCCTACCGAAGCCGACCTGGGTGGAAATGCTGCCCTTGGCTTCCGGGCCGAGACGATCGGGGACGAGGATGCGCTGGGCGTGTCGGCGGCGTCGGCCTTTCGCGGCGAAAGGCACCGCATCGAGGAAGCGTCGGAGATCAACCTTGCCGATGTCCAAGCCTTCGAAGGGATCCCACTCCCGCCCCTCACCGATTGACATCGAAGCGCGAAAGGCTGCCATCTGATCCTTGGTCATCAGCCCGGCATGATTGTCTTTGTGGCCGGCCAGCGGCAGGCTGTCCGCTCGTCATTGGTGGCGAAACTCACCCGCACATGACAATTGTCGAGGATGGAATTGTTCGGTCCGTAGGCCTTTTCGATCTGATTGAGCGATTGTGCGATCAGGAACGACTTGATGCCATAGCCGGCCATGAAGGCCAGCGCGCTTTCGAAGAAATCGAGCCGGCCGAGCGCCGGGAACTCGTCGAGCATCATCAAAAGACGCTGTCGACGGTCCTTGGCATGGAGATCTTCCGTCAGTCGGCGGCCGATCTGGTTAAGCACCAGGCGGATTAGCGGCTTTGTGCGGCTGATATCCGATGGCGGCACGACCAAATAGAGCGTCGTCGGCTGTCTCTCCTCGACAAGGTCGGCGATCCGCCAGTGGCAACATGACGTCACCTTGGCCACAACCGGATCGCGGTAGAGGCCCAGAAAACTCATGGCCGTCGAGAGCACGCCGGAGCGCTCGTTTTCGGATTTGTTGAGCAGTTCTCGGGCAGCCGACGCCACGACAGGATGCGGACCGGCGTCGCCCAAATGTCGCGTCAGCATCATGGCGCGCAGCGTTGTCTCAATTGGCCGCTGTGGATCGGAAAGAAAGTTTGCCACGCCGGCAAGAGTCTTGTCTTTTTCCGCATAGAGCACATGCAGTATGGCGCCGACCAGCAGCGCATGGCTGGTCTTCTCCCAGTGATTGCGGCGTTCCAATGTGCCTTCTGGGTCGACAAGGACATCCGCCACGTTCTGCACGTCTCGAACCTCCCACTCGCCTCGTCGCACCTCAAGCAGAGGGTTGTAGGCTGCGGATCCAGCATTGGTTGGATCGAACAGAAGCACCCGGCCGAAGCGTGCCCGCCATCCGGCCGTCAGTTCCCAGTTTTCGCCTTTGATGTCGTGGACGATCGCCGAACCCGGCCAGGTCAGCAGCGACGGCACGACCAGGCCGACGCCCTTGCCGCTTCGGGTCGGTGCGAAACACAGCACGTGCTCCGGACCGTCATGGCGCAGATAGTGTCGGTCAAACTTACCCAGCACCAGGCCGTCTGGACCGATCATGCCAGCGGCTCTGATTTCGTCTCGCGTCGCCCAGCGCGCCGAGCCATAGGTCGCGGTGTCCTTTGCCTCGCGCGCCCGCCACAGCGACATCCCGATCGCGGCGGCGATGGCCATGAGGCTGCCGCTCGCCGCAATCGCCGCGCCCTCGAGAAAGACCTTCTGCGCATACGCGTCGTAGAAAAACCACCACCAGAAAAATGCTGGCGGAGGATAGACGGGCTGTCCCGCCAGTTCGAACCACGATGGACCGAGTTGGCTTTGAAAGCCGAGCCGCCATGCCGTCCATTCTGTCGCTGCCCATGTTGTCACGAGGACTAACCCAAGGGCGGTGAGGACCTGTCCCCACAAAATCTTGGTTGCCGGCATTGTCGCTTCTCCGACCTGGATGATCCCAACAACGAGAAAAGATCGAGCGTCGAGATCTGCAAGGGGACGGAGCTGTCAAAAGCGGCAGGACGTACTCTGAGAGAGAAAGACTTGCAGAATTCGGTTCGAGATTTCTTTGGAAAGTATTTCACTTGGGCAGAGACATCAAAGTGGAGCGGGCGAGCCTGTGCCTTGCAGAAGGGCCCGGCAGCATGGCTGGCATCAGTCGATTTGCATGTACCTAGCTGCCAGCAGCCAGATCTTCTACCTTGACACGGACGAGCTTCATGAAATCGGCGGAGTCTCCTGAATGCACCTCACAAAGGTCACGTTCACGCGGCGTTCCTCCGGTCGACTTGTCCTCAGCGATAGGGAACGTCGGCAATTGACGTACAACGCGCCGTAAAGACAAAGATACCGAACAACTGGCGAGCGCACTGGCACAGCGCACCGGCGAGACTATTATCATCGCTATCAAGCGCCCACTTGAGGAGCGCCTACCTCGAGTCGGATCAGACACTCGCAAGGCGGCAATGCTCGAAGACCGAGCTGCCAGCCGCCGGCGCTGTGGCCGCCCTGCCCGTGCTCGATGCTCGCAGCGCCGACGAGATCATCGGCGCGGCCAGCGAAGACGCTTAGTGCGCAATCGATGGGACCCCCTCGCAACCCCGTTTGGGCATGGGCTTGGGATAGCTGAAAAACGCTCTCGATAGCCGTTATTTGCGCTGGCGCGCGGCAGCGATGGCCTGCAAGAGATTAATGCTGCTTCTGTCAGGTCGACTGGATGCGGCAACATCCGCCAGTGCTGCGGCCTCGGCCATTTTCGCGATGTCGTCGCTGCTGATGGTTCTGCGCGTTGGCCTCTGGCCGGCATCTATCCCATGCCCCCGCTCCCGGCGGGAAGCACGGTAGTCTTCAGCAAGCGCTACCCACGACCTGCCCAATTGCCAATCCGAGCAGATTACGCCAATCAGCGCGGAGAGTCTGAACAGGCGCCAGACGTTTTCTGCCTACTGAGCACACGTGGAAGCGCGATGAGCGACGTCGCGCAACGGCAATGCGGTACGCGAGCTCCAGTCCGTAGAGATCGAGCAAGGGATTCTCGAATTCGGCAATCGCGATCATGACCGGCAGCGCGCTGGCCGTCTCGTGGGTCAACGGCGAGCGCGATTCATGAAGGGAGAGTGCGTAGTGTAGATGACCTGATGGTTGGGCTTTAGTTCCTCCTCGACGTATCGGAGCAGGTCCGCTTGCGCGCCCGTGAAGCGACAGGCCCGGCTCGTCGAGGAGCATGACGAGCTTCTTTTTTTTGCCCGTTTCACGTCATCATACCATGCGAGGAAAGAAAAGAACCAGACGAATCCTTTTGATTGGGACCCAATTCAGTCGTCGCCCAATGGACCTGATCATAGACGCGTCCCCAGATATGCTCACGGTAAGCACCGTGAAGGTGCGGATGTTGTCGCCGGTAGCGGGTCGCGCCAATTCTCCCAGAGCGCCGCCAAGGCGAACGGCTCGCCCGACTTCATCGCAATGGCATACACACGGCGCTCTATGGGGGGCGCGTTCCGGCTACGGCTCTTTTCCGCGGAAAGGCCGTCCGCTTTATGGCAGCGTCTTCACGTCGGTTTCGCGCAAGAGCCCGTCGAGCGTCAGCAGGGGCGCGCGCATCGCCTTGGCATAGGCGTAGTGAAAGCAATCGAAATTGCTGAGGTAGCGTCTGCCAATTCCGTGTCTTTCGGCAACCGCGATGGCATAGGACAGTACCCGCAGCGGCGATCCTGGCTCGCGAAGCGCGATCCTTCTGGCTTCCAGCCATTCGACCACGACGGCCTCGGCGGCGTTGTACAGGCAATTCAGCTGGTCCGGCCGGGATAGAACAATAATCGCCTCCCACGCGGCGAGCGTCGATGTGAAGGGGGAGGCCGCTTCCAGCAAGGCGGCTTCATAGCTATCGGCCGTGTCCTCGCCAGCCATCATCGAGACGATGGCACAGGCATCCACGAACATTATTCGTCGCCCTGCAGATCGTGATCCAGGTCGTGATAGGCTTCTTGTGGGACCGGCTTTCGATCAGGTTGGAAAGACAGGCCATGTCTTGCCAGAATCTTCTGTGCAGTCTCGCGCGGCCGCTCCTTGTGCATCCGGTTTCGGATTGTCTCACGGAGAGCGGAAATCACCGCGTCGGTGATATTGGTGCGGTCGAGGCGGGCAAGCTCCCGCGCCAGTTTGTCAGCTTCATCATTTCGGATGTTCAAGGTCAATGTGTAGCTCCAATCGCGTATCCATCATTACGCTATTGTGTAGCTTTTTTCAATGCTCCGTCGTTCCGGCGGCGGGGCGGCGTATGCAGCGATCATCGGAGCGCCGTCGCCAGGATGATGAGCGACCTGCGAATGCACCCGGAGACAGGTGGTTCGGATCTATTGACACTTTTGCCCTCCAATCCGCGGCGGCTGATGCCAGGAGGTATGTTTCCGCAGCAGGCGCCGGCGCAAGGCTCATTGTTTTAACGCTTGAACTTCTGCATCACCCAGATGTAGCCCTTGTGCGGATGATCGTGGTGGATGAACTGCGCGTCGAAATCATCGCCGTCGCGGCGGAACACGCCGACCAGGCTCGGCGGGCGTGGCATCGCTATGGAAAGGGGCGGCATCCTGCGGGGCTCAATTTCGGCGACTGTTCCTATGGGCCTCGCTCACGGGAGAGCCGCTGGTGTTCAAAGGCGACGATTTTGCGCACACCGACATCAAGGCGGCGCGAGTCACTGGGAATAAGCTTGCGGCGGGCGGTGTTCGTTCGAATGATGCGTTTCCGTTGCCTTGAGCGCAAGTTTTCGTCAGCCAGCACAGCGCCTCCTCTTAAGCTCGCTGGTGGCCCAGCGGCGTCTAGCTGCCAGTCCCCCCGCAACCAAGCCGCTGGGCCATACTCGCTAGACTAAGAGCGAAGCGGGCTGTCTCGCACATTAGCAATCCGTTTTCAGGCCGTGCACGCTCCAGACTCATTTCAGTGGTGCGGGCAATTGGAATTGGTGGCGTGGTCGCAATCACGGCAATCATACGGAGGCGGGGCCACAGAGGACTGCGCAAGCGTCTCGATTCCGAGCTATGGCTCTCGGCACTCGACCGTCGATCGCACGAAGGTGCATCGCGCCCAGCACATTGAACTGAGTGGTGAGGTCACCCAGATGGACGAGAAGGTGACGATCGACCTTGGACTGCTCGTTACGCTCGACATCGACAGGGCCAGGCTGGTCGAGAGATACCGGCCACAGAAGCGCAAGAAGCCACTGCGCGACATGGTGGACTAAGTTACCATACCTCGGGCCCTCTCCGTATCCGTTCGTACTGCTATCTTCGGAACTGCTTGGCGCCGCCGCTTAGAACATGCTGAAAATTTTCGGTCGGCGCCGCTGGGCATCGTCTTCATGCTTGGCGGGCCAATCACGTATATCTTGAATGTCCTCGACATATGGCAGAGTCGCAGGGTCATGCATCGGCGGTCATAAAGGTCTTGATGAACCTGACGCTTAATGCCGTGCCCAATTGGATGGTGCGGCGAGAACCATCAATTTTCCCGCATTGTCTCGTACAGCCGACCGCGAAGCTGTAAATCGTGCGGTATGGAAGACACCCGACGGTCTGCCCGACGATCACATCCTCCGGCTGGCCAGCAGCCTTGTGAGCCAGTCCGGATCCATTTCTGGCACGGAGGATAAAAGCCGTTCGGTATAGGGGGCATGCGGCGGCGTGAGAATTTCGCTCTTTAATCCCTGCTCAACGACTTTACCCTGGTGCATGACCACAATTTCGTCGGCGATCGCCCGCACGGTGGCAATGTCATGGGTGATGAAAACGTAGCTCATGCCGAGCTCGCGCTGAAGCCGCATTAAGAGCTTCAGGATCTCCTCCTGCACAATCTGGTCGAGCGCAGACGTGATTTCGTCGCAGATGATGAGTTCCGGATCGGCGGCCAACGCTCGGGCTATGCAAACGCGCTGCTTCTGGCCCCCCGACAGTTCGGCCGGCAGACGGTCCAGGTAAGTTTCGCTCATCTCGACCATGTGCATGAGTTCGCCGATCCGCCGATCCCGCTGCGCGCCCTTGAGGCCGAGGTAGAATTCAAGCGGCCGAGCTATGACTTCTTCGACTGTCTGGCGCGGATTTAGGGCGTTGTCGGGCATTTGATAAATCATCTGTATGCGGCGCAGAATCTCTTTTGGGCGCGCCTTAAGGGTCTTGGAAAGGGCATGGCCGGCAAAGGAAATCGACCCCGAAAGCGGCGGCAACAGGCCGGTAACAACGCGAGCGAGCGTCGATTTCCCGGAACCGGATTCGCCGACCACAGCCACTGTTCTTCCACGTGGAACTTTGATTGAGACATCCTGGAGCACCTTTACCGTCCGGGCGTAAGCCGCGGTGACGTTGTCTATCGTAAGCAGATATTCATCGGCCGGAACTTCGGGCTTGGCGAGCTTGCGCACGGCCCAGAGCGTTCTGGTATATTCCTGGCTGGGATGGGCGAGCATCTGGCGTGTTTCAGCCTCTTCCACGGTAAGTCCATGACGCAAAACCATGATGCGGTCCGCCATTTGCGCCACCACCGCCAGATCATGCGTCACATAGATTGCAGCCGTGTTGAATTCCTCCACGATGTTGCGAATGGAGGCGAGAACTTCGACCTGCGTCGTCACATCGAGCGCCGTCGTTGGCTCGTCGAAGACGATGAGGTCGGGACGACAAGCCATCGCCATCGCGGTCATTGCCCGTTGCAATTGTCCGCCGGAAACCTGATGAGGATAGCGGAAGCCGATGGTCTCCGGATCTGGAAGCTGAAGACGGCGATAGAGATCGACCGCACTCCGGTTCGCTTTTTCTCGGCTGGCAATCCCATGCGCCACCACAGTTTCGACAGTCTGATCGAGGAGTCGGTGAGCTGGATTGAAAGAGGCCGCGGCGCTTTGCGCGACATAGGCGATGCGGGAGCCTCTGAGGCGGCGGCGCCCTGTCTCGCTGAGTGCCAGAAGATCGATCCCGTCGAACAGGATCGAGCCCTTTGTGATTCGGCAGCCCGGCTTGGCGTAACCCATCGCCGCAAGGCCAATGGTGGATTTGCCTGCGCCAGACTCGCCGATCAGGCCAAGAACCTCCCCCCGCTTCAGCGCCAGATCGACCCCGCGGACAATGGGATGCCACCGCTCGTCCGAGAAGCCTTCCACATGCAAATTGCGGATCTGAAGCAGATCCTTGCCTTTTTCGCGCAAGCCGGGGGCGCTATTTTTCATCCCGCAACCCACTTGTTGCGTGGAGGAACCAGTCGACGACGAAATTCACGGAGACCGTGAGGAGGGCAATCGCGCCGGCCGGCAGCAGCGGCGTGACATCGCCGTAGGTGATCAGGGTCGCATTCTCGCGCACCATCGACCCCCAATCAGCGGTCGGCGGCTGAATACCAACGCCCAGGAAGGACAGTGCTGCGATCGTGAGGAATACAAAGCAAAATCGCAAGCCGAACTCCGCGACCAGCGGCGGCATGACATTGGGAAGGATTTCCTTGGCGATGATCCATTTCGGGCCTTCGCCGCGCAATCGCGCCACCTCGACATATTCCATCACGGCCACGTTAAGCCCGACGGCACGTGCTAGCCGAAACACGCGCGTGGAATCGAGCAGCGCGATGATGATGATCAGGCTGGTGATCGACGAGCCGAAGATCGAGAGCAGCACCAGGGCGAAGATCAGACTTGGGATCGACATCAACACATCCACGGCACGCGACAGTATCTGGTCGAGCCATCCCCTGTACAATGCGGCAAGAAGGCCGAGCGAGACGCCAACCGCGAAGGACAGCAATGTGGTGGCGACCGCGATACCGATGGTGTTGCGCGCTCCGTAGATCAAGCGTGTGAGCATATCGCGGCCGAGCTGGTCGGTTCCCAGTTTGAACTGCTGGCTCCACGGTGCGAAGGCTTCGCTGAAGACCTGCGTTTCGCCGTATGGGGCTATCCAGTGCGCGAACACCGCAACGATGACATAGCCGAGGATCACGAGGATGCCGAACCACGCACTGAAGGGTGCCTTCTTCAGCGCCGTCTTCGCCCGGGTGGTGCGCGAGCGCCTCAGCCTGTGAACCTGAGCGATTGGTTCGTAGCTGGTCATCGTGGATGCAAGAGCCTTGGATTAGTGGCGATCGAAATGATGTCGGCGGTCAGATTGAGCAGGATGTAGGTCGCCGCGAAAATCAGGGCGCAGGCCTGGACAACCGGAACATCCCTGGATTTGACCGCATCAACCATCAGCTGACCAATGCCGGGATAGACGAACACCACTTCGACCACGACCACTCCCACGACGAGATAAGCCAGATTGAACGCCACCACCGTGACGATCGGCGCCCATGCGTTGGGCAAGGCGTGCCTGAGTACGATAGCCATGGGCGACATTCCCTTGAGCCGCGCCATATCAATATAGGGACTTGCCAGCATGTTGATGATCGCCGCTCGTGTCATTCTCATCATGTGCGCCACGATGACGAGCGTAAGCGTGATCGCCGGCAAGGCTACTCTCCAAACATGCTCCCAGAACGGCGTCTGGTCGTTCACATTCGACAATGTCGGAAACTTGGGAACTGCATTGAGTATCCAGTTCAATGAGACCGCAAGCCAGTGTGGCAGTGATTGTGCGAACTCGGATCCGATGAACGTGTCGCGCGAGATGACGAGATAGGCAAGCATATAGGCGACGAAAAACTCCGGGAACGAAATCGTTGTCAGCGTCACTGCGTTCACCAGCCGGTCGAACCAGCCATTGCGGTAGAGCGCAGCGAGGATGCCCAGTCCCAGGGCCAGCGGAACTGCAATCAGCGCGGTCATCGATGCAAGGAACATCGTATTGTAGAGGCGTGGCGCGATGATCTCGGCCACGGTGCGCCGGTACCCGGTGCGGCTCGCGAATGAAGAGCCGAAATCACCGTGGAGCATCTGCCCGACCCAGACGAAGTAGCGCTCGACAGGCGGACGGTCGATGCCGATTTCTCGCTGGAAGGCGGCGACCGTTTCGGGTGTCGCGGATTGCCCGAGCATCGCCTTGGCGAAGTCGCCCGGCAGCATTGCAATCGCAGAGAAGATAATGATGGACACGATGAACAGCGTGACCAGGCCGAGGCCAAGCCGCTGCAGAACCGTTCTTGCGACGGGGTTCATGGGTACGCGTTTCCCGTTGCTGCCGCCGCCCTGCCACACCAGTCAGGGCACGCGGTTGCAAGCCGGAGCCTAATAGCCATCGCGGGTCCGGCCCGCACTTTCACGCAGTGGCAATCCACCAGCGTTCGGCCATCTTCAGTCCATCGTTCTCCCAGTTCGGCGCCACCTCGCCATGTGCGAGCTTGCTGGATTTGGCGCTGACGAAATTGTTGAACACCAGCACGATGCTGCCGCCATCATCATGGGTCAGTTGCTGCATCTCGGCATACATTGCCGCCCGCTTGGCCTCGTCCGTCTCGGCGCGCGCCTGGACAAGCAACTCGTTGAACCGGGGATTTTTCCAGAACGACTCGTTCCAGCTGGAGTCTGCGGCGAAGGCTTGCGTGAACATCCAGTCGGCCGTCGCGCGACCGCTCCAATAGGAAGCGCACCAAGGTTTCTTGAGCCAGACATTGTCCCAATAGGCGTCCTCGGCCTCACGCACGACGTTTACATCGATTCCGCACTGGGCTGCCGTCTCGCGGATGAGCGCAGCCGCGTCCACCGCGCCTGCAAAGGCGGCATCGGCGACCGAGAGGTCCACCTTCAGCTTTTCCATTCCGGCCTTTTTCAGATAGTGCTTGGCTTTTTCGGGATCAAAACTGTGTTGCGGCTGCGGATTCGTAGCGAATTTGATCGCCGGCGCGATCGGGTTGTCGTTGGCCACAGTGGCGTGGCCGAGAAATATCTTGTCGACGATCTCCTGACGGTTGATCGCCCATTTCAAAGCCATTCGGACGTCCGGATTGTCGAACGGCGCCATCGTGACATTCATCGGTAAGGTATAGTGGCCATAGCCGGTGACCTCGACGATCTCCACCTTGGGGTTGCGTTTCAGCATGCCGAGAGTCTTGAGGTCGGCGCGGCCAATATAGTCCACCTCCCCTGTCGATAGCGCGGCCATGCGGGCGGCGAGATCGGTGATGGCGATGAACTCCACCTCATCGAGGTAGGGTTTGCCGTTCTTGAAATAGTTCGGATTGCGCTTGAGTTTGGCCGAAACGCCGGGCTGGAAATTCTCGAGCACGAAAGCGCCGGTGCGAACGCCCGATCCCCAATCCGCCTTGCCGTCCTTGGCCGGCATGATGACCAGATGGTAGTCACTCATGATGTAGGGGAAATCGGCGTTGCCGCTCTTCAACGTGAAGACAACCGTCTCCGGGCCATCCGCCTTGATGCTTGCGACGGGCTCAAGCAGCGGCTTCGCCGCCGATTTGGTTTCGTCGCCCATATGATAGCGCAGCGAAGCCACGACGTCGTCCGCCGTGACATTCTTGCCATCGTGGAAGGTTGCGCCCTTGCGCAGCCTGAAGACCCAGGTTTTGGCCCCGTCCGATGATTCAAAGCTCTCGGCAAGGTCTGGTTGGACGTTGCCTTTCGCGTCGACCTCGGTGAGGCTGTTGGACATCGAGCCCGAGAACGCGGTCTGTGTGAACGTATCCAGGTAGCCGGCCGGATCGATCGAATCGGTTGTTGCGCCATGTGCCATGCCGAGCTTGGCGAAGCCGCCCTGCAGCGGTTCGGCTCGTGCCGTGCTGACGAAGAGCTTGTCCGCAGCGGTGAGCGTCAGCCCAGCGGCCAGCCCAAGATGAATGAAGTCGCGACGGGAAATCTTGCCGCGACCAATCAGGCTTTGAGCGATACCAAGCTTGTATTCAGATTCTGACATTTGACTCTCCCATTGCGGATTTTCCGCGTTATTGTTCGTCACGCACCCTGTGTAGAAATCTGCTTGTTAGCTGCGATCACCCTTTCTTCTGACTGCTCAAATCCGCACCTCAATCAGGCCGTCACATAGATGCTGCCCGCCTCGACAGTGACTGGAAATGTGCGCGCGCGAACGGACGGATCGACCAAAGCCGCGCCTGATTTGATGTCGAATTCCCAGCCATGCCAGGCGCAGCGCACGATCTCGTTTTCGCGGTGATAGATGAATTGCGCCTCTTCGACCGGTGCAGTTGTTCCGCATTGCGGCCCCTCGCAAAGCGGAGCTCCACGGTGCGGACAAACATTCAGCAGCGCGTGGAATGAATCTCCGATGCGAAAAACGCCGACCGAAAGGCTGCGGATCTTGGCGATGAAGGGAGATCCGGTTTCGATCTCGTCGACTCTGCAGATGTATGTCTTCTCGGGCATCGTGTGCTTCCTCAGGCGGCATTCGCTGCTTGCGCGCGAGGGATGCGCTTGTAGACCTCCAGCGCGTTCAGCCCCATGATCTTGCTCTTCCAGGCGGGAGGGATTTGCAGCGTGTTGGCATCGTCGTAGTCCCAATGCGGATAGTCGGAGGCAAACATCAGCGTGTTTTCACCGTCCATCGCCTCGAGAGTGGACCAGAGATGCTGAATATTTGCGGGCTGCTCCAGCGGCTGTGTGGAAAAGCGGATGTTGCGCCGGCAATATTCGGAAGGCAGCATCTTCAGCCATGGCGTCTCTTTTCGTAGGGCTTTGTAATCTGCGTCCAGGCGCCACAGCACCGACGGCACCCAGGCGACGCCGCATTCGATGACGACGAAGTAGAGGTCCGGCCATTTTTCGAAGACGCCATGCGCAATCATGCTTGCGACATGCGAAATTGCCGACATGTGCAGGATAGCATGGGTCTCCCAGAAGAATGTCGTCGGCGCAGGAGCGATCGCAGTCGAATTCACGCCGCCATGGCCGCCCAGATGTATGGCAAAGGGCAGCCCCACCTCGGCGCATGCTTCGTAGATCGGATGGTAAAACGGATCGCCATAGGGCTTGACGGAGCCTTGCGAGGCAAGAACCTGAACCATGCGCGGATGATTGCCCAGGCGGCGTATCTCGGCGGCCGCGAGCTTCGGATCCTGTGGCGAGATGATGATCGAGCCCATGAAGCGGTCGTCCTTCGGCAGCCATTGGTCGATCTGGTAGTCATTATAGGCGCTGACGAGGGCGCTGGCATAATAGGGATTGGCGAGAGTGGAAGCCTCGATCGGCTCATCGCCAGTCAGGATCGCCACATCGACGTTGTACTTGTCGAGGTGCTTCTCCTTCATGATGAGATAGTTGTCGGCTTCCGTCTTCGGACGGACGTCCTTGCGGGAGAAGTCCTGCGGATGAAACCAGGGACGATGGCCATGCGGGAAGGCGCCAACGGGACCTGTCTTCTCGCCTTCGACGAACATGTCCTTCCATAGGCCGGAAAGGTAAGGCTCCAACACGGTCGCGCTTGACCAGTAATTGTGACAATCGCAGTCGACTATGAACACGTTGCTCAGCTCCGTAGCTTCAGCCTGGTCGATCTGCCGGCCGATTTCACCGAGTGCAGCTTCGGCCTTGAGTATTGTTTGATCAAGCTTATGATCCTGCGCAATATGATCGACTTTTTCGATCGGAGGTCGCGTGCAGCTAGATCACATCGAAACCTTTCTCGACATCATCGAGTCGCGAAATTTCAATCGTACCGCCGATCGGCTGGGGTTGACCCAGTCGACGATCAGCACCCGGATCAAGAATCTGGAGAGCGCGATCGGGTCCGAGCTCTTCCAGCGCGGGCGCGCCGGTGCTGAGCCGACAGCCGCCGGACGGCGGTTCGAAGCCTACGCCAGATCCCTGCTGTCGACCTGGTCGCAAGCTCGACACGATGTGCGAGCATTCAACCGTTTCGAGGGCACCTTGCGCATCGCCGCACAGGTGGGCATGACCCGCTCGGTCCTGCCCGGATGGGTCGAGACATTGTGCCAGGCGCTTCCAAGATCCTCGATCCATGTCGAGTCGGATTATTCGAACCAGATGGTCAGCGACCTAAGCATGGGAAATCTGGATATCGCCGTCCTTTATGCGCCTCGCTACCTGCCTGAGATCGCCTACGAACATCTGATGGTGGAGGAATATGTGATGGTTTCGACGGCTGCCAGAACGCTGTCCGACGTCGACCCTGAAACCTACATTCGCCCGGGCTACACCGCCGTGCTGGAAAAGACGCACGCAGAACTGCTGGCCCAACTGGCGATCTGCCGGCTTTCGACAGGATCGGAAACTCTGGCGGAGATCATGCTGCGGCGAACGGGCGGCACCTGCTACATGCGCAGCGATGATGCGCGCAGGTTCACAGCTGAACTTCCATCGTTCCTCGTCGAGGGCGCGCCGACGCTGCACCAGCCAGTCCATACCGCGATACTTGCGCGCCGCAAACACGAACCCATTATTCGTAAAGGCATCCGAGCTCTCCAGGTGGCGGTCATGTCACTGGAAGTTTAATCGAAATTGCCGATCATAAAGGTAGGATTGCGCGGCTGTTAAGCGGGTTTTGAAATGGCATCTTGGCTCGACTTCAAACCCGAGTTGAATGATGAATGCACACGCCGCCTTTGGGCCCTCCGGCTTCGTCCCGACGAAGCGTCATCGGCAGTGGGCCCAGAGCACGCCGCAACTTGTGCTCTGCCGGCGCGTGATCGACGAAACGCACGATGTGAAAACATTCGTTCTCACACCCGTTTCAGATCGGATGTTCTGCTTCAGCGCTGGCCAGTATGTTCTGGTGCACCTTACGATCGACGGTGCCGCAGTGACGCGCTCCTACTCTGTTTCGTCACCGCCGACGCGACCGCTCGACCTGCAGATTACCGTGAAACGAACGCCGGGCGGGCTCGTTTCGAATTGGCTGCATGCCAATTTGAAGCCGGGCGATGGGATCGAGATCGAAGGGCCGCTCGGATCGTTCAATCTCGACGATCTGCCGCACGGAAAGACCCTTTTCCTTTCGGGTGGCAGCGGGATAACGCCCGTCATGTCGATGCTGCGCGCATTTACCGACCGCGCAGCCGACCAGGATATCCGCTTCATTCACAGTGCTAGAACGCCGGACGACATCATCTTTCGGCTAGAACTGGACGCACTTGCCGCTCGCTTTCCCAATGTTCAAGTGACTTGCATTTGCAGTCGGGAAGACCCGGCATGGACGGGTCCAACTGGACGCATTAACAGTCAGATGCTTCTCAATCTGGTTCCCGATCTCCACAGCCGCACGGTGTTTGCCTGTGGGCCGGAATCCTACATGAAGGCGGTACGCGGCTGCCTGGACGCGATCGGCCTCGCCCCTTCGCAGTATCATGAGGAGAGCTTCGGAGGCGGCAACAGTTCGCGTTCGGTACTGGCTTCAGAGATTTCGTCTTCAGTCCGCTTCGCCCGCTCCGGCATTGTGCATCACTGCGCGCCCGGAGAGACCCTGCTGGAAGCGGCGCGCCAATGTGGCGTCTACGTCCCCACCGCCTGCCAGCAGGGAGTTTGCGGTACGTGCCGGATCGCCAAGCTGTCGGGCGAAGTCGTCATGGATGACTTAGGCGGGCTGACCTTGGAGGACAAATCGGCAGGCTACATCCTGGCGTGCTGCACCCGCCCGCAAGGCGACGTTTTGCTTGATCTCTAACTGTAGCGCATCGCGGGACGAAATCGGGTCAGCCTTTGCGTTCCACGACCAAGCCATCCTAATGCGACCGCAAGTGGTTAGCGTTTCGGAACCTGTTGTCCAGCCTACCACTTTCACCAGCGAAATCGTCTGGTGCACAATCGCTAGGGAATGAGTGCCCAATTGGCTGTCTTTGCAACCAAAACCAAGGCAAGTGGTGGTCAGCCCAGCCAGATCCTTCGCAGCTACTCGGATGCGGTGGCGAATCCGGTGACTTACAGCATCAAATGATATCTGCCCGACTCGTAAAGTTGTCCTAGCCGAAAGGTGACGCTAGAGCCCTCCGACGTTTATAAGCGCGGTGGTTGCGGGGACACGCAACCACCGATGTTCGCTGATTGTGCGATATTTAATCCCGCTGAGAGCGGTTTTTGTCCACTCCTCCCCTTTCTATCTCGCTTTGAACGAAAGGCCACGAGCGGCGAACATCTATTATGTTGGGTACAGGTTATGAGATGCCGGAACGATTGCCTGCCCAGATGCACTTGACCCGCCGGTCGGCCCGGCAACACGATTAAAACCTATTTTTGGAAAGAACGTGCACAAGCGGCCTTGGTAGTTTGAGAACGCGCCGATATGCGGCACAAGGTGGCTGCAATGCTGGGCCGGATGGTCCCGGCATGCCGCCCAGGTCGCCGGAGGATCGATAGGTCTTGACGCAGAAGGGGATCACCCTGAAAGACGTTGCCGCCGCGGCAAACGTATCGCGCGCGACGGCTGCGCGGGCGCTCAACAGCTACGGCTATGTCGGCGACGAGACCGCGCTTCGCGTGATCGAGGCAGCCGACAGGTTGGGCTATCGGGCCAACCGCGTCGCCCAGGCGCTGCGCAGCGGGCAATTGCCTCTCGTCGGTTTCGTCCCCGGCGACATTCAGAATCCGTTCTTCGCCCGCATTGCCCATGACGTCGAGGCGGAGTTGCGCAAGCACCACCACAATCTTCTGATTGCCAGCAGTGAGGAGAATGTCGAACAGGAAAAGGAGCTGCTGGAGAGCCTGCGCTCGCTCAGCATCCGCGGTTTCATTCTGGCACCGACATCGGCGACCGATAGCCAGCACATTGTGCAGCTCGCTCGCGAAGGCATCCCGATCGTGCTCGTCGATCGCGTCGCCAAAGAGGTGCACTGCGACAGCGTCGTCGTCGACAATGAAGGCGGCGCGCGCGAGGCCGTCGACTACCTCGTTGCCAATGGGCACCGCCGCATAGGTCTGCTGCGAGACGAATCCCGCATCTTCACGGCGCAGGAACGCCTGGCGGGATATCAGAATTCATTGCATTCGCATGGCATCGACCTTGATGAAACTCTGGTCAGTGTTTCCCGCTCGACCGTCGAGCATGCCATCGAAGCCACCATTCGCCTGTTCAGCCGCCGAAACCGTCCGACTGCGCTGTTCACCGTGGACAGCCTGATGACGCAAGGCGCGTTGCTAGGCCTGCGCTCGATGGGATTGTCGATCCCGCACGACGTGTCCCTGGTTGGGTTCGACGACTTCAATCTCGCCACCTTCACCGACCCGCAGATCACCGTCATCGCCCAGCCCATCTCTGAAATCGGGCCGCTTGCCGCAAAGCTGCTGCTGGAACGGCTCGCCGGGAAGAAAGTCGCACCGCGTCATATTAGGTTCCCAACACGCCTGGTCGTCCGGGGCTCGGTTTCGCGCCTGCCCAAACGCTGATCCGAATTTCAAAATCAAACTGCTTAACAAATCTCGTGCGAGGGACTTGCCAGCCGCAAGAATGCGTGCCCTATATTATGGTGTGAGATCGATCTCACATCGGCTCAACTTGGGGCCGAAAACTTGGCGCAACGTCTCGCAGGACGCTTACGCCGAGGCGCTGCCGTACACCCGAAACACAAGGAAAACTGCATGCTCAACTTCGACAGGGACCGCTTCGTCAGAATCCAAAGCGGTGCCGTTTCCATCGCCGCCGAAGCGCGATCCCTGCTGCGCAAGCTGCTTTCGGACGGAGTCGAGCGGCTATACTTCATGGGAACCGGCGGCGTGCAGCTCCTCACCCTTCCCGCCATCGAGCTGGCGCAGCGCCACTCCACCTTTCCGGTGAGCGCGCTGTATCCTGCCCAGGTCGTGCTTGATCCGCCGGCTGGGCTCGACCACAAGGCGGTGGTCGTCATTCCCTCGCTGTCGGGCACGACGAAGGAAAGCGTCGAACTTCTCTCTTTTCTAAAGGCACGTGACGTCCGCACGATCTCGCTGACCGGTCATTCGGACACGCCGATCGCGCAGGAAGCCGACCACAACTTCACCAATTTTGCCGAGGACGACACCTCGTCGGAATCGTTTTATCTCCAGACATTGCTGATCGTGTTGGCGCTTTTGGCCGAGCGCGGAGAATACGGTGGCTTTGACGCCACCGTGGCGGAGCTGCAACTGCTGCCCGGTCTGCTTGCCGACGCGAAAGCTGCGTTCGAGGCACCGGCCGCCAAGCTGGCCGAAACGATCAAGGACGAAACATATCACATCTTCACCGGCGCCGGATCGGTGTGGCCCGAAGCGTACTATTACGGCATGTGCATACTCGAGGAAATGCAGTGGATCCGCACCCGGCCGGTGCACGCCGCGGATTTCTTCCATGGCACACTGGAGTTGGTCGAACCCGGCGTCAGCGTCTTCGTGTTCAAGGGCGAGGATGGCACACGCCCTCTGGCCGACCGGGTCGAGAATTTCGCCAGGCGCTACACCGATCGCGTCCGCACACTGGATGCCGCCTCGGTCGAGCTTCCAGGTATTTCAGCCCGGGTGCGCGGCCTGATCTCGCCGGTCCTGCTCGCCACCTTGCTCGAACGGCTGAGCGCTCACCTGGAGGTGCTGCGCGATCACCCGCTGACGACACGTCGCTACTACAAACGCGTAGAGTACTGAACCCCTCTCACATCTGAAGGAGTTGCTCATGAAACGTTCCCTGCAAGTCGGAGCGGTTGCACTGGCCGCAGTATCATCGATGGGGCTGTCGATCAGCAGCTCCGTCAGTGCCGAAGCCGTTGCCGCAGACCCCAACGCAAAGGTCGAATACAGTGGCACATTGTCGGTCCTGACCAAGTTCGGGTCGCAGCAGCTGTCCCCCTATTTCGTGAATGTGGCGCAGCAATATGAGAAGCTCCATCCGGATGTGAAGGTGGAGCTCATTCAGGAGAGCGACGACAGCGTCAAGGGCAAGACCAAGACCTTGGTCGCATCGAACTCGCTTCCCGACATCTATTTCTCCTGGACGGGGAGTTGGGGCGCTAATTTCGTACGCGGCAATCGCGCCGTCGATCTGACCAAGGTCATTGCCGCTGACACGAACTGGGGCAAAACCCTCTCTCCCGCCGCCGTCAAGGCGTTTGAATACAACGGCAAGCTCTATGGCATACCGCTCTATCAGGATGCCAAGTTCATGGGCTACAACAAACACATCTTTGGCAAACTTGGGTTGAAGGCTCCGGCGAATTTCGAAGAGTTGCTCGCAAGCTGCGATGCAATTCGCAAATCCGGGATGACGCCTATTTCTCTGGGCAACAAGGAAGCCTGGCCCGTTATCCACTATATCGGCCAACTGCTGGCCTACAACGTGCCGCAGGCGGCCCTGGAACGCGACTTCGATCCGAGCACGGCGCAATATACCGATCCCGGCTATGTCGAGGCTCTGAAGCAGTTGGGCAAACTTCTTGAGCGCTGCACCGACGGCGCCGCGGTCAATGGCACGTCCTACAACTCTGCTGGACAAGCCTTCAGCAACACGCAATCGGCCATGTATTATCAGGAGATCCTCGAATTTGACTCGAGCGCGACGCCGGACACAGCCCTGAAGACTGCCGATTTCGGCTTCTTCAAACTGCCGGTGCCCGATGGCGTCAAGGGTGACCCGAAAGCGATCGAAGGAGCGCCCGAGGGCTACATGATCAGCTCGGCGTCAGAAAACATCCCGCTGGCGATCGACTTCATGAAGTTTGTCACATCCCCGCAAAACGCGCAGGTCCTCTCCGCGCCCCCCTATGGGCAGCCCAGCGCCACGATCGGAGGAACGTCGGAATCGACCATGAGCAAGGCGGTCATCGAGGGCATCAAGCAGATCAACTCGGCCTCGTATTTGATGCCCTGGCTCGACACCGCAAATCCCCCGCGTGTTGCCGCCGCATGGCTGTCCAGCCTGCAGGCGCTCACCGGAGGTTCGATGTCGCCCGAACAGGTCATGGAGGAGGTCCGGCGGACCGCCTCGGCGGCCAAATAGCTGAGACGATGATCGAGGCTGCGGAAACAACGAAAAGCGGCGCCATCATCCATGGCGCCGCGAGGCGGCATGCGCCAGGCAAAAGGTCCCTGGCTCGGCTGCGCAGACTGTTGTCGTTCCGATGGGCGACGATCGCGCTGATTCTTATCGGCTGGTTTGTTTATTATCCAATCGTCGACAACTTCATCGTCAGCACAACGGATGAAGACATCTACACGGGCGAGGTCACCAATGTCGGCCTCGCCAATTACGAGCGGCTGTTGCAGGATCCTATCGTGCTGGTCGCGCTCCTGAACAACTGCCTTTACGCTCTGATTTCCGTCGTCTTCCAGGTCTTTGGCGCCTTTCTGCTGGCAGCAATCATCGAGGACCTGAAAAGCGAGCGCTGGCGCCGCTTCTGGCGGGCTGTGTATTTCGTCCCCTCGGCCATTTCGATCACTGTCACTGGCCTGCTGTTTTACTTCATCTACCAGCCGCAGATCGGATTGTTGGACGCGGTGCTTACTCGGCTCGGCCTTGGGCAACTCGTCCAGCCTTGGCTCGGCAATGAGCACACAGCGATCTACGCGATCATCGCCATGAGCCAGTGGCAGGGCTTTGGATATTCCACACTGCTGTTTGCCATCGCGATCCAGAAGATTCCGCGCGACCTCTACGACGCAGCCACAATGGATGGCGCGGGTGCGCTGAGACGGCTGTGGAGCATCACCTTTCCGCTCACCCGGGAGATGACGGGACTGATGGTGATCGTCACCGTGGCTGGAGCGTTCCAGGTATTCAACGAGGTCATGGTCATGACCGCCGGCGGGCCCAACAACAGCAGCCAGGTCTTGGGTACATGGCTCTATCAAAAGGCCTTCATCGAGGACAATTTCGGTTATGGCGCAGCGATTGCCGCCGTCATCTTCGGGGTGACGATGCTTACCGGCGTGGCGCAGCTTTGGTACACCAGGCGCCGCAGGGTGCAGCTATGAGCGCGGCCGTCGCCGCTGGGCGAGCCCGGCACGCGAATGTGTGGGCCGTCATCGCGAGGTCGTTGCTGTACTCGTTCCTCGTCTGCCTGGGCGTCGTGGTCATCTATCCGCTGGTCTGGATGGCGCTCAACGGTTTCAAGGACAATGCACAGATCTTTGGCGATCCGTTCGCCCTGCCTGCCCGTTGGTTGTGGGGCAACTATGTGCAGGCCTGGAATCACGGTGTGCGCGACTATGTGACCGTCTCCGTCCTTGTAACGGTCGCATCGGCCATGTGTACCGTGCTAATCAGCGCCTGGACGGCGTTTGGACTCACTCGAACCAAAATGCCAGCAAAGCCGTTGGTCGTTGCCATCGTGCTCGGCGGATTGATGCTCAGTCCGACGGTGGCGGTCATTCCGCTGGTCAAGATGCTGCAGGCGCTCGGTCTCTACAATACATATTGGGCGCTGATCATCCTCTATACGGCGTTTCGCGTGCCGTTCACCACCTTCCTGATCCGCGCCTATATGCTCGATCTGCCCAGCGATCTCGACGAGGCGGCGACGATGGACGGCGCCAGCGAGGGGCAGATATTCTGGCGGATCATTCTGCCCTTGTGCCGGCCCATCATCATCTCCTGCGTTATCCTGCACGTTCTGTTCGCCTGGAACGAATACCTGTTCGCGATGATCTTTACGAGCGGCGCCAATGTGCAGACGCTGCCGGTCGGCCTGACTTCAATCATGGCAAAGCACGGGACCAACTATCCCGTGGTCTTCGCGGCTATGACGATCTCGGCCTTGCCTATCGTGGTCGTGTTCTTTGCCGCGCAGCGCTACTTCATTCGTGGCCTGTCCGAGGGCATCGGCAAATAGCAATTCCTGAAAGGAGCCTTTATGCCGCAGCTTGCTGCCAATCAGCTGATCGGAGCCAATTTCAGCTTTCAGCACTTTCCATTCGATCGGGTCGCCGAGATGATCCGTGGGTTCGGCGTCGGGGAGATCGAGCTATGGGGCGTTGCGCCGCATCTCGACCTATTTCATGCTACCGACGCCCGTGTCGATTCCGTGCGTCGTGTGCTCGCCGACAACGGCCTGTCCACCTGGTGCTTCACTCCCGAACAGGTGCTGTACCCGATCAATATAGCCTCGGGTGACGAGGATTTCCGCCGCGCCAGCATCGAGCGGTTTTGTCGCGCCGCCGACATTTGCGCCATACTGGGCGCGCGCTACCTCTTCCTGACGCCCGGGCGAGGCTACGAGAGCGAGGCGCCTGAGCAGGCATGGGCACGCGCCGCCGAGGCGCTCGGCGAGGTCGCAGAGCATGCCGATCGCAACGGCGTGCGTTGCCTGCTCGAGCCGCTGCAGCGGCTCGAGACCAACATTGTCAATGATGCGGCCGGCCTGCGCCGCATGCTCGATCAGGTGGGCGCCGACAATATGGACGTCGTGCTGGACTCGGTCTGCATGGCGACGGCGGGCGACACGGTGTCGGACTACGTCAATCTGTTTGGCTCGCGGCTGGCGCATGTGCAGCTGGTCGACGGCACCCCGGCCGGACATCTGGTCTGGGGAGACGGGTCGCTGCCGCTCGGTCGCTATGTCAGCGAATTGGCGAACTCTGGATACAAAGGCAAGATTACTTTCGAGCCGTTCGGCAACGGGTCCTATGCGCTCGATCCGGTAAAGGCCTGGACACGCTGCCTGTCTGCGATCGAACCTTATCTGAACCGCACCGTGGTGCCGGCATGACCGCACAGGCATCGCCAAAACTTGTCGCCGTAGGCGACAATTGTCTCGACGCCTATCTCACGAATGGGCTGCTGACCGTTGGCGGCAACGCCTTGAATGTAGCAGCGCAATGGCGACGCAACGGCTGGTCGGCTCGCTATTTCGGCGCCATAGGCGAGGATACCGAGGGCGAGATCGTATTTGCGGAATTGGCCAGGGTCGGGTTGTCGCCGAGCGATGTTGAACGTCTTCCTGGCGACACGGCCGTCACCCTGTTGCGTGATCAGTCCGGCGAGCGGAAATTTCTGCATGAATCCTTTGGAGTCGGCGAAAACTATATGCCGGCTCCTGAACACTACGCCCATATCGCTGCTGCTGACTGGGTGCATTTGGGCACCAACTCCAACAAGGAGCTCGTCCGCCGCCTGGTGGCCGACCATGTGTCGTTCAGTGTCGACATATCGACGGCACATCTGCTGCTACCGCTCGAGGGCGTGTCGCTGCTGTTTGCGTCCGGACCCAACGACGCCGATACGCCCGTTGAACCGCTTCTAGGGGCGCTGAGGGCAGCCGGCGCACGCCAGGTGGTGCTGACCTGCGGCCGCCGCGGCTCCTACTTCGATAATGGCACCAGCATCGTGCACGCCGCAGCCACGCCGGTCGATGTCGTCGACACGTGCGGTGCGGGAGACAGCTTTATCGCGACATTCCTGACCACCTTCTGCTGCGACAAGCTGAGCGCCGCCGAAGCGCTGCACAGGGCCTCCGTCGCGGCTGCCGAGACCTGCACTCATCTCGGCGGGTTTCCGCAGAAGCCGCGTCCTATTCCGGACTGGCTGCTCGCCAAATATGCCAGCTCGATCATCGACGCCCAGGGAGCTTGAACGTGGCGACGCTTCGTTTGCGACAGCCGACAGTCGCAGCCCCGTCCAGTCGCTCATTCTGGCTGCAGGACATCGGTGCCGCTGCTTGTACTGAGCCGCTGCAGGGCAGCGAGCGCGCCGACGTGGTGATTGTCGGCGGCGGCTACACCGGCCTGTGGACGGCGCTGCGCATCCGTGAGCTCGCTCCGGAAACCCGTGTAACCGTGATAGAGGCCGATCTCTGCGGCTCGGGAGCCTCGGGCCGCAATGGTGGTCAGGTTCACTCTTGGTTCGCCGAACTCGACCAGATCAGCAGTGTCGTTGGGGTCGAGGAGGCGCGGCAGCTGTGTGGCGACACGGTGGACACCATTGCCGAGCTCGATGAGCTGCAGCGACAGGGCACGATCGACATGGATCTGCGGCTAGATGGCTGGCTGTGGACGGCGAGCTCGATTGCGCAGGAGGGTGCATGGGAGCGCGCGGTCGAAATGACCGCGGCAGCTGGCCAGAACCGGTTTAGGCCGCTCACGGCAGAAGAGATCGCGCGCCGCACTGGATCGTCTGCGTCCTACGTCGGCGTCATCGAGGCGAACGCAGGCACGGTGCATCCGGCCAAGCTTGCCATAGGACTGCGCGACCTGGCGATCTCACGCGGCGTCATCGTCCATGAGCGCAGCCCGGTTATCGACATTGAAACCGGCAAAACATGTGCGGTGCGTACGCAGCAGGGCACCGTGCATGCCGAGAAAGTGGTGCTTGCGGCAAATGCGTGGCTCTCGGCACTGCCGGAGCTGCGCCGCCATCTTTACGTCGTTGCCAGCCAGGTGATCGCCACCGCTGAAACACCGGAGTTGCTTGACCGCATCGGGTGGCGCGACGGCGCGTCGATCTGCGACTCGCAGAGTCAGGTTCTGTATTATCAGCGCACCCAAAAGGGCCGGGTCGTGTTCGGCCGGGGAAGCGGCAACGTCGCTTTCAGAGGCAATTTCGGCTCCAGCTTCAACCGCAGCCCGGAGCATGGTCGCGACAATTTGCGCGAACTGCACCGGGTCTACCCGGCGCTGCGTAGCGTCCCGATCGAATATGACTGGGCCGGGCCGATCGATTGCGTGCCCGAGCATGTCCCCGTCTTCGATCACCTGCACAGTCATCCCAATATCTTCTATGGCATGGGCTTTAACGGGACCGGAATTGCGCAGACGGCGATCGGCGGCCGCATCCTCGCCAGCCTGGTGCTCGAGCACAATGATCGCTGGAGCGCCAGCGGCCTTGTCGGCATCGACCGGCGGCAGGCATTGCCTCCGGAGCCGTTCCGTTATCTCGGCGCCAAGCTTGTGCGCAGCGCAATCCGACGCAAGAACGACGTCGAGATCCACAACCGGAAGCCGGATGCGCTCACCCGTTTTCTTGCCCAGCTCACGCCGGGGCATCGCAAGCCATAATAGTCCTACCTAGCAGTCTGCTTCAGCTGCATTCAGCCCAGCCGATCCGCACTGGGCCGATGTCATGGTAGGCAGGCGAAGAAACATACAGCAGGTCAATATCCTTGCACGGCATCGACCTCGACATAGAGAGGTGCTGCAACTCAGGCGTGATCCTGGTTTCCCCACTTTCCCTGTGCCCTTCAGCACGCTTGGCGTCGGCACGTGCAGCGTCTCGGGCTCGCTTCAGTTCACTGATTCGCCCTTTGAGATTGCAATCATCTAAATCGGCGACGCCATTCGATCGCCTCGCACAATCGCGTTAGCTTGGCTTCAGCCTCCGCCGCCTGCCTCTTCAGCTCGATGACTCGGCCTTTTTGCCGCTCTGCTTGCTCGTCGCGACGCCTAATCAAGCCCAACAGCAGCTCCATGCGGCACTCGTTGACAAGCCTGCCGTGATATGAACAGGATTATACAGGCTCACTGAACAGGTACCCATATGAAGCGGCGCTCGGTTCAACTGTCTCCCGGCACGGGCAAGCCCGAACAGATCGCTACCGTTCTCGAACATGAAATCCGCTCCGGTGTTCTGGGCTTCGGCGACCGGTTGCAAAGCGAGAACGAGCTCGTCCAGCGTTTCTCCGTCAGCCGTAACACCGTTCGCAAGGGTCTCGAGGAACTGTCTAGCCGCGGGCTGATCACCACCAAAGTCGGGATCGGCTCTTTCGTCACCTTCGATGGCAAGCCCGTTGATGACTCGATCGGTTGGTCGCGGGCGCTGGCCAACGCCGGCGCCAATGCCGAGACCCGCACGCTGCGGCTCGAGGTGATCGAGGACCCTGATCTTGCCGCGCTGCTCGGTATAGAAAACCCCTTCTTCATCGCTGTCGATCGGGTGCGAACCAATGCCAGCGACGGCCACGCTATCTCAATCGAGCGCAGCCGCCTGCCGCTATCCCCCGAATTGGAGGATGTGCCGTTGCGCGGCCTGCGCGAAGGCTCCCTGCACCAGACGCTTCGCGGCGCCGGCCTCATTCCCGACCATGGCGAGGAATGGGTCGGGATCGAAATGCTCAACCCTGAGGACGCTGCAATCCTCGGCTGCCCGCAAGGCACGCCGTTCCTGCGCGGTCGTCGGCTGACCCGCGCCGCCGATGACCGGCCGATCGAATATGTGACCAGCCTGCTCAACCCGGCGCATTTTGCGCTGCATATGAGGTTCTGAGAGATGCCCGACGACACCCGGGACACGACCGATCGGGCTATGGGAGCGCTTGTCGGCGGGGCACTGGGAGATGCGCTGGGCATGCCGACGCAGCTTTTGTCGCCGGCGCGGATTGCCGAACTCTACGGCCAGGTCGAAGGCTTCATTACTCCTTTCGCCGACCATCCGGTGTCGAAGGGGCTCCCGGCCGGAACGATCACCGACGACACCGAACAGGCGCTTCTGCTTGGCCGTATCTTGGTCGAATCCGGTAACCGGTTCGACCATGCGCGGTGGGTCAACGCGCTGCTCGACTGGGAACGCGATGTCAAGGCGCGCGGCAGCTACGATCTGCTGGGACCATCAACCAAACGCGCCATCGACGCCATCAACAATGGTATACCAGCCGAGGAAGCCGGGCGCAGTGGCGACACAAATGGTGCGGCCATGCGCATCGCGCCAGTAGGTATCATGATGCCGCTGGAGCCGCTTGACGCGCTGGTCGCCAAAGTGGCCGAAACCTGCATGGCGACGCACAACACGTCGATCGCAATCGCTTCGGCCGCAGCGGTCGCTGCCGCCATCAGCCGCGGCGTCGCTGGCGGCGACTGGCGTGCCGCTTCCGACAACGCCATCACGGCAGCGAGACGAGGGGCGACGCTCGGCCATTGGGCGACCGGCGGTGACATTGCTGCGCGCATTGCTTGGGCGCAGGAGCTTGTGCGCGGCAAGGCGACGAAGGACGCGATCCGACTGATCATCGATCTGGTCGGCACCGGCGTCGCCAGCCAGGAGTCGGTTCCGGCTGCATTCGCAGTGCTGGAAGTCGCCGGTGGTGACCCTTGGCAGGCGGCAGTCATCAGTGCCAATCTCGGTGGCGACACCGACACGATCGGCGCCATCGCGGCCGGCATGGCCGGTGCCTGCACCGGCTTTTCCCGATTGCCTCAGAACCGCATTGCAAACCTCAAGGGCATCGACATGACGGGGGTTAGCGCGCTCGCCGCCGACCTTGTTGTGGCGCGGATGTCCAAGGGCCGTGTGGACAAGGGCAGTGGCGGCAAGGATGCGGCGGCATGAGAGGGCGTCTCGTCCATGTCGGCAGCGCGGTGGTCGACTATGTTTACCGCATCGATGCCTTGCCGGCCCCGGGCACGGAGAAGACTGCGTCGAGCTATGCACGAGTCGCCGGCGGCGGCTTCAACATGATGGTCGCGGCCAGCCGCACCGGCATGAAGGTGGTGTTCGGCGGCCAACTCGGCAGCGGACCCAATGGCGACTTCCTGCGCAGCGCCTTCAACGCCGAGGGTATCAGTACTGTGACCCCGCCATCGCCCATGATGGACAGCGGCCATTGCGTCGCCTTGATCTCGAGCGATGCCGAACGCACCTTCGTGTCTTGGCCGGGCGCTGAAAGCGTACTCAGCCTCGACATGCTGGCGCCCGTGGTGGTCGCTGCAGACGACTGGGTGTTCACGTCAGGCTATACGCTGAGCTATCCCAAGGGCCGCGACGCGCTCACCGACTGGATCGAGGCGCTTCCGGCCGACACACCGCTTGTCCTCGACCCGACACCTGTCATCACCGACATTCCCTACCCTATCCTGTCGCGGATACTCGCCCGTACTACCTGGTTGAGCTGCAACACGACGGAAGCGGCCGCGATTGCCGGTCCGGGCGCCGTCGAGACACTCGCGTCACGGCTGCTAAGTGACCACTCCCCTAAGGCCGTTGGCGTCGTCATTCGTGCTGGCGCGAAAGGCTGCCATGTGCGGCTGGCCGACGGCTCGGCGCAAACGATTGCCGGCTTCGAGGTCGCCGCCCTCGACACCAATGGCGCCGGCGACACCCATATCGGCGCTTTCGTCAGTGCGCTGGCGCGCGGCATGCCGCCTTTTGCGGCAGCGCGCTACGCCAATGCGGCGGCGGCCATTTCCGTCACCCGCCACGGTGGTTCATCAGCGCCGACCGACCACGAGATCCAGACATTCCTGAGCCATGGCGGTCCGCCGATCGGCCTCCATGGCCAGAAGCAAGAGGCCAAACGCCCGACAGCCTGACAAGCCCGGGAAGCGGGCAAACACAGAGAGGAACGAACATGCGCATGCCCGACTTGACTGCCCTGCTGACGGCGACCGCCGTCCTCACCTCCGCACTTGCATTTGCCGCAAACGCCGACGAGGTGCACGTACTCAACTGGAAGGGCTACGGCGCCGACGAGCCGTGGGCCATCGAGGCCTTCGAGAAGGCGACCGGCAACAAGGTCGTCAACGACTTCTTCAATTCCGAACAGGAAATGCTGACCAAGCTCAGGACCAATCCCGGCCTCTACGACGTCGTTATGATCAACGCCGCCTTCAACGACCAGGCAATGGCGGAAAAGCTGATCCAGCCGATCGACACATCCAAGCTGCCGAACTATGCCGACATCAGCAAGGACAAGGCGAGTTCGCCGATGCTTGTCCATAACGGCAAGGTCTATGGGGTACCGTGGGTCTGGGGACTGACGGCGCTCGCCATCAACGACAAGTCCTTCGACAAGCCGCCAACGAGCATCGCTGAAATGTGGGATCCCGCCCACAAGGGCCGCGTCACCATCCGTGACGATGCCGTCGAGGCGGTGCAGTTCGGCGCCATTGCCACCGGCCAGAACATCAACGATGTCAAGGACATGGAGGCGGTCAAGGCGAAACTCACCTCGCTCATGCCGCAGATCAAGACGTTCTGGAGCTCGGAGAACGACTGGAACCAGATGGTTGCCTCTAACCAGATCGACATCGGCACCTATTGGAGCGGCTCGGCCGACCGCGCCAAGACCCATTTCAAGCTGCCGGTCTCGCTCGTGATCCCGCGGGAGGGCGCTGTCGCCTGGCTCGACGCCTTCTCCATTCCCGTCGGTTCCAAGAATGTCGCCGGCGCCGAGGCCTTCATCAACTACATGGTCGACCCGACGTTCTATGTCGAATGGGTCACCAAGGTCGGAGCCCCGGTATCCGCCAATACCAAGGCTGTGGAAGCACTTCCCGAGGATGCGTTCAACCGCAAGGTGATGGGTGACCCGGCAGTTGCCAAGCGCATTCAGTTCCAGGCGCCGATCACAGACGCCCAGCGCGAAGCCTATCTGTCGCTCTGGCAGCAGCTCAAGGTCAACGTGAAGTAACAGCAGAAAGCGGGATCAGCCGATCTTACATGTCGGCTGATCCTTCCCTGGGAGGATGTCATGGCAGCACAGGTTGCGGCCGCGTCGCGCAGCGGGCTGAGATCGGCCTTGCCACTGCTGGCGCCTGCCTATCTCTGGCTGACCGTTGCGATCTTCTTGCCGCTCTCAGCCATGGTCTTCTTCTCTCTGATGACCGAGCTGCCGTTGTCGGGCAAGCCGTGGGCGTTCACGCTCGAAAACTATACCGCCTTCTTCTCGCAAAGCCTCTATCTGACGCTTCTGCTCGCCTCGCTGCGCCTCGGCCTCGAAGTGACGCTGTGGTGCATCATCGTCGGTTATCCCGCCGCTTATGTGCTAGCCAAGGTGCTGAAAGGCCGTAGCCGCGAAGCGATTTTCCTGCTCGTCATCCTGCCGTTCTGGTCAAATGGGCTTGTGCGCATCTTCTCCTGGGCGATGGTGCTGCGCGAAGGGGGCATTCTCGATACCGCGCTCAACGCCGTGCTGCCGTTCAAGATCAATATCGACCTGATGTATTCCTATCCGGCTGTCATCATCGGGCTAGTGCACTCCTACGTTCCTTACATGGTGCTGACCTGCTACCTGACCCTACAGGCCATCGACGACTCGCTGATCGAGGCCGGGCGCTCGCTCGGCGCATCGCGGCTGCAGATGCTGAAGCGGGTCATCATTCCGCTGTCGATGCCGGGGCTGGTGGCTGGCGCGGCCCTCATCTTCGTCCCGGTCGTTGGCTCGTTCATGGAGCCGCGCATACTTGGCGGCCGTACCGGCACCTTTTACGGCACTGTCATCGAGGACCAGTTCGTCGCCGTGTTCAATTGGCCGCTGGGTGCTGCGCTCTCCTTTATCCTGCTGGCCGTCGTGCTGGTCATCCTGGCGGTTGCCTCGCCGGTGCTGAGGAGGGCTATGTGATGGCGACGACACGGGTCCTCGAATGGCTCGGCCGCCTCTACATCTGGCTATTGCTCGCCTTCCTCTATGTGCCCATCATCATCATGGCGCTGATGTCTTTCAACGTTTCGCCCTTCTATCAGCTGCCGTTCGAATGGACGACGGAATGGTATGCCTCGCTGTGGCAGAACGACCAGCTCATCTCAGCCACCTGGAACAGCCTCGAGATCGCGGTCATCACCACCATCATTTGCGTGGTGCTTGGCTCCGCGGCGTCACTGGCGCTCTACCGCTATGAGTTTCGCGGCAAAAAATTCCTGCAGGCGCTGCTGTTTCCGCCAATCGCCATTCCGTGGCTGATTACCGGCACGGCGATGCTGATCTTCTTCTTCGGCGTCGGCATCGGGCGCGGTCTGTTCGCCATCCTGCTCGGCCACGTCGCGCTTGCACTGCCCTATGTCATCGTCGTCGTATCGGCCCGGCTGCAGACCTTCGCGCCCGAGTTGGAAGAGGCGGCGCGCTCGCTCGGCGCCAATCAATGGCAGGTGACGAACCGCGTCACGCTGCCCTGGATCATGCCGGGTGTCATTGCCGGAGGGCTGTTCGCTTTCGCCGTGTCCTTCGACCAGTTCGTCGTATCCTACTTTCTGTCGACGCCCGGCCAAACGACGCTGCCGGTCGAAATCTACGCCGCGATCCGTAAGGGATTCACACCTGAGATCAATGCGGTCTCGACAATCATCATTGTCGTGTCGATGGCATTGATGCTGCTCACGGCGCGCTTCTTCAAATTCGGCGGAGAGAAATAATGGCGGGCGTGCAGGTATCGAATGTGTCGCGCAGTTTTGGCGCGCACAAGGCGCTGGACGATGTCTCCATCGATTTTGCCGACGGCGGCTTCTACGCCCTGCTCGGTCCCTCCGGCAGCGGCAAGACCACGCTGCTGCGCCAGATCGCCGGCTTCGACTTTCCCGACTCTGGCCGCATCTCCATAGGCGGCGAAAGTGTTGAGCGGGTGCCAGTGGAGAAGCGGCGCATCGGCATGGTGTTCCAGAACTACGCGCTGTTTCCCAATATGAGCGTCGCCGACAATGTCGCCTTCGGCTTGTCCGTGCGCGGCGAGCCCAAGGCAGTGATTGCTGCCGAGGTGCAGGGGGCGCTCGACCTCGTGCAACTCGGCAAGCTCGGTGGTCGCCGGCCACACCAGCTCTCCGGCGGCCAGCGCCAACGGGTGGCGCTCGCTCGCGCCATCATCACCAAGCCGCGTGTGCTTCTGCTCGACGAGCCGCTCGGCGCTCTCGACAAAGCGCTGCGCGTCGGAATGCAGCTCGAGCTCAAGCGCATCCAACGCGAGATCGGCATCACCACAATCTTCGTCACCCACGACCAGGAAGAAGCGCTGACGATGAGCGACCGCGTCGGCATTCTGCGAGACGGCAAGCTGGTGCAGGAAGGCCCGCCCGAGGAGATCTACAATCGGCCGAAGAGCGAGTTCGCCGCCACCTTCCTCGGCGATGCCAACATTTTTCGTGGCGAGAGCACAGGCAACGGCATCCGGCTGCCGGACGGCACAGCGATTTTCGCTGGATCTGGCGCCAACCTTGCCCCTGGCGCAAAGGCCAGTTGCGCCGTACGGCCCGAACGCATCCGCATCTTCACTGATGATGCCGAGGCTACGGATGCGGCCAATGCGAATGTGCTGCGAGGCCAGGTGTCGAAGCGCATCTTCGCCGGAAATAGCAGCACCTACTTTGTCGAGCGTGCTGGCCAGACGCTCAAGGTGATTGTGCTGAACACCGGTGCCGTCAGGCTGCCGGAAGGTCAGGATGTCGTGCTGCGTTGGTCGCCGGAAAGCACGGTCTCGATCGTGTCGGGGTAGCAGGCCAAAGATGCACCACTGACCGACTCAGATGGGGAGTGTGGATGGCATGGCGTTTGTGATGGCAAAAAGATTGCAGCATTCCTGGTTGAGGTCGGCGCCTCAATTTCCCTGAGCGACAGGATCGGTCGGTGTATTTGGATGGTGTCAATCCGGCGCCCTCTTCTCTCCCGGATCGTGCATGGTACCCCGAAAACCGTTCTGCATTGCTCCCAACGGCCTGACGATCCTGTGCAGCATTGGGCCAGACCGCTAGCGCCTCTGCGCTAGGTAATTTCCCGGAGGGACATAACCGAATTTCGCGGCCTGCGGAATCGCGCGATTGCCGTGTCACGGACCAACCGGGAAAACAGCCATGCACGCCCAATCGACCTCCAGAATTTCGCTGCCGTCACACTCTTTGCAGTCGAGCCTGCCTGCTCGCGTTCGATCCGACACCGCTACAGCCGGTCAGCTTCTTTCCCTCCGGTTCGGAGATCTATGCCCAAGGTGAAAAAGCCGGAGCCTTCTATCAGGTCGAGTTTGGCGGCGTCCGTATTTACCGCCTGCTTGCGGACGGTCGCAGGCAGATAAGCGCCTTCCATCTGGCTGGGGAGACATTCGGCTTCGAAGCCGACACAACCCATCATTTCTTCGCCGAAGCCATCAATGCCACGGGTGTGCGCGTCATCCGCTTTGCCACTGGTGCAAATATCAGCCGATGGCGGAATTGTTACTTTGTCGACTTCAGCAATGTGTTAGAATCGTTTTTCGGAAAAAGTGGCCTTGTGGCATCAATTTTCATGGAATAGGATCATTTTTCATAGTTTCGGCGGAACTGACCAAAATTCGATAAAAGGATTCGCTTTTCATGCCTGCGGCGCAACAGCACCAATTTTCAGGTCCTGTTACTGTTTTTCAGGAAATCCGCCTTCCTGAAAGGGCCACCCCGGCCGGGTACAGCGCCCTGATAGGAGCCTACAGGCTCGCCGTGCCCTTGCCCCGCACGTTGTTCGCTACTGGCGAGCATCATCGCATTACCGAACGGGATGGCTGGCGGATCATGACTCCCCGCCATGCCCCAAATCCTACCCTCGAAGGTCACCTGACCTTCGCGCTCAAGTACGAGGGACTGGACCTTGCCGTCCTCAAGCGGCTGTTCCAAGTGACCGGTCCCGCGCCGATCGAGGCGCTGGTCCGTGAAAGTCGGACCGGCAGTTATGCCCGCCGCATCTGGTTTTTATATGAATGGCTGAGGGGCGCGCGTATCGATCTGCCGGACGCGGATGCCGGAAGATACGTTCCGGTTGTCGATCCTGAGCTGCAGTGGCCCGGACGCGAGAAGACCGCTTCGCGCTACCGTGTAAGGGACAATCTCCCCGGCACGCGTGAGTTCTGCCCTCTGGTGTTCCGCACCAAGATTCTCGAAAAATTCATCGGCCTCGGACTATCGAGGCGCGCGGAGGCAATCGTAGCGGACGTGCCGCGCGACGTCCTTGCTCGGACCGCCGCCTTTCTTTTGCTCAAAGACTCGCGATCAAGTTACGCGATCGAGGGCGAGCGGCCGCCGCAAGATCGCATCCAACGCTGGGGCCGCGCGATCGGCGAAGCCGGCGGCCGGCCAATAGATCGCGATGAGCTGCTGCGTCTGCAAAGAATTGTACTCGGCGACGCCCGTTTCGTCAGACTGGGCTTCCGAAAAGAAGGAGGATTCGTCGGTGGGCATGACCGAGACAACCGCATGCCCCTGCCCGATCACATTAGCGCTCGGCCCGAGGACCTGCCGCAGCTAATTGATGGAATGGTGGCCTTCGATCAAGGCGCGGCGCAAAACCTTGATGCAGTTATAGCCGCCGCAATTCTCGCCTTCGGCTTTGTCTACATCCACCCGTTCGAGGACGGAAACGGCCGCATTCACCGCTACCTAATCCACCACGTCCTTGCCATGCACGGTTTCAATCCACCGGGAGTGGTCTTTCCCGTCTCAGCGGCGATCCAGGACAAGATCAACGAGTACAGGGGCGTGCTCGAGAGCTATTCGCAACGCCTTCTGCCGTTGGTTGAATGGGAACCGACGCCCGAATTCAACGTCCGGGTTCTGAATGACACCGGTGATTTCTACCGTTTCTTCGATGCAACCCCACACGCCGAATTCCTCTATGCCTGCGTTCAGCGGACGATCGAACGGGACCTTCCGGAGGAAACCGCTTTTTTGCAGCGCTATGACCAATTTCGGCGGCAGGTGGACGCCTCTATCGACATGCCCGAGCGGCTGACGGACCTGCTCTTCCGTTTCCTTCACCAGAATGGTGGCCATCTGTCCAATCGCGCATGCGAAAAGGAATTCGCCGCGCTGACCAATGAGGAGGCAGGGAGAATCGAGGCCATCTACGCGCAAACCTTTGGTGGCAAGTGAAGGCGTAACCTTCACAAGGATCTTCAGGCCAACGGTTGCGATCCTTATCCCGGCCTTCGTCACCAACTCTTGGTTGTCGAGTTTTTTCCGCACCGTCTGACCGACCGCCGATCACGGCCTCGGCCCAAATGCGCTTGACAAATCGACGCCGGCCCGTTCAACCTGAGGCATTCACCAGGGGGGTCCCGGCAAGGGGCTGAGATACTGCTGGCTTTCGCGGCGCAGTGACCCGTTGAACCTGATCCAGTTCATACTGGCGTAGGGACGGTGCAAGCGCTTAGCGGGAGTTTACGCCCCAGGTCCTGTTTCGGCAGGTCAACCAAAGCGTCTTTTCATCCTTCCGGCACAGAACTGGGTCTCCAATGCATGAGCAAAGGAGCCTCAAGATGAATGCCCTCACCCCAGCCGTCTCAACGGGACCGCTGCCTGCCTCACGGAAAATCCACAAGCCCGGCACCATCCACCCACAGATTAGGGTGCCGATGCGCGAAGTCTCCGTCCATCCGACGGCCGGCGAGCCGCCCGTCACCGTCTACGATCCGTCCGGCCCCTATACCGATCCGGCTGTCGCAACCAGCATCGAAAAAGGCCTAGCCCGACTTCGCCACGAATGGATTTTGGCGCGCGGTGATGCCGAGGCCTGTGACGGGCGCCATGTCCGGCCGGAGGACAACGGGTTCGCTACGGGCGAACGCCTGACGCCAGAATTTCCCATTCGCAACCGGCCACTTAGGGCCAGGGCCGGCAAGGCGGTGACACAGCTTGCCTATGCGCGCGCCGGCATCATCACGCCCGAAATGGAGTTCGTCGCCATCCGCGAGAACCTTGGTCGTGAGATCCTGCATGGCAAGCTTGACCGTGACGGCGAGGCTTTCGGCGCGACGCTGCCCGATTTCGTGACGCCGGAATTCGTCCGAGAGGAGGTGGCGCGCGGACGCGCAATCATTCCCGCCAACATCAACCATCCCGAGAGCGAACCGATGATCATCGGTCGCAATTTCCTGGTCAAGATCAACGCCAATATCGGTAACTCCGCCGTCACCTCGTCCATGGCCGAAGAGGTCGAAAAGATGGTGTGGGCGATCCGCTGGGGCGCCGATACGGTGATGGACCTGTCGACCGGCCGCAACATCCACAACATCCGCGACTGGATCGTGCGCAACTCGCCGGTGCCGATCGGCACGGTGCCGCTCTACCAGGCGCTCGAGAAGGTTGGCGGCATTGCCGAGGATCTGACCTGGGAGGTCTACCGCGACACGCTGATCGAGCAGGCCGAACAGGGCGTCGACTATTTCACCATCCATGCGGGCGTGCGGCTGCACTACATCCCGCTGACCGTTGACCGGGTCACTGGCATCGTCTCGCGCGGTGGCTCGATCATGGCCAAATGGTGCCTGCACCATCACCGGGAAAGCTTCCTCTACGAACATTTCGCCGAGATCTGCGACATTTGCCGCGGCTATGACGTGTCCTTTTCGCTGGGCGACGGCCTTCGTCCCGGCTCGATCGCCGACGCCAATGACGCAGCACAATTCGCCGAGCTGGAGACGCTCGGCGAGCTGACACAGATCGCCTGGGCGAAGGATTGCCAGGTAATGATCGAAGGCCCCGGCCACGTGCCTATGCACAAGATCAAGGAGAACATGGACAAGCAGCTCGCCGTCTGCGGCGAGGCGCCGTTCTATACGCTTGGGCCGCTGACGACCGACATCGCGCCGGGCTACGACCACATCACCTCCGGCATCGGCGCGGCGATGATCGGTTGGTTCGGCACCGCCATGCTCTGCTACGTCACGCCCAAGGAACATCTCGGCCTTCCCGATCGCAACGACGTCAAGACGGGCGTCATCACCTACAAGATAGCCGCACACGCCGCTGATCTGGCGAAGGGTCATCCGGCGGCGAAACTCAGGGATGATGCCCTTTCCCGCGCGCGCTTCGAGTTCCGCTGGGAGGACCAGTTCAACCTGTCGCTCGACCCCGAAACCGCGCGGTCCTTCCACGATCAGACCTTGCCCAAGGAGGCGCACAAGCTGGCGCATTTCTGCTCGATGTGCGGGCCGAAATTCTGCTCGATGCGTATCTCCCACGACATCCGCGCCGAGGCGCAGACGGAGGGCATGGCGGCGATGGCGGCGAAATACCGCGAGGGCGGCAATCTCTACATACCGGCTGACGAGACCGGCGCACCGGCCATGCCACAGGCGCGTGCGCCATCATGAGGGTGCTGGTCAAAGGGGCCGGCGTTGCCGGCCTCACCGCCGCCTTCGAGCTCGCCGCACGCGGCGCGGCGACCACCGTTGCCGAGACAAGGCCTGCTATCGAGGGCAATGCGTCGTGGTTCGCCGGTGGTATGCTCGCGCCATGGTGCGAGCGTGAAAGCGCCGAGCAGCCGGTGCTGGATCTCGGACGCGATGCTGCCGACTGGTGGGATGCGGTGCTACCGGGTCAGGTGATACGTGCCGGAACGTTGGTCGTGGCCGCGCTGCGTGATACTGGCGAGCTCGACCGGTTCGCCAGCCGCACGTCGGGATATCGGCGGGTCGACGAAGACGAAATTTCACTCCTGGAACCCGACCTCGCCGGCCGCTTCTGGCGCGGATTGCTCTTCCCCGATGAGGCTCATCTCGACCCGCGCCAGGCAATGGTAGCACTTCATGACAAGCTCGCGGCCATGGGCGTCGAATTCCGCTTCGGCGCCGACGCCCAGCCTGTTTCCGATTTCGATCGTCAGATCGACTGCACTGGAATCGCAGCAGCCGATGACAGGCTGCGCGGCGTTCGCGGCGAAATGCTGATCCTGCGCACGCCTGATATCTCGCTGTCGCGCCCGGTCAGGCTGCTGCATCCGCGCTTTCCGCTTTATGCGGTGCCGCGTGCCGACACGCAGTTCATGATCGGCGCGACTATGGTTGAAAGCCAGTCCGCCGGACCGGTGACGGCGCGTTCGATGATGGAACTGCTCGGTGCCGCCTATGCCCTCCACCCGGCTTTTGGCGAGGCCGGGATCGTTGAAACAGGTGTCGGCATCCGTCCAGCCTTTCCCGACAATCTGCCGCGCGTGGAGGCACTTGGAACTGCCGTCGCGATCAATGGACTCTATCGCCATGGTTTTCTTCTCGCCCCTGCCATGGCGCGCCAGGCTGCCGACCTCGTTTTCAATCAAGACGCAACCAAGGAACTTGCTCATGAAACTGATGGTCAACGGCGAGGCGCATGAGGTTGCCGCCGCCACGCTGGCCGAACTGCTTGCCGCGCTCGACTATGAGGGCGATTGGCTGGCGACGGCGGTCAACAGCGACCTCGTGCACAAAGCCAAGCGGGCGGAATTCCAGTTGAGCGACGGCGACCGGATCGAAATCCTCTCGCCCATGCAAGGCGGTTAGACCATGTTAGAGCTTTATGGAACCGAGCTTCCGTCGCGCCTGCTTCTCGGTACCGCTCAATATCCTTCGCCGGCCATCCTTGCCGAGGCCGTCAAGGCGTCGGGAACCTCGGTGGTGACCGTCTCGCTGCGCCGCGAGATGGCAGGCGGCAGGGCTGGCGAAAAATTCTGGTCACTGATCCGCTCGCTCGGCGTCAGAATCCTGCCCAACACTGCTGGCTGTCACTCCGTCAAGGAAGCGGTCACGACCGCGAAAATGGCGCGCGAGGTCTTCGGCACCAGCTGGATCAAGCTCGAAGTGATCGGCAATCACGACACGCTGCAGCCGGACGTGTTCGGCCTGGTCAAAGCCGCGCGCATCCTGTGCGAGGACGGTTTTGATGTATTCCCTTATACCACCGATGACCTTGTCGTCGCCGAGCGGCTGCTGGAGGCGGGCTGCAAGGTCTTGATGCCATGGTCCGCGCCGATCGGTTCGGCGCTGGGGCCGGTCAACATCACAGCGCTGCGCTCGATGCGCGGACATTTCCCTGGCGTCCCGCTGATTGTGGATGCGGGGCTGGGACGACCTTCGCACGCGGCCACCGTCATGGAACTCGGCTTTGACGCCGTCCTCCTGAACACAGCGGTCGCCAGGGCGGCCGATCCGGTCGGCATGGCGCGTGCGTTCGGCAAGGCGGTCGACGCCGGCCGTGAGGCTTTCAGTTCGGGAATGCTCGAACCGCGCGACGTCGCCGTGCCATCGACACCGACGATCGGCAGAGCAGTTTTTTCATGAAGCTCGATCCCTTCTACCTGATCGTCGACAGCGCTGCCTGGATCGAACGGCTAGTGCCACTCGGCGTCAGGCTGGTGCAGCTGCGCATCAAGGATAGGGACGAGGTCACGCTGCGCTCGGAAATCCGCCGCGCGAACGACGTCTGCGCGGTCCATGGTTGCCAACTGATTGTCAACGACTATTGGCGACTCGCCATTGAGGAAGGCTGCGACTTCGTACATCTCGGCCAAGAGGATTTGGCTGCGGCTGACCTGCTGGCGATTAAGTACGCCGGATTGAAGCTCGGGCTTTCGACCCACGATCATACCGAACTGGAAACGGCGCTAGCGGCCGAGCCGGACTATGTGGCCCTGGGGCCTATTTATCCCACTAGCCTCAAGAAGATGAAATGGGCGCCGCAGGGGCTCGAGCGGATCAGCAAATGGAAGCATCGGGTAGCGCCGATCCCATTGGTCGCCATCGGCGGCCTCAACCCCGACCGGCTCGACAGTGTCTTTGAGGCTGGTGCGGACAGCGCGGCCGTGGTCACCGACATCACGCTCAACGCCGATCCCGAAACACGCACGCGAGAGTGGATCGAAAGGACAGAGAAATGGCGCTGAGGCGAGAACCGCATGTGCTCGTTGTCAGTGGTTCGGACTCCAGCGGGGGCGCCGGAATAGGACGCGATATCGAGACGATCTCCTCCCTTGGTGTGCGCACCTGCCTGGCTGTCACCGCGCTGACGGTGCAAACGCACGAAACCGTCATGGCAGTCCATCCTTCTCAGCCCGGTCTCGTGGCCGATCAGATGCGCGCTGCGCTGCAGGCCAACAATGTGACGGCCATCAAGATCGGCATGCTCGCAACCGCTGAGATCGTGGCTGGCGTTGCCGCCGTGCTGCGCGAAAATCCGCAGGTGCCGGCAGTGCTCGACCCGGTTCTGGTCTCCACTTCAGGTCGAGCGCTACTCGAAACGGACGCCATCGCCGCCATGAAACGCGATCTGATGCCGTTTTGCCGTCTCGTCACACCCAATCTTTTCGAGCTGGCGCTCCTTGTTGGCGCTGAACCGGCGGCGAACGAGAGCGATGCGGTGAGACAGGGACGGAAATTGCTGGCAGTTGGCGCACAGGCCCTGCTGATCAAGGGCGGCCACGCGGCGGGACCCCGATCGACCGATATTCTTTTGCACTTTGATCAAGAACCAATCCGCTTTGACACACCGCGACTTTCCGTATCGATGCGCGGGACGGGCTGCATGCTGGCCAGCGCGATTGCGGCGCATCTGGCGAACGCGAGCCCACTCGAAAACAGCGTGCGCAAAGGCAAGCTGTTTGTGTTCGAGCAGCTTCAGAAGAAGGCAGCCGAATGACCGCGGCATCTCCCGGCCCAGTCGAGCTTAAGTCCGCGTCGCTCGCCGCGAGATTCTCGACGATACGGCTGCCGCTCACATCCTTCGATCATGCGCACGCGCGGTTCGCTGTCGGGAGTGACGCCAGACTCCTCCGGGGCGAGTAAGTTCGTTCGCTGGCGCAGATCGATAGTGCCAATATAGAAACAATCGTCGCACAAGACTGTCGCACCCCGATACGGCTTGATCTGAGCGACGGTCGAGGGCGCTCAAAGCCCGAGGCCTCGTTTCCGGCCTAAACTCCAATCCACTGCGCTGCTTGCGTGCAACGTCCCGGATGTGAATACGGCTTGGTATATTTCACGTCAATTAATAAATTTACGCATGCAATAATTTTTGTCCACGCGTTGATAATTTGCAAAGCTTCCTGTAAAATTTCGACTTGCAGTCGCGCGCCGGCTCACCATAGGAAATCATCGGGGACAACGCATGGACCAGGCCGAAATCCATGCTGCGAGGGTTTGAATGGCGATGACGCACAAGACGATGGAGGATTTCGCCCGTTCGTGCGGCGTGTCCCGGCCCACGCTCTCCAAATATTTCGACGATCCGACCAGCGTCAAGCCGGCGACGCGCAAGCGCATCGAGGAAGCGCTGCGCTCGTCCGATTACCAGCCTAATCTGTTTGCGCGGAACCTCAACCGCAAGCGCACGCGCAGCATTGGCATTGTCGTGCCGACTGTGACCGATCCGTTCTATTCGGAGATGGTCAGCCGCATCGAGCTTCGGCTGCGCGACGAAGGCTACTGGCCGATCGTCATCTCCTCGCACGGCTCGACCGAACTCGAAGTCGAGGCGACGCGGACCATCCTGTCGCTCAAGGTCTCGGGCGCGCTCGTCGCGCCGCTCGGGCGGCGCTCCGACCATCGGACGCTCGAGAAGCTGACGCAGGCGATCCCGATCGTCTATTTCGACACTTACCTCGAGGGCAACACGCCCTTCGTCGGCAACAACAACACGCAGAGCGTCGCGACCATCGTCGACTATCTCTGCCGCTCGGGCGACGCGCCGGTTTATTTCGACATCCCGCACGTCAACCACAATTCACCCGAACGGCTGAGCAGCTATGTCGCCTCGATGAAGCGGCTCGGGCATGAGCCCATCGTGATCGGCAACAGCAAGGACTACACTTGGGATTTCGAGCGCATCGGCTACGAGCAGACGGAAAGAATGCTTAGCAATGGCGACCTGCCGGGCAAGACCATCCTGTGCAACAATGACCGTCTGGCCTTCGGCCTGATGGCCGCAGCCTTTGCCCGGGGACTCAAGATCGGCCGCAAGCCCGACTGCGACCTGCGCGTCGCCGCGCATGACGACCATCCGCTTAGCCGCTACGCATGCCCAGGCCTCACCACCATGGCACAGGACTTCGCGTCGATGGCCGGGCGCAGCGTCGAGACGCTGCTTGCCCTGCTCAATGAAGACGAGACGGCGGTCGCGCCCAAGGTCAAACTCGACGCGACGCTAGTGATGCGTCAGTCGGCTTGATCTTTCGCGAAAGCGAGATCGAAGCCTTGCCATGCGGCAACCGCCGCCTCGACCGCCTGCCGTGATGCCGGCCCGTGACGGCCCATCGAGACGAAGCCGTGGATTTGGCCCGGCCAGCGCCTGAGCACGACCGGCACACCGGCGTCCTGTAGGCGCCCGGCATAGGCTTCGCCCTCGTCGGCGAGGATGTCATGACCGGCGATGGCGATGAAGGCGGGCGCCACTCCCACAAGGCTTTCGGCTTTGAGCGGCGAGACGCGCCAATCGCCGACATCGGCGGCGTCGCGGACATAGTGGTCGCGGAACCAGGCCATGGTCGTGGCAGTCAGGCCAAAACCTTTGGCAAAGCGACGATAGCTGTCCGCCGTCTGCGCGGCATCGGTGTTGGGGTAGAGCAGCAGTTGCGCCGTCAGCGGATGTTTGTCCCCACGCGCAATGAGGCTGAGCACAGTGGCCAGATTGCCGCCGGCGCTGTCGCCTGCGACGGCGATGCGTTTCGGGTTGATGCCGAGATCGGCGGCATGATCCTGCATGAAGGACAGCACGGCGCGGCAGTCTTCCACCGCGGCCGGAAACTTGTGCTCCGGCGCCAGCCGGTAATCCGGCGACACGACGACGCAAGCCGCGACATTGGCGAACCAGCGGCAGATCTCGTCATGCGATTCGAGATTGCCGATTACCCAGCCGCCGCCATGCAGATAGAGCAGCGCCGGAGCATCCGCATCAGGCGCGCCCTGCCCGCGATAGATCCTCAGCGTCAGCGGCCCACCGGGTCCGGCGATTGTGCGCTCGGTGACTGAGCCCACCGGCTCGCGGCCGCCTTGTAGATCGGGAAGACCGTCTACATAGGCACGGCGCGCCTGTTCCGGCGTGCCAGCCTCGAAGGGCGGCCTGTTCGCCCGGCGGCCGAGATCGAGAACATGTCGCGCCTGCCGGTCGAGCGCGGACGGGGACGGCGTTGCCATCAGTGGCGTTGTCGTCATCGGCGGACCTCCCGTCAGGCCAGCAGGCTCGCCGCTTCGTCCTCGCCGAGCAGCGGCGGCTGGTCGACCGTGCCGTTGACGGCAACCGAGCCGCGGCTTTCGCCCGAGGCCAGGATGGCTTCCATGATCTCAAGTACATGCAGCGCCAATTCACCGGACGCGCGGGGCTTGCGTCCCTCGACCAACGCTCGCGCCAGATCGGCGACGCCGAGCATGCGGTAGTTGGCACGGTCGGGCGCCGCATAGGGCCAGTTGCGCGCGCCGTAGAGTTGGCTCTCACTCTCGTGATCTTTCCAGTCGGAGCCGCGCGCCGAGAGCGAAACGGTGCCGCCGAAGGTGTCGGGATCGGGCAGCCCCAGCGAGCCCTCGGTGCCGTGCAGTTCGATCGGATGGTTGGAGTGTTTGAAGACGTCCCAGGAGGCGCCGAAGGTGACCGTGGCGCCGGAGCGGAATTCGAGCAGCGACACGATGTTGGTCGGTGTGCCGACCTTGAAGGTGGTGTTCTTGTAAGGCCCGTCGGCGGTGATCAGACGCTCCTCCTGGCCGCGCGTCGCCATCGCCATGACGCGGGCGACCGGGCCCAGCAGGTTGACCAGCATGGTCAGATAGTAAGGACCCATGTCGAAGACGGGGCCACCGCCAGGCTGGTAGTAGAATTGCGGGTTGGGATGCCAGTGCTCCATGCCGCGCCCCATCATGAAAGCGGTGCCGGTCACGGCGCGGCCGATCGCGCCCTCATCTATCAGCCGGCGCGCCCGCCGTCCGGCGGCGCCGAGGAAGGTGTCGGGGGCCGACCCGAGCAGCAGCCCGCGCTTTGCCGCCTCGGCCACCAGCCGGCGGCCATCGGCGACGGACGTCGCCAGCGGCTTTTCGGTGAAGACGTGCTTGCCCGCTGAAAGCGCCGAAAGCGAAATGTCCAAATGCGCCGCCGGTATCGTCAAATTGAGGACAAGGTCGATGTCCGGATCGGCCAGCAGCGGGTCGACCCCGAGCGCGCGGATGCCATATTCCTTGGCACGGAGCGCCGCCATGTCGGCTGAAATGTCGGCACAGGCGCGCAACTCGACCCCGCCGAACAGGCCCGCATTGCGCAGATAGGTCATCGAGATGTTGCCGCATCCGATGATGCCGATGCCGAGCTTTGTCTTTGATGTCCCGTGCATTTCAGATCTACCTCCCCAAGCGGTCATGGCCTGGCTGCACCCTTGCGCCAGCAATGGATCACAGTCGAAAGCCGCTATACAACATTTTAATTCTTGACGCGCGTAAAATTTTTATAGAGCATATGAAAATGATGGCGCAGCAGGATTTTGAAAACAAACGATTGGGGAATTTTGAACTCATGAGCCTAGGAACCAAGGTGCGTCTTGCGCGCCTCTTTTCGCATCCATCGGGGAACCTTTTTGGCGGCGCGGTCGACCACTTCGTCGGTTATGGCGACGTGCGCAAAGGCGGACTTGCCGACCTGCCGGGTGCGCTTGCCCGCGTCATGGCGGGCAAACCCGACTACGTCAGCATCCAGCCTGGCACCGCGCGCCATCTGTGGCCGCAATATGCGGGCAAGGCTTCCCTGGTGATTCAGGCGGGCTGCTTCACTCCGGACGATCGCATCAGCGAGTTGATAGCAACACCCGAGGATGCGGTGCGCGCGGGGGCCGATGCGTTGGCCGTGGCCATTCCGGTGCGCGGCGCGACCGAGGGCAAATACATACGCTGGCTGACCGATTCGGTGAATGCAGCGGCCCGCTACGGCATGCCTGTGGTCGCGCATATCTACCCTCGCGATTTCACCGACGGGGCAACGATAGTCTTCACCCCCGACGAGATCGCCTACGCGGCGCGCATCGGCTACGAGTCCGGCGTCGACGTGATCAAGATCGGCTACACGGGCGATTTCGAGTCGTTCCGAGAGACCGTCCGGACCTGCCCGGTGCCGGTTGTGATCGCGGGTGGTCCGAAAACCGATACGCTGCTCGGCGCGCTTAAGCAGACGGCGGACGCCATCCGTGCCGGCGCACGCGGTGCCGTGGTAGGCCGCAATCTCTGGGGACATGGCGATCCGGAGAAGGCTGCGCTTGCCTTTCGGGGCGTCATCCATGACGGCCTTTCGGCGCAAGACGCCCTGGCGAAGGCGGGTGCCTGAACGATGCCCACCGTCCCTTCAATCCTCGGCTTCGGCGCTATTGCGATCGACGACATCGTCTATGTCGATCAGCCGTTGTCGGCGGGCAAGGGGAAGGTTCTGCATAGTACCCGGTCTTTCGGGGGAAATGTCGCGACGGCGCTAGCCGCCGTCGCGCGGCTCGGCGGAAGCGCCGGGTTCGTCGGATGGCTGGGCAGCGCCGCTGACGACGCCGTGCTGCGCGATCTCGTTGCGAGCGGTGTTGAAACCGAATTCGCGCCGCGCCACCCGGACGCGCGCCCGGTGCGCTCGCGCATTACCGTCGGCTCGGACGGGGAACGGTTCATCGCGTATGACGACGACGCGATGCTGGGCACCGCGTCGGACTTCCCGGACGAGGTCCTCAGCCGCGCGACTGTCCTGATCGTCGATAGCTACGCGATCCGGTCGCTGGATGTCGTTGCTCGGGCTCGCGATCTCGGCCTTGCGATCCTCGGCGATATCGAATGGAGCTGCGGCCCAGCCACGGAGCGGCTGATCGCGCTCTGCGACCATCTCATTCTTCCCCTCGGCTTTGGGCGGACTGCCACAGGGCGCCGATCGCCCGCCGAGATGCTCGATGCATTGTGGTCGCCGTCGCGGTCCGCCGTGGTTCTGACCGATGGCGACAGGGGCGTGTACTATCGCGGGCGTCAAGAGACAGGTCTCTGGCATCTGCCCCCGCACCGGGTTGTGGTCGTCGACTCGACCGGCGCGGGTGACTGCTTTCATGGCGCCTACGCGCATGCGTTGATGCGCGGAGCCGACACCGCAGGCCGGGTGGCATTCGCGGCCGCGGCGGCGGCCCTCTCGATAACGGGACGTGGCGGGCGCGAGGCGCTTCCGACCGACGACCAGGTCACGGAACTCCTGGCATCGACGAACGCGCCGTCAGCAGTCGAACTAAAAAATGCGTATGTCGAGACTGGAACGTAGCCTGAAACTATCCGAGGAAACATTTCGCCGGTGACCATAGGCCGAGGAAATTATAAGAATCATTGGCTTATGCTTGTGGAGGCAGGAAGATGGCAGAAGTCATTCTTGAGAAGATCTGCAAAACCTACGGGAACAATTTTCGCGCAATCGACCAATTGAACCTATCGGTCGAGGACGGCGAGTTCTTGATTCTCGTCGGGCCGTCCGGCTGCGGCAAATCCACCGCGTTGCGAATGATCGCGGGATTGGAGGACATCACCAGCGGCAGCCTTCGGATCGGCGGAGTCGACGTCGTCGACATGCCGCCCAAGGACCGCGACATCGCGATGGTCTTCCAGAGCTACGCGCTCTACCCGCACATGACGGTGTTCGAAAACATCGCCTTTTCGATGCGGCTGGCAGGCAAGCCGAAGGCCGAGCGCAAGAAGCGCGTCGACGAGATCGCCAAAACCCTTCAGTTGACGTCTTTGCTGGACAGCAAACCCGCGAACCTGTCAGGCGGACAGCGTCAACGGGTTGCCATGGGCCGCGCCATGGTGCGCGAGCCGGCCGCCTTTCTCATGGACGAACCGCTTTCCAACCTGGATGCAAAACTGCGCGTGCAAATGCGTGCCGAAATCACCAGCCTGCAAAAGCAACTCGGCGTCACGACCATATACGTGACCCACGACCAAATCGAAGCGATGACGATGGGCGACAGGGTCGCGGTGTTGAAAGGTGGCGTGCTGCAGCAGGTCGACACACCCAAGAGACTCTATGAATCGCCGGTGAACGCCTTCGTTGCCGGCTTCATCGGCTCTCCTTCGATGAACCTTTTCGAAGCGACCCTGAAGGGCAGCGAGCTCGTTTTTCGCGACTTCGCCATCCGGCTGCAGGATGCAGCCTTCGTACGCAGGCCGGGCTTGCGGTCCTATGCGGGGCGCAAGATCGTGTTCGGGATACGACCGGAGGATCTTTATGACAGCAGCCTCGAATCCGGCCGCAAGTATCAGACTATACCCGCAAAGGTGACTTCGATCGAAGAGCTCGGCTCTGAACATATCGTCCACCTGAACATCGACGCGGTCCGGGTGGACTCCGGCGATCCGGACGCGGTGGACGATTTTGGCCTGGCATCGAACGCGGTGGCGAGATTCGAGCCGGCCAGCGCCGTCCACTCCGGCTCGGAGATCCGGTTGGCCCTGGATGATTCCAAGTTCCATTTCTTCGATCCCGAGACGCATCTGGTGATCTGAAGATCTGCGGCAGACCGCAGGCGGGAGCGAGGCGCCTGCGAAAGATACTCGCAAGAAGGTTTCTGAATAAACCAGATGATCGTCCGCATTGTGCGGTCGATCTTGAAGAAGGAGGAGAAAATGATGTTTCGGATACAACCCGCGATGCTGAAGGTAGCCGCGGCCGCATGGTTGCTTGGCGCAACCAGCGCCATGGCGGACACGACGCTAGAATTCACCCAGTGGTGGGAGCCCGAATTGCCGGCCGGCTCGCTCAGGGCAATCATGAATGACTTCGAGGCTGCAAACCCCGGAATCAAGGTGACGCTGGTCAGCGGCCCCTATGCGACCACGCGAGACCAGATCTCGGTTGGTGCTGCAACTGGAACGCTTAGCGACGTCGTCGGTCTCGACGGCGCCTGGGTGAACAATCTGAACGCGCAGAATGCGCTGGCCGACATGAACCCGATGATGGATGCGAGCGGGTTCGACAAGACCCAGGTCGCGGATATCATCAAGGTGGACGGTAAGGCGGTGATGTTTCCCGTGGCTTCGTTCGTCTATCCGGTTTTCGTGAATTTGGACCTCGCCGCCCAGGCAGGCGTGACCAAGCTGCCGTCGACCCGCGCGGAGTTTCTCGAAGCCGCCAAGAAGATGACCCATGCCGACAATAACCAGTATGGCTGGGTGCTACCCCTGTCGCTGCAAACGCCGTCCGGTGTCCAGAACGACATGATGTCGTGGGTCTGGGCATCGGGTCAATCGATGATGGCGGACGGCAAGCCGGCTCTCGAGGGCAAGCCGGTGGTGGATATGCTCACCTTCGTCAAATCGCTGAACGACGCCGGCGTCATCTCGCCCGGCATCGCCACCAAGACCGAACAGGAAAAGGTCGAGGAATTCGTCAACGATCGGGTCGGGATGATGATCGACTCGCTTGCGCACGTGAACCTCATTCGCAAACGCAATCCCAAACTGAACTTCGATCTCATCCCGGTCCCGGTCGTGGAGAACTACAACGGCAAGCGCGGCCTTCCCTACGCCTCCTGGGGCATAGGCATCTCTGCCGCCTCGAAACATCAGGAGGAAGCCTGGAAGCTCGTCCAATATCTGATGGGTGAAAAGGTGAACGCCAAGCTCGTGTCGCTGGCAAACGCCTTCCCCGGCAACGTCAACGCCAAGCCCGATTTCGTGACCTCCGACAAGGCTTTCGGCAAGGCTTTCGAAATCTTCAAGACCGGTTATCTTGCCAATGAGTTCACAGGCCTGCCGGTGGCGGAAGACCTGATGACCCAGTTCGACGTGGAGGCCCAGAAGATGCTCACCGGCGAGCAGTCTCCGGAACAAGCCGCGGCCAACGCTCAAAAGGGCTGGATGGCGAAATTCTGATCGGCCTGTTTCCTCGTTTTCGATCCTCGACCGGAGGCCTGACTTCGGGCAGGCCTCCCGGCAACAACGGATCGGCAATGTGAGACGGACCTGTTTCCGAAGCCCCTTCTCTTGAAGGCGTATCCCAAGGTTGTCATATGACCCGGCAGAAGCGCTCTCGCCATAGACTGAAACGAGCGGTCGCACCCTATCTCTACCTGTCGCCCTCGCTCCTCATAATCGGCCTGCTGATGTTGCTGCCGATGGTGACGGTGATTGGCTATTCGTTCCAGAACAGCGCAGTGCTGCGTCGCGACCCGTCCTTTGCCGGACTGAAACACTACCAGGCGATCTTTAACGATCCCGTGTTCTGGGCTTCGCTGTGGCATACGCTCTACTTCACATGCATGAGTGTGGTTTTCCACATGACCATCGGCATGATCTTCGCGCTCATGCTGAACAGCGACCGCATCAATCCCACGCTGCGCAATATCCTGCGCGTGCTCTACATTCTGCCCTGGCTGTTCACCGCGGTGATTATCGCCGTGATCTGGCGCCTGCTGCTCGAGCCGAATGGTGTCGTTAACAGCGTTCTCATGCAGACGGGCATCATCGGTTCCAAAGTCGAGTGGTTTTCCTCGCCTGAGACCGCGCTGCACGCCGTCACCTTCGCCAATATCTGGGCGGGCTATCCGCTCTTCATGGTCAGCCTGCTCGCGGGTTTGCAGGGCATTCCCAAGGATTTCTACGAGGCCGCCGATATCGACGGGGCGAAGGCCTACCAGAAGCTGATCTTCATCACCATCCCGCAGCTGATGCCGATCATCATCAGCATCTCGCTGCTGGATTTCATCTGGACGATGCAGGTCTTTCCATTGATCTGGATAACGACGGGCGGCGGTCCGATCTACTCGACCGAGGTCCTCAGCACCTACACGTACAAGCTGGCGTTTTCGAGCTACAACCTGTCGCAGGCGTCTGCAAGCGCCGTGGTCATCCTGCTGATCTCTCTCGGCCTGACGCTGTTCTACATCCGCTATCAAAAGGCTCGGTAGTCACCATGAGGAAAAGGCACTCGCCGAAAGACAGGCTGATCACCGTCGCGCTCCATGTCGCGCTTGCCGCAGGGCTCTTTTTCGCGGCCTTCCCGATCTACTGGATGCTGAGCAGCTCGTTCAAGTCGAATACCGAAATCTTTGCCCTGCCACCAACCGTCCTGCCGAAGGCCTTCACGCTGGAAGCGTATGCGGCCATCCTTGGCGACCCGGTAAAGCTGCGCTTCTTCTTCAACAGCTACTTCGTGGCCGGAGCGGTGACAGTGTTGACGGTGCTGATCGCCTTGCTGGCGGCCTATGGGTTCAGCCGTTTCAATTTCCGCGGCAAGGGCAGCCTCAACACGCTCATCATCAGCACGCAGACGATCCCGCCGATCACGCTTTTGATCCCCTTCTTCGGGCTTGTCGTCTCGTATGGCATCTTCGACACCTACGTCGCACTGATCCTGACTTACCTGGTGTTTACGCTGCCCTACGCGATCCTGCTGATGACGGGATATCTGAACACCTTGCCCCGCGATCTCGATGAAGCGGTGGCTGTCGACGGCGGCAGCAGCTGGACGGCACTCTGGCGGGTGATCGTCCCGATTTCACTGCCTGGTATCGTGGCGACGTCGGTCTACACCTTCCTGTTGTGCTGGAACGAATTTCTGTTTGCGCTGACGCTGACGAAGTCAGCGTCCATGCGCACCGTCCCGATCGGCATCCAGCTGTTGATGGGGCAGCACGCCTTCGAATGGAACCAGATGATGGCGATGAGCGTGCTCGGCTCGCTACCGCTCTTGCTCATCTACCTCGTTGCCCAGAGATTCTTCCTCGCCGGCATGACCGCGGGCTCGGTCAAGTAGCATGTCCCTCCCACGGAGAACTGATGGAGTAGGCCGCGCATCGAAATCGATGGATTGGACCTTCTCTGCTGACAGCCGATATTGCCGCGGCCTCGGGCGTCGTCACAGCGCCGCTGATCGTGCCGATGCTGTTCTTACAGCGCCACATCATCGAAGGCCTACGCAGGTAGAATCAAGGAATGAAAGGATGAACGTGAAAGACCTCAAAGTCGGCTGCCAGACCTTCACCTGGGAAATGCTCGGAGACCGCTTTGCCGGCGGCCCCGACGACCTGCTCAAAGCGATCGCCGATGGCGGCTATGCCGGTATCGAGATCACCGACACGATGATCGGCCGCTATGCCGGCAAGCCGGCGGAGTTCGCTGCGGCGCTGAAGAGATCCGGCCTGACGCTGGTCTCCTTCGCCTTCGGTTCGGACAGCGGCTTCACACTCAAGGAGAAGATCGGCGCCGACCTCGAGACCGCCAAGCGCTGGATCGATTTCGCCGCCGCCTTTCCGGGCGCGATGGTGTCCATGGGCTCGGCCACCGTCGTGTCGGACGGTCCGCGCGACGACAAGTTCGCCATTGCGGCCGAGGTCTACAACAAGGCTGGTGAACTCGGCCGCAAGGCCGGCGTCCAGGTCGCGGTGCATCCGAGCTCGCACCACAACACGCTGCTCTACGATCGCGCCGATTACGACCGCATCTTCGGGCTGCTCGATGCCTCGCTGGTCGGCTGGGTGCCGGACACCGGCCACATCCTGCGCGGCCACAGGGACATGGCCGACACGCTCACCACCTATCGCAATCGCATCTGCTACGTGCACCTTAAGGATGTCGATGCGAGCGGCACCTGGGCGATGCTCGGCAAGGGCGTCTGCGACACGGCGAAGGTGATCGAGATCGCCAGTGCGGCACCCAACTTCAATGGCTGGCTGGTGCTGGAGGAAGAATCCGAGACCGCCGCCGCCGATCCGGCCGGCGCGGTCAAGACCAACCGCCAGACCATGCGCGGCTACGGAGCCTGAGACGATGATGCGCAAGAAAGACCGTCGCCTTCGTGTCGGTGTGCTCGGCTGCGGGCCGATCGCGCAGTTCGCGCATCTGGCGTCCTGCGTGAAGGCGAGCAATGCCGATCTCTACGCGATCTGCGACGCAGCACCCGATCTGCTCGCGCGTATGGGCGCGACCTACGAGGCGCAGAAGATGTATGGCGACTATGACGCGATGCTCGCCGACCCTGCGCTGGAAGCGGTGATCGTCGCCACCTCCGACGCCTATCACGTGCCGATGTCGATCAAGGCTCTGGAAGCCGGCAAGCACGTGCTGTGTGAAAAGCCGATCGGCGTCTCGGTCGAGGAAGGTGAAAAGCTGGCCGATGCGGTCAGGCGTTCCGGCAAGGTGCTGCAGGTCGGGCATATGAAGCGCTTCGATCCGGCGCTCGAGGCAGCGCGCGATTTCGTACGCGACGAGATGGGCGAGATCCTCGCGCTGAAGGCCTGGTACTGTGACTCAACCCATCGCTATACCAACACCGACGCGGTGCAGCCGCTGCCCGTCACCAGCAAGCTGGCGCGCAAGCCGGCCGGCAACCCGAAGGCGGATCCCAGACAGTATTTCATGCTGGCGCATGGCTCGCACCTCGTCGATACGGCGCGCTTCCTGTGCGGCGAGATCACCGCCGTGCGCGCCCGCCTCAACGAGAAATTCGGCGCTTATTGCTGGTTCGTCGAAACGGAGTTCGCCAATGGCGCGCTCGGCCATCTCGACCTCACCGTCGCCGTGCGCATGGACTGGCACGAGGGTTTTCAGCTCTATGGCGAGAACGGCTCGGTGGTCGCGAAGACCTTCAATCCCTGGTACTTCCGGGCGAGTGAAGTCGACATTTTCCACGAGAAGGACGCCACCTCGCGAAAGCCGCTCGGCGCTGACGGCCATTTCTTTCGACGCCAGCTCGAAGGCCTCGCTGAGACGGTGCTCGACGGCAAGCCGATGCGCGGCGCCAATGTCGACGACGGGCTCGCATCAATCCGCGCCATGGTGGCGATCGCGCGCTCGGTCGAAAGCAGCGAACGCGTCGAGGTCGCCAGCGTGACTGGAGCGGTCTGATGCAGATCGGGGTGTTCGCCAAGACCTTCCCGGGTAGCGAGCCTGCCGGCGTGCTGGCGTCTGTCCGTGACGCAGGTTTTGCGGTCACCCAATTCAATCTCGCCTGCGCCGGCCTGCCGTCGATGCCGGATGATGTTCCCGCAGGGGCGATCCGGGCAATCGATGCCGCAGTCGACAGCTCCGGCGTCGGTCTCGTGGCGCTGTCCGGCACCTACAACATGGCGCATCCGGACAAGCAGGTACGCGACGATGGCTTGCGCCGGCTGGCGGTGGTGATCGAAGCCGCCGCAAGGCTTTACACGCCACTCGTCACGCTCTGCACCGGAACGCGCAATCGTGACGACCAATGGGGGCACCATCCGGACAATGCCGATCCCTCGGCATGGACCGACATGGCGGTCGAGATGGAAAAGGCGCTCGAACTCGCCGAGCGTTACGGTGTCGATCTTGGCATCGAGCCTGAACAGGCCAACATCGTCACCTCCGCCCGTGACGCGATGCGGCTCATCGCCGAGATGGGTTCGAAGCGGCTGCGCATCGTGCTCGATCCGGCAAACCTGTTCGAACAGGCGGATGCCGCGCAGGCGCGCGCCATGGTTGCGGCTGCAGTCGAGCGCACGGCGAGCCATGTCGCCATGGCCCATGCCAAGGACCGTTTCGCCGACGGCCGCTTCGCCACCGCCGGGCAAGGCGTCGTCGACTTCGCCGACTTCATCGCCCGGCTGAAGGCAACAGGTTTCGACGGGCCGTTGGTGACGCATGGGCTTTCGGCCGGGGAAGCGCCCGGCGTCGCCCGTTTCCTCAAGGGGCTGCTGTGATGGCGCGCCCGACGATCCTGCTCCGCGATGGCGCCGCGCTTCGGGTTTCCGATACGGGCGACGGGCTGGCGGTCGTCTTCCAGCACGGGCTGGGTGGCGGCGAGGCGCAGGTTGCGCAGACCTTCCCCACCGGCTTTCGTCGCATCACGCTGGAATGCCGCGGCCATGGCGGCTCCGGCATTGGCGAGCGACGGCCATTTTCGTTCGAGATTTTCGCCGACGATGTGCTCGCGGCCGCCGACCAGGCCGGCCTCGACCGCTTCGTTGCCGGCGGCGTCTCGATGGGTGCCGCGATCGCGCTCCGCCTCGCCTGCCGCCATCCCGACCGCGTCGCCGCGCTGGTGCTGGTGCGGCCGGCGTGGACGTTCACGGCAGCACCGGTGAACATGCAGCCTATAACCGAGGTCGCCGAACTCATCCTCGACCGTGGCGCCGACAGGGCGCGGAGTATCTTCGCGCAATCCGAGACGGCGACGCGGCTTTACCGCGAGGCGCCCGACAACCTGTCCTCGCTGTTCGGCTATTTCGACCGATCGGACGCCCACACCTTTGCGCAGGTGCTCGCCAACATCGCCGCCGACGGGCCCGGGGTTTCCGAGCGCGACGCCGCCGCCCTGCGCATCCCGACGCTGGCCATTGGCAACGCCAGCGACGCGGTCCACCCGCTGTCGGCCGCCTATACGCTCGCCGCAGTCATCCCCAATGGGATCTTCGCCGAGATCACCCCCAAGGCGCTCGACAGCGCCAGGCATTTCACCGATTTAGACGCCGAGATCTCGGCCTTCCTTCACGCCCACTCGAACGTCCGGAGCCTCATTCCGTCATGATCAGCAAATCTCTCTCAGGCCCCGCCGCGATAGCCGCTCTGCCGCGCAACCGGCTGCTCGGCGAATTCTCGCTGTGGTCGGCCGATCTCGCCAATATGGAGCGCGACCTGAAGCGCATCGAGGCCCATGCCGATCTACATCACATTGACGTCGCCGACGCCCGCTTCACCCCCGGCTTCCTGTTCTTCCCGGATCTGGTGGCGCGCATCGCCAAGCTGACGGCGAAGCCGATCCATGTGCATCTGATGGTCGAGGCCGAAATCGTCGAGGCGCAGACGCGGCAGTTCATCGAGGCCGGCGCCGACCTCATCACCATCCATGCCGAGAATGGCGAGGCGGGCTTGCGCGCCGTCAAGCTGGCGCATGAGCTCGGCGCCGAGGCCGGGGTCGTGCTCAGGCTGGAGACGCCGGTCGCGGCAATCGTGCCTTTCCTGCCCGAGGTCACCTTCGTCACGCTTCTCGGCACCTCGATCGGCGTCAAGGGCCAGAGCCTGTCCGAGCAGGCCTGCCCGCGTCTCATCGAGGCGCGCGCGCTGATCAGGAAAGCCGGCCGCGAGGCCGACATCGTGCTCGCCGCCGATGGCGGCATCCGCCATGAGACGGTGCCGCTGCTGCGCGCCGCCGGCGCCGACACCGTGGTGCTGGGCTCGCTCGCCTTCGGTGACCCTGACCTTGCGCAACGCATCGCCTGGCTGCACGGGCTGAAAGCAGCCGCCTGATGAGCACGCTTGCGCTTGCCTTCGATCTCGGCGGCACGGAGCTGCGCGGCGCGCTGGTCGAGCGCGGTGGCGACGTCGTCGCCCGCGTCTCGGCGCCGACGCTTGCCGGCGCAGGATCGAAGGCGGTGATCGGCCAAATCATCACGCTAGCGGACACGTTGCTCAAGGAGCACCCACAAGCGAAAGTCACCGGTATCGGCATGTGTGCGCCCGGTCCGCTCGACCCCAAGGCGGGCATCGTCATCGGGCCGCCGACACTGGCCGGCTGGCACAATGTGCCGCTGATCGACATCCTCAGCCGGCAGTTCGGCCTACCGGTGCGGCTGGAGAACGACGCCAATGCGGCGGCGCTTGGCGAATGGCGCTTCGGCGCCGGCCGCGGCACCGGATCGCTGGTATTCGTGACCGTGTCGACCGGCATTGGCGGCGGCGTCATCGCCGACGGCCACGTCTATCACGGCAGACGCGGGCTGGCGGCCGAGATCGGCCACATGACCATCACCGGCGAAGGCGACCGCTGCTTCTGCGGCGCCGTCGGCTGCTTCGAGGCGGTCGCCTCCGGTACGGCGCTCGGACGCCGGGCGACACGGCTGACCGTGCCGGGCGACGGCTCGCTGCTCCGGCGGCTTTCCAACAATGGCGACGTCTCGGCGCGACACGTCGTGGAGGCCGCGCGGGCGGGTGATGTGGCGGCTCGCGGACTGGTCGAGGCCGAGGCGCAGTGGCTGGGCATCGGCTTCACCAACCTCCTGCATCTCTACTCGCCCGACCTGATCGTCATGGGCGGCGGCCTTTCCAACGGCTTCGACCTCTTGGCACCGACCATCAGGGCGACCATCGAGCAGCGCGCCATGCAAGCCTATCGCGACGTGCCGATCGTTCCGGCCGAACTTGGCGACCGGGCAGGCCTGGTCGGCGCGGCGAGCCTGATCCTATGGGAGGGCGAGCCCGGCACTGCGCTGGCGATGGTGCAGAACGACGAGACGACGACCGGCGCCAGGGAGGCAAGCCAAGGCTGAGCTCAAGCTGCGCGGCGCGCGCAAATCCCCTTGACGAGAGCGGTCAATCCCGCGTCTCGGCCGCGGCGGCGCTATGCTGACGCTCCTTAGGCCGCCCCATTGAACCGGACTCGGGATCACGAACTGCCTCCGTTAATGAATGAACGCTGTCCGTCTTACGGACATTTCATCGTCACCCCGGTGTGCTCAAGCGATACAGGCCATCGCCTGTCATTCAAGGGATTGTAGGCTTCGAAAAACAGTGAAGCTTCATCTGACTTGCATCCGCTTCGCTCAGGCTCAGCAGACGTCAACAGGTTCTTCACAATCTACGCTAAGAGCGAGGGCGTGTGGCTCAAGCCGGCTTGGCTCGAGGGCCGGAAGTGATCGCGGTGTTCGAGACCGAGCTGACGCGAAGCCCAACGTCGGCTATGTTGCCAATGACGCGGAGCTGGCGCTGGACGCCAGATCCCACGGCGACGGCGCTTATCGCGATGTTCTCTGCCTCATGCACCACTGAGCTGCGCTACCCGGCGTCCCTATCGACGCGAAGGGCAGCAAAACATTATATGGAGCAGGCCCGCTGAGTAGCCGGGCACTTGATACTCCCCTGGATCGCCCTGTGCCCGCTCCCGGCGATCTCGTCGAGCTTGCCGGACGCGAGTGCTCGCAGGTCTTTACCGATCGTGCCGAAGAACTGTGTGTTTTGAGCGGGGGTGCGGAGTGGCAGGATTTGAACCTGCGACCCCATCGCCCCGAACGATGTGCGCTACCAGAAAGCCGTTAAGTTCCTGGGCTCCTTCGCCACGCTCGCTCACGACTGGTCGCGTGTCCTTTCGCCGTATCTGTGGGAAACCTGTGGGATGAGCACACCGCGTTCGTATCTCGTGATTTGAGTCATACTGGGAACGGTTTGCGGCGACCTGGAGAAAACCGGCTTCTTCGTGATCTTCTCGGCGGCGTCTGCCAAGAAATTAGGATGATGATGACCGTAAGTTTCAATCAGGACATCCACTGTAATGCCAAGAAAGCCGGCAGCCTGCCACATATCGGTGCCGGCCTGCATCATCCAAGTCGCCGCGGTGTGGCGGAACACGTGCGGAGTAACGTCGGGCCCTAAGCCGGCGATTTCGCGCGCCCTCTTGAAGCTCTTGTCTATCGACTGCACCGGCTTTCCATTCCATTCGACAACAAAATCCTGCGATATTTTGCGACCGATGTTCGCACTTTTGCCGCGCGATTTGGTCTCGATGTGGAGATCGGTGCGCGCCCAGCGCCTGAGGTGCGCTAGCAGCCGCTCCGGCAAGCGTACGGGGGGCTGGCGCTTCTTGGTCTTCCTTGCGCCGGTGGCACCCCGATAGAAAATACCGCGGTCGAGGTCCACATGACCGCGCCCTTTGGTTGGACGCATGGCGGCACCGCAGATTGCGGCCGAGCGCGTTCCCGTATAAAGCGCGACGAGCATGAAGCGCGCGAGATGTCGCCCGGTGCGCCGGCAACTCTCTTGGCCCTTCCATGTTTGCTTCATTCGCCAGGCGGCCCATATGAGTGCGGCCGCCTCGCCGCGGGTCAACCAGCGTTCGCGAGCGACGGCCTTGTCAGGCAGGGTGATGGTCGGTGCGGCGGTTGTATAACCCTCCTTGCGGTAATAGTTGATGGCGGCACGAAGATCCTCGAGTTGGCGGCGCGCCGCGGCTTCGGTTGGGCGCGAGGCAACGTACTCGCGGCAGAGTTTGCCGTTGATGGCGGCGAGAGTTTTTTCGCCGAAGAAATCAAGGATTTTGTCCAGCCGAGCCGCGGTCTCTTCTGGTGTGGCGTGCTTCGGTGCAACCTCTTTAAGGTTGAGGTTGACCACATCGGCAATTAAGACTTCCTCGGCTCCGCGCGCTCGGTGGTATTTGCTTCCGATGTAGGCGGCGAGCGCCTTTTCCGCTTCAGTTCCCGGACGGCTTTTTTCGCCGCCGCCAGCGCTGATGAAGCTGGTCCCATCGCGGATAAACCATCCAGCTTTGTTTCGGAGCGTTCCATCTTTTTTCCAGCTTTCGTCACGCCATACAAGGCGTGGCCCTTTCGACGTCCGCGGCATAGTTCCCTCATCCTCGTGATTGCTATCAAGGTCACGTATTCCTTTCCGGCGATTAGCTCCGTTTCAAGCCGACCGGCGTCACGTTCCTTACGTAGGCCTGCTGCACTCATCGAGCCGTCGGGAAAGGCAATTCGCGCAGCGATTTCGACGCGCAATGGCGTGGTTTCGTCGAATTGGTCGGGGATTTTCAATAAGAAGTCCTCAGCAGTCCTTAGGCCCAAGCTGTTCGCGGATCTCGTTGAGCACGCCGTTCTGTCTCGCCATTCTGGATACGGTCCTGCTAGAGAACTCTTGTCCAAAAAACCCGCTGCGAAAACCGCCGCCCGGAGGTGCTGCGGCGAAGAGGCGCCTTCGACCTGTCAATCGGCGTGATTGCGCCACCAAGTCTTTGGCTGGCCTCTGCTTCCAGTCCGGCCAGACACACTCCTAAGGGGATTCGACCATCGGTTCAGTATCGACACTGCCGGCATGGCCCCTTGCGCCGCAACGCCTGCGCGCCCCGCGCCGCCTCTCAGGCGAGCAGGGAATCGGACTATCTCCTTCGCTTCTTGGCTGGCAACGTTATTGCTGGCGACGATTAGCGGCAGGCCGCCCGTGATGACCACCCACGTCCAAATCGTTTTCCCGTCGCAAAAAGCGCTCTATTCGCGATGGAGCTCAGCCGCATAGCCTCGGTGTCGCACGCTACCGACCGCGCTCCTGTTCATCGCAGCGCCGTGGCGCGCTGCTGCACGTTTGTATGTTGCAGCCGCGTTTGTAAACAGGAGCGCCGTGACTGAGTTGCTATCCCGCGACAACTTCGGTTGGCTGCCAAGCACAAGAGGACAAGGAGTGCCGGGATCTCCATGACGGGTTTGAAGCTCGAGAGAGAGGCTCTCGACTGCCCGTCTCGGAGTACATCCCGATGGCGACTACCGTTCAGAAAATTACCCTTTTGTCCTCGCGAGACATCACCTTCAGGAAGTTGGTGTTCTCCCAGTCCCAGGCCCGCATCAAGGCTGACATCTGGATCGAGGACCTGCCTGACCTCGTAGCTGAAGTGGCGAGCCACTCGCGCCTTATCGCGCCCAAGACCAGCAGTGGAGGCATCGACCGCCTCGCAGTCGAGATTCGCGCCGGGTCGGCCCATCCCACTAAGCCGCAGGCACTCGGACCCGCGAATTGGGCCGAGCTGCGGGAACCCTATCCCATGCAGCGCACCGACACGCGGGAGGATGCATGATGCCCCGCCACGATGCGTCAGAACTGCCGCACCCCCGCGCCCGGCCGGCCGAGGCGGTTTGTCGCCACTATCTTTCCAACGGGCATCGCGAGGGCCGCTACTGGCTTGTCGGCGACGTGCAAAACACGCCGGGCCGCTCCATGTTCGTGCGACTCGTCGGGTCAGCGAGCGGAAAAGGAGCAGCCGGCAAGTGGGCCGATGCGGCGACTGGCGAGCATGGCGACCTTCTGGACGTCATTCGGGAAAGCCGCGGCTTCAGCAACTTCAAGGACGTTGTCAATGAAGCAATGGCGTTTCTCGGCTTCCCGCATCCCGAACCAGAGCAGATTTCTCCCCGGCAGAAATCGGTAGACACGCCATCCGGATCATCGGGAGCAGCGCGTCGGCTGTTTGCGATGTCGCAGCCGATTGCGGGTACAGTCGTAGAGGCGTATCTGCGCAACCGCAGTATTACCGCTTTGCACGGGACCGAAAGCCTGCGTTTTCACCCGCACTGCTACTACCGGCCCGACGAACACGCGCCGACCGAGACCTGGCCGGCGATGATCGCTTCCGTCACCGATCTCGACGGCCATTTGACTGGCGCACATCGCACCTGGCTTGATCCTTCCGGCAGGGGCAAGGCACCGGTCGGTACGCCGAAGCGCGCGATGGGCGATCTTCTCGGTCACGCGGTTCGCTTTGGCCTGCCGGGCGACGTCATGGCGGGCGGCGAAGGCATCGAGACCGTCTTGTCGCTTCGGTGCATCCTGCCCGATATGGCTATGGCAGCGGCACTCTCGGCAGCCCATCTCGCTGCCATGCTGTTCCCCCTCACGCTGAGACGGCTCTACATCGTGCGCGATGCCGATCCAGCCGGCGACGGCGCACGTGACACCTTGATCAAAAGAGCGAATGCTGCCGGGATTGAGGCGATTGAGCTCTCGCCGACACTTGGAGACTTCAACGAAGATCTCTGTACGCTTGGCGTGGATGATCTTCGAGCACGCGCGCGTGTCCAGCTCGCGCCGCAGGACATCGCCCGTTTCATGGCAGTGGCGGGATAATTTGGAACGAACAACCTGTCCGCTGTCGCTTGCATCGCTCGGATGCCCCCGAAGTCGGAGAGAACCGCGCCTGCGGGCCTTCGAGAGGGCGATCGGCCAGCAAACGAGCCAGACCCGCAATGTCTTCGGCCGACTATTTTCCGGCGCGCTCCCAAGGGAGCGCTTTCCATCGCGAAGCAAAATAGCCGGCCTTCCCCCTCCTCCGCTGACACTCCGGCCCTTCGCTTCGCTGCGGGTGCAGGTCCGTCCCGTCCGCCGGCTTCCGTCGCCATGAAGGCCGCGAGGGTCGCGGTCCAACCGGCGGAGCATCCAATGAGCGAGCATAACGACTACGAACCACAGCACTCGTCTTCACCCATCGACCAAGTCCTCACCGAACTCCAGCTCTATGGCTACCGGCCCTTCGCGGATGAGCCTGATCCTCGACCGCTTCCAGAGGGCCACTGCGTCGCCGGCGCGATCGCCGACATCTTCGACGCCCTCATCGTGGCACTGCAAGACACTCGCCTCGAGCCCGATCTCGACGATCTTCTATGGTCGACCGTCAACATCTTTCACCGCGCCGCAGATCGGATCGAGCGCGAGCTCGACCACAACGAGCAGGCGCAACGCCGCAGCCAGTGTGAGCAGGACGGCAGCGAAGTGAAATCCGTCGAGCTGGAACGCCTGACGGCCGAAGGGCAGACGCTGATCGAACGCCAAAGCGCCTTCGAACTGATGCGTGATCAGGCCGCGGAGCACTATGAGCGCCACACCGGATCCAGTTGGCGACCGCGCAGCGGATCGATGGTCAACCACCGGAACCTGACCTCTGCGCTGATCGACAGCCGCGACTTTCTCAGCGCCAAGAAACGTGCCTCGCAGGAAGTCCTTCTGCCACCTGGCCCGAAAATCGCCTTCACCGCTGGGCTCGACTTCAATGACCACCAGCTGATCTGGGCCAAGCTCGACCAGGTCCACGCCCGGCATCCCGACATGGTCTTGATGCACGGGAAATCGCCGACGGGTGGCGAAAAATCGCCTCCTGTTGGGCAGATCATCGCAAGGTACCCCAAATCGGCTTTGCCCCTGATTGGACAAGGCATGCCAAAGCCGCTCCGTTCAAGCGCAATGACGCAATGCTGGAGTTGCTGCCGATAGGCGTCATCGTCTTTCCCGGGACCGGAATTCAGGACAATCTTGCTGACAAGGCAAAAAAGCTCGGCATCCCAGTCCTCGACTTCCGCCCCAAGGGAGGCGGCGCGTAAGCGCTGCCCGCCCTACCCTTTGTCGATTGTACAATACGGCCGCGGTCGGGCGGCGCGGCGCCGCCCTCTTATGCGATACTCAAGTCCGCGCCCTGGCAAAGGCGCGCGACGCCGTCACGCTTGCCGTCAACGTTTCAGCTGCGTCGCAGCTGGCATTACAGCTGCGAATAACGACGCCTGTTCAACCGAACAGGGGCCGGATCTGGGCGAACTCATCGAACACCGGCGTGGGCAGGATGCTTGTTCTTGAGCGGCCGTCGCATTGTTAGCGTTGTCGCTGACACGGCATCGCGCGACGCACAGTTCGAATCCACCACGGCGTGCCGTCTCGTTCCAGAGATAGCGGATATCCGGTGATGCACGTCAGCCGTGACTTGAACCGTGTCTTAAGCGCGGTGCTGACAACAGCTTGCGACTCGCACTGCCTGTACAGAGGAGCATCGACGCCGCTGATCCTCGTGGCCGGGATTTCGCCAGCGACGGTATCGCCAGGTTCTCCGTTGATGTCTCTATCTGGTGGGCCACTCCAAACGGCCTCTTTAATGGGCTGATCTGGCCGAAGGTCGGCTGCGCCTCGATCGCCTAAGCCGCAATGGCGCCGATCGACTTTCTTCCCCTGCCGGCTGCGCCGTCATTCCTCGCCAAACAACAAAGTCGCCTGGCTGCCATCCTCCGCTGGCGCTGCGGTCGCAAGCGATGCGGCGTCGATCGCCTCCGGCCCGCCGATCGCCATCGAGGCCGCAACGGTGCGGGCTCGAAACAGAGTTCAAGGAGAAAACTCATGGCGATAATCGGAACCTTCAAGAGGGCCGGCAACAACGAGTTCACCGGCGAAATCGTGACCCTCTCGCTCCAGACCAAGAACGTCCGGGTCGTGCCCGAGACCAACCGCTCTGGTGACAGCGCCCCCAGCCACCGTGTCTTCGTCGGGCAGGTCGAGATCGGCGCCGCATGGTCCAAGCGCTCCAATGACGGCCGCGACTATCTCGGCATGAAGCTGGACGATCCGAGCTTCACTGCTCCGATCTACGCCAACCTCTTCAACGATGAGGAAGGCGAAGGCTTCAGCCTCGTCTGGTCCCGCCCCAACGGGCGCCGCAACGCCGAGTAAGGCCCCGACCAAGGCTCCGCCCGGACGAACAGGGTGGGGCCGCTCTTCTTTTACCCGACAAGTTGAGCGCAGTCGCTGCGCAACGAGCTCCGTCGGTCTGTGGGGCGACTACCGGTCGTGTTCGCGACTGGAGACTTCATTCCTGCATGTTGCCTCGCCGATCATCGAAAATTCGCGGTGCTTCCCGCGTCAACTCACGGTGCCGATTTTCTGATCAACTCGCAGGGGTCCACATTCAGCGCAGTGGCGATCCTGCCAAGAACACTGATGCTGGCCGAGACCCGAGCGCGCTCGATCGATCCCACGTAACGCATGCTCAGTCCAGAGCGGGCGGCCAGTTCCTCCTGCGTCACGTTCTGGTCATGGCGCAGACGACGCATGTTGGCCGCCATGATCTCCTTGAGGTTCATGACGGATTAGGGATCAGAAAGGGAACTATCGTTCTAGGAATGATCGTTCCTATTCGCTATGATTGGTGCTCGATCTGCAGGACGGCTCCTTCGAGATCGCGATCGAAATATGAACGGTCAAATACCATGCCTAAACCGCTGCTCGATCCTGATGTCGCCGACATTGCGCCGGATGCTCCGGTCCTGACCGGCTATGACGAGGAGCGTCTGCTCACCTATATTCGCCTGCTTGACGCGGCAGCCGAAGATGCCGATTGGCGAGAGGTGGCCAGGATCGTCTTGCATATGGACCCGGAGCAGGAGCCGGAACGAGCGTTCCGGTCCTGGGAGACCCATCTTGCCCGCGCGCGATGGATGACGACCAGCGGCTACCGATATCTTCTCGCCGGCGGCGCTCCGCACTGACGCGACCGGCGCTCCACTTTGCTGAATCGGCATAATGTTTTGCCGACTCTCCAACTCGTCCAACTTCCTTATCCCCCTGAATGTTGACGCCGACGCCTCACATCCGGGTACGCGGCGAGGACAGGAACAGTGCAAGGCGATTGGACCGATCCGGCGGCGTATGCACATATGTGCAGCTACCAGGCTACGGAGTTCGCTGCCGAGTATCTGATCCGGAATGACGAATTCGTGGCAGAGTGCAGCCAGCTTGCATCGCAACCCGCTGGTTCTGGAGAACCTGCCGGTCAGCCCGATCTCGCCGCCCGTTGGGGCGCGCGATTTCAAAACTGCCGCTGCCGGAGTTCCGAAAGCTGACAATATCATCTGGACGGAACAGGCCTCGCCGCGCGTGCTCCGGGTCATGCGGGTATCTGCATCCGATCAGACAGTTCGACCTTCCAGCCTTGGCGGAGCCAGCGTTTGGCCGCAGGACGAAGGCCTTCACATTATTTGGTCTACCTCAATTGGGAAAAGTCATCTCGTCGCTAACGACCGCGCCGGTGAATTCAACGCTATCCTTCTGCCGCTCGACGCTGCATTCGAGACGCGGCTCGATGCAGCGCGCCGGTTCTGGCGCGCACTGAACGGCCGGGCAGCCGGTCCATCCTACGGCGCACTGCCGCAACAGACCAAGACCCGGCATATCCTCAATTTACGCGCACATGATGGTCACCGCAGGGGTGCAACCTATCGTCAGCTCGCGGAGGTGCTGTTCTCGCAAGAGCCGATTGTGCCGCGAGATTGGCGTGATCATCATCTCCGCCACAAGGTCCGAGCTATCTTACGCCGTGCAGCTTTTTTAGTCGCCGGCGGCTATCGCGATCTTCTCTTCTACCCCCACAACCGCAGCGAAAAGTCCGGCCGCCGAAGTCCTTCTTCGGGGTAGCAAAAACGCACCCCCCAATCTTTGCCCTCCCTCGCCTTTCCTCATTTCGATCATGGTCCACTTCGCGCGTCCCGGCAGGCCAGGACGACAGCAGAACCGAATGGAGATCGAGCGATGTCGAAGGGTCCCGCGGACGCGCCCCAAAAGTATTTGCGCACGAAGGAGGCAGCAAACATCGTCGGGCTCTGCGCCCGCACACTCGAAAAGCACCGGACCTACGGCACCGGCCCAAAATACCGAAAGGTCGGCGGGCGCGTTCTCTACGACATCAACGACCTGCACGCTTGGATAGATCTGGGCGCACGCACCTCCACCAGCGATGCCAACGCGACCTATGTTCCGCCGGCAAAACCCCATGCAGCCCGCGCGCCCGCCTATGTCGGCAGGCGCGACCGCAGCTCCTGATCTGTGGCGCACCGCAATGCAGTATCGCGAGACCGTTCAGCAGCAATTTGCGCTGCCTCATGTCCCCTCATCCGGCTTCGCTCCACCCGGCACGCAGGACGTTGTGGCGTGGCAACTCGTCTTGTTGGTGAAATCCCGCCACCTGAGACCGATCCATTCTCATGCGGGCGAAGAATCGACCTGCGTTGAGGCGGCAAGTGTGCACGGCATAGCAGCGATTTGGAACGCTGCCATCCTGGTCTGGGCTGCGTCGCAAACCATCCACGCGCAAGCCAGGAGATTGCAACTGCGGCGCGTGGTAGCGGCGAAACAGCAGCAAACCCTGACGTTCATGTCGCCGCGTAATCGGCGCCATGTCCACAGCCGGATAGCCCCACGCGAGCAGCCGAGCCGATACACGGCCCAGCGTCGTAAAACTTGCCTGCTGCGCCCCGGGATCGAGTCATGAGCAAGCGCACAAAGATCATCGCCACGATGATTAGCGGCGCAGTGCTGGCGGCGGCGCCGGCATGGATAAGCCCTCCGCCGCTGTCCATCTGGAACGCATCGGCGAGCATCCCCGTCGGGCTCTATCGCGTCCAGCCGGCAGACAAAATCGGTATTGCCGATATCGCCGTCATCATGCCGCCCGAGCCATTGGCGGCCTTCATGGCAAGACGCGGGTATCTGCCGAAAAATGTGCCGCTCCTGAAGCGTATTTTAGCACTGGGAGGCGCAACCGTCTGTCGCCAAGGCACAACGATCATCGTCAACGGCAAGACGTATGGACATGCGCGCGAGCGTGACAGTCGCGGTCGACCCCTGCCCATCTGGCAGGGCTGCCGCGACATTGCCGAGGCGGACGTCTTCCTTATGAACCCGGGTGCGGCCGACAGTTTTGACAGCCGCTATTTCGGCCCGCTCCCGCTCTCATCAATCGTTGGCCGCGCGGTTCCCGTCTGGACCACGGAGCCCACCACTCCGGTGCTGGAGGTCACCCACGATCCCCTTTCTAGCGAGCCGTGACGGCTCGGCTGAACGCGCACTAACACTCATGAAAGGAGCACTGCAATGACCCAGATCGGAACCTTCACGCGCAATGATGACGGCTTCTTCGGCAATCTCTCCACGCTAACAATCGAGGCGAAGATTGCCATTCTGCCTGCCGAGAAATCAAAAACCGAAAACGCGCCCGACTATCTGATCTATTGCGAAGGGATGGCGGTCGGTGCGGCTTGGGACCGCGCCGGAGACAAGGCTGGGGATCACCTCTCCGTCTCAATTGACGACCCGTCCTTTACGCAGCCGATCCGCGCCAAGCTGTTCCGGTCCGATGCAGAGAACAGCGTCTGGAGCCTGCACTGGAACCGATCCTCGAAGCGCGACGGGCGAGGCTGAACAGATGCTTCTGGAGCCCTTCGACGAATCTTTCTCGCCAACCCTTTTGATCCATTGCGTGCCGGTCAAACCCTTCGACCCGATCGCCCGCGACGCAGCCCAGAGGGGGCCGGACACTTGCCTGTGGCTCCGGACACCGATCTCATCACAGTTTTGGCAAAGCCGGTTCGATCGGCGAGCCCCTGCCCTTAACGGAAGCGAACACCGTCGCAGGCTGGCGGCGCATCGGTTCTGCGGTCTGCGGGATGCAGTCCACAGAGGCATGACGACGTTTGCCGCATGTGTCATGCTCGGCTTCGTGGCGCCCGAAACTGGTGCAGCGGCTTCCTCTGGTGAACGGCCGGCGCACTCCGAGTCGACGATCTTGTCGGCTGGCCCGTGGTCGCGGCATATCCGGGAAGCGTCAAAACGCTTCGCGATTCCAGAGCGGTTGCTGCGCGGCGTCATGCATGTTGAGAGCGTCGGCGATATTCGTGCGCTTTCAAGCAAGGGCGCAATGGGCTTGATGCAGATCATGCCGGCGACGTGGGAAGAACTGCGCATCAAATACCGTCTCGGTGACGATCCCTATCGACCGCGTGACAACATTCTTGCAGGTGCAGCATATCTTCGCGAAATGCTCGACAGCTTCGGGCGCAGCGGCTTTCTTGCCGCTTACAATGCCGGTCCTGGTCGGTACACGGAACATCTCTCGACCGGCCGTCCGCTCCCACGCGAGACGGTCGACTACGTTAGGAAACTCGCGCCGCTGCTCGATGGTGCAGTTCTCAGTCCGCGCCGCGCGCGGCAAAGAAGGGGCAGAGCCAGCTCACTCCGTGCAACGATCTTTGCGCATCCCCATGACATTCGGAACGCCGCTGTATCGGATGACAATGGTTATGCCGAGACGATCTTTGCGGCGATTCATTCGTCAGCGATGCAGTCGCCAATGGGCCATCCTGTTGCGGACCTGACCGCGATCGAGCCACGGCGGAGTGAAACCGATTTCCAATCGAACCACGCTGTTTCCGGCCTATTCGCTCAGCCCTCTTTAGCCATATCGCGATGATCGCCACGTTCCTCCTCAATTCCATTCCGGCCTGTTCCGTCGCGGAAATTGCGGCGGAAGGGTTGGCCGCAGATGAGGACAGAGAGAGTGGCAGGATAAAGGGCCGCGAGGTGCGGCTCGGTTCGGCCGATGTTTTCCTTACAATTTTCGACTCATTTCGCGATGTGCTGCCACAATCAGCGATGTGCGCTATCCCCATTTTTTCAGTCTTTCAATGGAAACCGCACCTCGTGGCCGCCTAGCATGAAGCGTGACGATACCTTTCGCATCCGCCCCGGTCGTATCCGCTCCCGCGCCGGCCAGCGCGCACGACCCTTCATCTTCCAGGCTCTTGCGGCCACACAGCGCGCCGGCGGTCACCTTACATGCGAGGGTCGGATCACCTCCCCGCGAGCTTCAACGTTTGGCCGCGGCAGGTCAGCGAGCATCCGCGCCAGTCGCCTCATCTCTGACCGCTCACGCGGCGCCGTCGTCAAGACCCGTGTGGTGCGGCAGTTCAGAGGGTCTGCGCCACTCGCCACCCATCTCAAATATCTTCGCCGCGAAGGTGTTACGCGTGATGGTGAGAAGGCGAGGATGTTCGGCCCTGAGACCAAAGAGGCAGATCATGACGCCTTCTGCGATCGCTGCAAGGACGATCGGCATCACTTCCGTTTCATCGTTTCACCGGACGACGCAATGGAGCTCGGCGACCTCAAGAACTTCACTCGTGACCTGATGGTCGACATCGAGCGCGACCTCGGCACGAGGCTCGACTGGATAGCCGTCGACCACTGGAACACCAAACATCCGCACGTTCATATCCTCGTTCGCGGCGTTGCCGACGATGGCGAGAGTCTTGTCATCTCGCGCGACTACATCCGCCAAGGCATGCGCGATCGGGCGAGCGACATTCTCACCCAGACGCTTGGGCTCCGCACCGACCTCGACATCCGCCAGGCCATCGAGCACCAAGTCGACAATGAGCGCTGGACGCAGCTCGATCGCCAGCTTGTTCGTGACGCCGACCGTCATGGTATCATTGATCTCGCGCCACACCCTGATCGCCATCCCGACCAGTTCCTTGGGCTCAAAGTCGGCCGGCTGCGGCAACTGGAATGCCTGGGTCTCGCGAACGAGATCGGTCCCGGCCAATGGATGGTGGTCGAAGAGGCCGAGGCCACTTTGCGCGCCCTCGGTGAACGCGGCGACATCATCAAGCGCATGCACCGCAGTCTCACCGTGCATGGGCTAGAAAAGGGGACAGTCGACTACGTGCTGGCCGCGGAAAAAATTGATGCGCCCGTGATCGGCCGACTGCTCGAACGCGGCCTTGATGACGAACGGCGCGGCGCGGCCTATGCCATCGTCGATGGCATCGATGGACGCACGCACCACATTCGCTTCCATGATCCTGATGCGGCAGGAGATTCCGACCCGGGCTCGGTCGTGGAGTTGTGTCGCGATGCGAGTGCAAATGGCGGTGGCCGGGTCACGCTCGCCGTCCGCTCCGACCTCTCAATCGAACAGCAGGTCCATGCTTCCGGCGCGACTTGGCTCGATCGCCAACTCGTTGCACGCGAGCCCGCCGAATTCGGTGACGGCGGCTTTGGCAAGGACGTAAGACGGGCACTGCAAGATCGGGTAGATCACCTTGTCAGGCGCGATCTGGCCAGGCGCGAGGGACAGCGCGTCATTTTTGCCCGCAATCTGATCGATGCACTACACGATCATGAGGTGGAATCGCTCGGTGCCCGCGTCGCCGCCGAGACGGGCCTGTCATTCACGAAGGCCGCCAACGGCAATCATGTGGCTGGGATTTACCGGCGGCGTTTCTTGCTGGCTTCAGGCCGGCTCGCAATGATCGATAATGGACTCGAATTCAAGCTGGTGCCCTGGTCGCCGTCGCTCGAAAAGCGATTGGGCAATCAAGTTACCGGGGTCGTGTGTTCAGATACGGGGGGCGTGGATTGGAGCCTTGGAAAGAAGCGCGGCATCGGCTTATGATGGTTACACGCGTATGCTCTATCCTGATGCTGGGAAGCCGGCACGGTCCGTCGCACATCCTCTGTTTGTACCTGCACGGTGAAGCGCCAATGGGCTGGTAAAAAACAGGGACGTTGCGAATCCTCAATCAGTCCGCGGTCAGCACGACCTTGACACTTTGAGCGCGGTCGGCGCCAAGTCGGAAGGCATCGGGGGCGGAGGAAAGCGTGCGCTCCGCCGTCACCAGCTTTAGGACGTCCACCTCCCGCGACACAATGAGGTCGACTGCGCGACCGAACTCGCTGCCGAAGCGGAAGGTGCCTTTGAGGTCGATCTCCTTGGCCATCACCGCATTGGCGGGCAGCGGGATCTGGCCACCGGGAAGATTGCCGACCTGGACCACCGTGCCGCCGCGCCGGACGCCGGCGATTGCCGCGGCAAGGCCTGCGGCAGTGCCTGAAATCTCGAACGCCACATCAAGCGAACCGCCGGCCGCGAGCGACTGGATCTCGGCGTCCCCGCTGGCAAGGTCGATCGTCCTGTCGGCGCCCAACCTGCGTGCGAAGGCGAGCGGCGCGGCGGCGATATCGACGACGGTCAGTTCAGCGCAGCCGGCAAGCCTGGCCGCGAGCATGGTCAAGAGGCCTATGGGACCGGCACCGAACAGGACGACGTTGCGGCCCCTGATGTCGCCGGCCCGCGCGACGGCGTGCAGGCTGACCGCCAGCGGTTCAGCAAGTGCGGCCGCCTGGTAGGCCACATCAGATGGAACCTTGAAACATTGCGCGGGCGCGACGTCGAACAGACTGGCGAAGCCGCCCTGCATATGCGGCGTCTTCGATGCCGAGCCCATGAAGTAGATGTTTTCGCAGAGATTGGCGCGGCCTTCCAGGCATCGAGCGCAATGCCCGCACCAGCGTGACGGATTGACCGCGACGTGGTCGCCGACGCCCAGGCCGGGTGCCGCGCCGTTGATCTCGACGATTTCGCCGGAGATTTCATGGCCGAGGACAAGCGGCGAGGTCACAACGAAGTCGCCGGTGCGGGCATGGCGGAAATAATGCAGGTCGGAGCCGCAGATGCCCCCGGCCCCGAAGCGCACACGCACCATGCCTGGTGCCAGCGGTTCGAGCGGATGCTCAACGACGCGCAGGTCCTGCGGGCCGAACAGCGTTGCGGCGATCACCTGGCCACTCACCGGATCAAGCCCATCTCGGTCGGCAGCCAAAGCGTGATGGCGGGTATGAAGGTGATCAGAAGCAGCGCCACGATAAGCGGCACCAGCCACGGCAGGATCGCCATGGTGGTGCGCTCGACCGAGAGCTTGGCGACGCGTGACAGCACGAACAGCACCATGCCGAGCGGCGGGTGCAAAAGCCCGATCATCAGATTGAGCGTCATAATCAGCCCAAAATGCACCGGGTTGATGCCGTAGACGGCGGCGACTGGCAGCAGGATCGGCACCAGAATCGTGATCGCGGCGATCGTATCGAGGAAGCAGCCGACCACCAGCATCAGGATGTTGACCAGGATCAGGAAGACCCACTTGTTTTCGGTGAGCGCGAAAATGAAGTTCGAAAACAGCTGTGCCGCCTGGCTGACGGTAAGCAGCCAGGCGAAGATTGATGCGGCGGTTACGATGAACAGTACGGAGGCGGTCGTCTCGATCGTGTCAAAGCTGGCCTTGGCAAGCAAGCGCAGCGTCATCGTGCGGTAGCGCACCAGCCCGAGGAAAAGCGACCAGATCACAGCCGCCATTGCCGCCTCGGTCGGCGTGAACCAGCCCATGGTCATGCCGCCGATCAGGATGACCGGCGTCATCAGCGCCATGACCGCGGAGAAATCGAAATACCAGTCCGCGGCGATCAGCAGCAGCAGCGCGATGCCGACCGCGACGTTGATCGACAGGCCAAGCTGCACAAGCACGTAACAGCCAATCGGAAAGGCAGCCACCACCAGCACCTCGCCCGCCGCTTCGGCGAGCCGCCGAAGCTCGAAAGGCGTGTCGGAGCCCCAGCCGCGATTGTAGGCAAAGATGGCAACCGTAATCATCATCAGCATGGTCATGACCACGCCGGGCAGGATGCCGGCCATGAACAGCGCGCCGATCGAGACATTGGCCATCATGCCGTAGATGACGAAGGGCAGCGAGGGCGGAAAGATTGGGCCGAGCGTGGCGGAAGCGGCGGTGACGCCAACCGCGGCGTCGATCGGATAGCCGTGGTCCTTCATCGCCTTGATCTCGATGGTGCCGATACCGGCGGCGTCGGCGAGCGCGGTACCCGACATGCCGGAAAAGATCACCGATCCGATGATGTTGACCTGCGCCAGGCCGCCCTTCATCCAGCCGACCAGGGCAAGGGCGAAGGAATAGATACGCCCGGTGACGCCGGCGATGTTCATGAGGTTGCCGGCCAGGATGAAGAAAGGCACGGCGAGCAGCGGAAAGCTCTCCACCCCGGCGATCATGCGCTGGGCTGCGATGATGTCGGGCGCCACGCCGTAGATGACGAGGTAAAGGATCGAGGCGACCGCCATCGAAACAGCGACCGGTATGCCGATGAGCATCAGGACAAGAAAGCCCCCGACCAGAAGCAGCATCGCTCAGACCCCCGCCGTCTCGAACGCACCAGGACGCTCGAGCACCGAATAGCCGCGCCGGTAATTGCCGATAAAGACCTGGATCGAGCGCAGAAGCATCAGCACGAAGCCGGCCAGTACGGCGTAGAAGAACCAGCGCCGCGGCAGGTTGACGGTGACCATGCGCTCATGCGCCACGATCGTGACGTAGCGCCACATCAGCCAGGATCCGTAGGCGAAGAATGCGATGCGGATAATATCGACGGCGAGCGCCAGCCAGCGGCCGACACGCTCCGGCAGATAGTGGTAAAGCACGTCGACGTGGATATGGCGCGAAAGGCGCACGCACATGGCGGCGCCGAGAAAGACAACGACGACGAGCGCGTTGATGGCGATCTCCTCGGTCCACGCAAAGCTGTTGTTCAGCGCATAACGGGTGAAGAACTGCAGGAAGACACAGACGACCATGCCCCAGAACACGGCAAGCGTGACCCAGTCCTCGATACCGTGGTCCGACAGGTCGACGCGTATCGGCACCTCCTCGAAGGCGTGCGCAATCTCTTCGACGGTGATCTCGGTGTGGTGTTCCTCGGCCATTGGCGCGCACTCCCGAAGCTGGTGGATCGTCAAGGATTGGAAGGCCGTCCGGCGCAGTTTGAAGCCGGACGGATAGGCAGGTTAAAGCGGCGAATCCGATTACCGCTCTATCCTCTTGATTGAGCATCCAGTTTCCGATGCTCTACTTGATAGCGCGGATCGCTTCCCAATCGGCCTTGTTGTACCCGAACTCGTCGAAGGTGACCTTCTCCAACACATTCTTCTCGAAGTCGGCACGGTCGACATCCGTTACGGTGATGCCGCGGTCCTTGAATACCTGCACCAGTTCCTTTTCGCGGGCGACGATCTTTGCAGTGGCGCGGGCGGCAGCCTCCTGCATCACCTCGGTGAAGATCTTCTTGTCCTCGTCGGACAGCGAGGCCCAGCGCGACGCCGATATGATGGTGTTGAGATGATCGACGATATGGCCAGTTAGCACGATATTCTTCTGCACCTCGTAGAATTTCTTCGCCTCGATGGTGGTCAGCGGATTCTCCTGGGCCTCGACCGTGCCGTTCTGCAGAGCCAGATAGACCTCGGCGAAGGCAATCGGCGCCGTGTTGGCGCCGCAGGCACGCGGCATGGCCAGATAGGCCGGCACGTCGGGAACGCGCATCTTCAAGCCCTGCATGTCGGAGCACTTGGCGATCGGCCGGTTCGAGGTGGTCTGCCGCGTCCCGTAATAGGTGGTGGCGACGATGTGATTGCCGGTCTTGTCCTCATAGCCCTTGGTCAGGGCCTTGTAGACGTCGCTCTTGGTGTATTTCAGCAGATGGTCGGCATCGCGGAAAGTGTACGGGAAATAGGTGACGCCGATCGGTGGATATTCGCGCGCCGCGAAGCTCGATCCGGAAATGATGATATCGACGGTGCCGAGCATCAGGCCCTGGTTGATGTCTGCTTCCTTGCCAAGCTGCGAGGCCGGATAGACGTCGATGGCATAGCGGCCCTGGGTGCGCTTCTTGATTTCGTCGGCAGCCCACACGGATTCGGTGTGGAAGGGCTCCGTCGTCTCGTAGACATGTGCCCATTTCAGGACCGTTTCCGCCGAGGCCGACGCCATGGGTATGGCAATTGCGGCGATCGCACCGAGCAGAACTGCGTATTTTCTCAGCATCTAATTCCTCCCTGGTTGAACTTGACGGCCGGATCTCCCCCAGGCCAACTGCTATTCCGCAACCTCCTTGGCTGCGGCTCTCTCATCGAAATTGCGTGAGAATCTGATTTGCGACTGGCGCAGATGCTGCTGCATGGCGGCCTTGGCCCGCTCGGGGTCGCGCGCGGCAATTGCATCGCGCACGGCACGATGTTCCCTTGCCGCGACCTGCCAGGAATCGCTGGTCTCGAAATAGATCGACAGGCGTTCGAAGTACGGGTTCATGCGCTGGTCGAAAAGCTCGCCGATGAAGCGCACCAGCACCGCGTTCTCGAGAATGCCGGCGACAGCGGTATGGAATTCCCGGTCGAGCGCAATGGTCATCTTGTTGGGGTGGCGCATGGCCTCCATCCGGCGCAGCACGTCGTCGAGCCGCTCGATATCTGCAGACCGGACATGGAGGGCCGCTTCGGCGGCGATCGCGCCTTCGACGAATTCGCGCGCGCGCAACAGCTCGAACGGGCCTTCCTCGACTTCGGGTTCGGAGGCGGCGGCGTTCGGCGGATCGGTGACGTAGATACCCGAGCCGACGCGGATGCGTATGCGGCCTTCGACCTCCAACGCTATCAGCGCTTCACGGACCGTCGGGCGGGAAATTCCGAGCTGGTCGGCCAGATCCCGCTCGGTCGGCAGACGGTCGCCGATGGAAAACTCGCCGGCATCGATCAGCTGCCTGAGCTGATCGGCGACCTGTCGGTATAGCCGGCGAGGTTCAACAGCCTGGATCGGCATGCGCGTCTAATTCCCCTCCCCGGCCGCCCTGGTACATTGGTCTGACCCATTGACCGCAGCCTAAACTGACGACCCAGAGAGTCAAGCTGGATAAACAGACAGAAGAAGAAGGCGCCCCGCCCGATTTATCCGGTGCACCTATGTGGCGGGGCCCGCGCAGCGGAAGGCGGCGCATTGCGACGCATTGCATGCGTCAGCGTCGTCCTCCTCGAATGACCAGGACGTTTCCGGCGGCGACGAGGACGAGCCCGATGATCGCATACGCAGTCCAGGCATAGCCTTCCAGCGCCGTGGAGATCAAAAGCGCAAAGACGGGAAATATGACGGTCGCATAACCGGCGCGGGCGCCGCCAATGCGTCCGAGCAGCGTCAGGTAGGCGGCGAAAGCCACGACCGTCGATATGACGGCGAGGAAGACCAGCGAGCCGATATAAGAGGCGGTCGTCGCGAACACGAACGGCTCACCGAACAGGAAGGCCAGGAACGCCGACCACAAAGTGCCGTAGAGCATGCCCCAGGCGTTGGTTGAAACGAGCGGCAGGTCGCGGCGCTGGTTTGCGACGGAGACGAGATTGCCGGCGCAGAAGCTCAGGGTGCCGCAGAGGCACAGAAGAAGGCCCACCAACGTGCCGCCGGAAAGCCCGTTGGCAGCGATTTCGGGGAAGAACATCAGCGCTATGCCGGCGAAGCCGATGACGCCGCCGGCGAGAATGCGCGGCGCCGGGCGCTCGCCGATGACCAAGGCACCGAGCAGCATGTTGATGACCGAGGCGAGCGAGAAGACGACCGAGAGCAAGCCGCTGACGAGATAGCCGGCGCCATAATAGAAAAACCAGGAAGTTCGACGAGAAGATGAGGATGCCAAGCACAGCAAAGCGCAAATGATCGGTGATCGGAAAGCGGAGCCGCCGACCGGAAAAAGCCGCCCAGGCAAACATCAGCAGCGTGGCGATGGCGAAGCGCCAGACCAGATTGACCTCGTTCGACACGCCGCTGCCGACCTGAAGTTCGATCGCGAACCACGATGCGCTCCAGGCAATGACCGTCAGCGCGTAAAGCCCGTAGTCGACGGGTTCGAAGGGGCGGTCGCGCGTCGTCATGCGCATTTCCGCATTAGCCGGTTCCGCGGCGCCGTTTGGTTCTCTTGTTACTGACATGCTGGCGAGCCTCTTCCGCTCACAAGACGCTTACGGGCCGACTGCCCGCCTTCGCCGCTTCTGAATCCAGAAGACGAGACCGAGCAACAGCAGGGCTGGAATCGCAAACCAATAGCGCGACGGCCGCTCCGCGGGCACTAGCACCTGGTTGATTTCGTCGCCGGGCTGCAGGCCGAATTTGGCCGCCTGGCTGCCCAGTCGCACGACGCCGACTGTCACGCTGTCGCCGAGCGCGCTGACGTCCAGCCCCACAGCCTTCAGGCGTTCGGCCGATGAATTTGCGGGCCCGAGTTGTAGCCGAACCAGCTTCGATATCTCATCGCCGTTGAGGTTCAGTGTCGTCAGGCGCAGGCGAACCGCTCCGCCTTCGGGTGTCTCGTCGACGATACGGCTGAGTTCGGAGGCAGGCACTGCCCGATAAGGTTCGCTCACCTGATCGAGCAACAATCCCGGTCTGAACAAGATGAAACAGGCCAGAAGCAACGCAATCGTCTCGTACCAGCGGTTGCGCACGAGCATCCAATTCTGCGTCGCTGCTACAAACGAGACCATGGCCAGCGTCGATGTCACGACCATCGCAACGAAGTCGAACGGCCCTTCGAGATCGATCATCAGCAGTCCGGTGTTGAAGATGAAGATGAATGGCAAGAGGCCGGTACGGATCTCGTACTTGAAGCCCTGAATCCCGGTCTTCACCGGATCGGCGCCTGAAATTGCCGCAGCAGCATAAGCCGCCAGCCCCACCGGCGGCGTCACGTCCGCCATCAGCCCGAAATAGAAAACGAACATGTGGACGGCGACCAGCGGCACGGCAAGATCGTTCTGCGCCGCCAAATCGACGATGACCGGCGCCATCAAGGTGGCGACGACGACATAGCTCGCGGTCGTCGGCATGCCCATGCCGAGAATGATGCAGATCACCGCGGTGAACAAAAGCATGACGATGAAGCTGCCGCCCGAGATGAATTCGACGAGCTCGGTCATCACCAGCCCGATGCCGGTGAGCAGGACCGTGCCGACGATGATGCCGGCCGTCGCAGTGGCAATGCCGACCGTCGTCATGTTGCGCGCAGCGGCGGACAGGCCACCGATCAGATCGTCGAAACCGTGAAGCCAATGCCGTGCCAGCGCTCGGTCCTTGCGGAAAAAGGCGGTGAGCGGCCGTTGCGTGACGATCAGCGCCATCAGGGCGACAACGCCCCAGAATGCCGAGAGGCCCGGCGACAGCTCCTCCACCATCAGGCACCAGATCAGCAGGATCACCGGAAGCAGAAAATGCAATCCAGTGCGCGCCGTCTCGCCGAAGTGCGGAATCCTGACGATCTCGCCCTCCAGATCCTCGAGCGGCAGGTCGGGATAGCGCGCTCGGTAGGCGACGAGGCCGATGTAAACGGCGATCAGCGCGGCAGTGATCATCCAGGTCGCGGCCGCGCCGAAAACGATCTTCGTCCAGCCAATGCCGTAATAGACAAGCCCTGCGAGGACGATGAAGCCGCATATGCCCATCAGCCCGCGCAGTGCACCCTGAAATGCGGAGTGCGTGCGGCGTGACGGCAGGCCCTTCATCCCTGTCTTCATCGCCTCGATATCGACGATGTAGAACAACGAGCCGTAGGTCAGCAGCGCCGGATAGAAGGCGTGCTTGACCACCTCGGCATAGGAGATGCCGACATATTCCGCGATCAGGAACGCGGCGGCGCCCATCACCGGAGGCATCAGCTGACCATTGACGCCGGCCGCGCATTCGATGGCACCCGCCTTCACCGCAGAATATCCGACCCGCCGCATCAGCGGGATGGTGAAGGTTCCGGTGGTCACGACATTGGCGATCGAAGAGCCGGAAATCATGCCGGTCAGGCCGGAAGCCACGACACCGGCCTTGGCCGGACCGCCGCGGTATTTGCCGAGCAGCGAGAAGGCAAGCTGGATGAAAAAGCCGCCGGCGCCGGCGCGCTCCAGCAATGTTCCGAACAAAACGAACATGAAGACGACATTGGTGGACACACCGAGGGCGACACCGAACACCCCCTCGGACGTCAGCCACATCTGCGAGGCTGCGCGCGATAACGTCGCGCCCTTGTGGCCGAGCAGGCCAGGAAGGTGAGGCCCGGCGAAAATATAGATCAGCATGATCGCCGCGATGACAGTGATGGCAGGTCCGACGGCGCGACGGGCGGCCTCGAGCAGGATGAGGACGCCGGCGATCGATACGACCAGGTCAGCTGTAGTGGGAAGACCCGGCCGGTGGGCGATATCGCTATAAAAGACCAGCAGATAGAGGGCGGACGCCGCCCCGGCGATGCCTAGCACCCAGTCGGGTAGCGGCACCCGGCTGCGCGATGAGGTCTTGAAGGCCGGAAACGTCAGCATCGCCAGAAACAAGGCGAAGGCCAGATGGATGGAGCGGGCGATGCCGTCGCTGACAACGCCGAAATTGAGCATGAACGGAAGGGGCGAAGCATACCAGAGCTGGAACAGCGACCATGCAAGCGATACGCCGAGGATCAGCTTCGCGGTGCGGCCGGTCGGCTTGCGTCCACCGGTGTCGGCTTCCGCGACGATCTCGCTGAGCTTGTCGATGTCGATAACGGGTTGGTCAGGCGCTGCCGCCCGCTGGCTTTGATCTGTCATCGTTCCTCACAATTATTTGCGATGCGAGGCGCCCTTGGCGCCTCGCATTGAAGGCCTCAGAGCCAGCCCTTCTCCTTGTAATAGCGCTCCGCGCCCGGATGCATTGGCGCCGACAGACCGGTCTTGATCATCTCCTTGGGATCGAGATTGGCGAAAGCCGGATGCAGTTTCTTGAAGTCGTCGAAATTTTCGAAGACCGACTTCACCAGCTCGTAGACCACCTCATCGGGCGTGCTGGCATTCGTCACCACGGTGGCGCGGACGCCGAATGTCTTCACGTCGTCCGGGTTGTTGGCGTACATGCCACCCTTGATGGTGGCGACTGAATAGTACGGATGAGCTGCCAACAGCGCGTCCACTGCCGGACCGGTCAGCGGGATGAGCTTGGCGCCGCAGGCCGTGGTCGGATCCTGGATCGCGGCGGAAGGATGACCAACGCCGTAGAAGAAACCGTCGATCTTGTTGTCGCACAGCGCGCTGCCCTGCTCGTCCGCCTTCAGCTCCGCGGCAAGCGAGAACTCGCCGAGCGTCCAGCCCATCTGCTTCAGCAACTCCTCCATCGATGAGCGGGTGCCTGACCCGGGGTTGCCGACGTTGAAGCGTTTGCCTTTGAAGTCCTCGAATTTGGTGACGCCGGCATCGGGCCGCGCCAGCACGGTAAACGGCTCGGGATGGACGGAGAAGACGGCCCGCAGATCCTTGAACGGCTTGCCGTCGAAATTTCCGGTCCCCTCATAGGCCTGGTACTGGACGTCCGATTGGGTCAAGCCGAAATCGAGATCGCCAGTCTGGATGGAGTTGACGTTGAAGACCGAACCGCCGGTCGACTCGGTCGAGCATCGGATGCCGGTTTTCTGCCGGTCCTTGTTCATCAGCCGGCAAATGGCGCCGCCGACGGCATAGTAGACGCCGGTGACCCCGCCGGTGCCGACCGTGACGAAGCGCTGCTCGGCTCTGACGGACGGCAGCGCCAGCAGCATGCAAGCCGCCGCGCCGATCAGGGTTCTCATTGAACTGTACATGGTTGCTACCTCTCTGGTGGGTGTCCCGGCCCATCGCCGATGACGCGTTGGAACTGATTGAGGCGGTCCGCGTCGTGCGGTTCAGGCCGCTGAAGCGATCGCAGCGTCGATCGCCTCACCGAGCCGTTCGACGATCCGATCGATATCCTGTCTGGAAATGATGAAAGGCGGCGCCACAAGCACATGAACGCCCCGCACACCGTCAATCGTCCCGGCCATCGGATAAATCATCAGGCCGCGGGCCATTGCTTCGCGCTTGATGCGAGCGTTGAGTTCAAATCTCTGGTCGAACGGTTCCTTGCTGGCGCGATCGACCACCAGCTCGATTCCCCTGAACAGACCTCGTCCGCGAATGTTGCCGACGTGATCGTGATTATCGAAGCGCTGGTGCAGGCGCTCGTCGAGCTGCGCGCCCATTGCACTGACGTTGTCGAGCAGGCGGTCGCGCCGGATGACCTCCTGCACGGCGAGGCCGGCCGCCGCCGCCATTGGATGCCCCATATAGGTATGTCCATGCTGGAAGAAGCCCGAGCCCTGGGCAAAGGCTTCGAAGATATGCCGGCCAAGCAGCACCGCGCCGATCGGCTGGTAGCCACCGCCGAGCCCCTTGGCGATGGTCAGCAGGTCGGGAGCGATGCCGTCCTGCTCGCACGCATGCAGCGTGCCGGTACGGCCCATGCCGCACATCACTTCGTCGAGAATGAGCAGCACGCCGTAGCGGTCGCAGATCGCGCGAATGTGCTTGAAATAATCGGCGACCGACGGCACGGCGCCGAGTGTCGCACCCACCACCGGCTCGGCGACAAAGGCGATGACCTCGTCCGGGCCGAGTTCAAGGATCTTGTCTTCGAGCTGCCGAGCGGCGCGCGCCGCATAGGCTTCGTCGCTTTCGCCATGCTTTTGATAGCGATAGGCGTAACAGGGGTCGATATGGTGGGTCTCGATCAGCAACGGCCTGAACTGGGCGCGCCGCCATTCGTTGCCGCCGGTGGCGAGAGCGCCGAGCGTATTGCCGTGATAGCTCTGCCGGCGTGCGATGAGATGGCGCCGTTGCGGCTCCCCTTTCTCGACGAAATATTGCCTGGCCATCTTGAGCGCGGCCTCGACCGCCTCCGAGCCGCCGCTGACCAGATAGACGTGGTCCAACCCTTTCGGCGCGTCCTCGACCAGCCGATCCGCCAAGCGCTCCGCCACCTCGGTGGTGAAGAAGCTGGTGTGTGCGTAGGCGATGCGGTCAAGCTGGGCGTGCAGCGCGGCGATCACGTCGGGATGACCGTGGCCGAGACAGGACACGGCGGCGCCACCCGACGCGTCGATATAGGACTTGCCCTCGGCATCGAACAGTTCGATGCCTTGGCCGCGAGCGGCGACCGGCAGCGTCGAGCGGATGGTTCGATGAAGAATGTGTGTCATCGACGGTCCCTGATGGGCATTTTCTTCGGCGGACGCTGGTTCAGATGGGTCTTGAGGGCGGCGCCCTGCTCATCGAAACGTCGCAGCGACTCAACAGCGCCCTCGCCTGCCTGCCCCGCGACAAGAGCACCGAGGACCTCAGCAACGATGAAAGCTGGCGTCATGGTGTGGAAAAAGGACGGGCTGCCGGTCGGCACGACGACCAGGTGATCGGCAAGCAGCGCCAAGGGCGCTACCCCGCTGTCGGTAATCGCAATGACCGGTACGCCGCGGCCGGCAGCGTACTCGACAAGCTCGATGGTGAAGCGCGTGTAGGGCAGGACGCTGGCGGCGATCAGCACGTCGTCCCTGGTCGCATGGGCCAGAGCGTCGCCATCGGTTCCGCCGATGCCGTGCAGCAGCACCGACTTCTCGCCGATCAGCGACAGGATGTAATGCAGATGCCAGGCCACCGCGTGGCTCGAGCGCAGGCCGAGGCAATAGACGCGCCTTGCCGCACTGAGCGCCCTGGCCGTCTCGACCAGACGGTCGATCGACCTGCCTTCGGCGAGATGGGCAAGCTGGCTGGAAATCGAATCCAGAATATCGGCCGCCAGCGCGTGGTCGCCCTTGAGCTTTTGGCTGGCGACCTGAAGGCCCGCCTTGCCGGCGAAACCGATTTCGCCGTCCCGGATCGCGGCGGCGTAGATATCGCGTACCGCCTCGTAGCCATCAAGGCCGAGATGCTGGGCCAGCCGCGTCATCGTCGCCGGCTGCACTCCTGCGTGCCGGGCCTGCTCGCGCATGGACAACAGCGCGACATCATACGGCTTATCAAGGACATAGCGCGCGGCGGACCGAAGCTGCGCCGACATGCCGTCGAAGGCAGTGACGATCTGTCCAGCAAGCTCTTCCTGGTCCATGGATATTGCTAGCTCGCCAGACCAGCGATTGCAACGTCTGTTTCAGTGTGATCAAAGATGATTCATATGAATCTTGTCGCTTACAGAACGTTCCCATGAAGCCGGCCCATGGTGTCGACGGCATCGCCATAGCCGTCGCCCCGAACGGGGGACGTCGCAGCAAGGCCGACCATCCGGCGATTCCGCTGACACCAGCCGAACTTGCGAGGACGGCCGCGGAATGCGCCGATGCCGGTGCGGCTATGATCCACGTTCATGTCCGCGACCGAAGCGGCAATCATCTGCTCGACGCCGACGCCTACCGCCAGGCGATCGCCGCCATCCGCGGTGCTGCCGGCGACCGCTTGGTAATCCAGATCACCTCCGAAGCACTCGGTATCTATTCGCCGGCCCAACAGATGGCCGTCGTACAAGATGTGAAGCCGCAAGCTGTCTCCCTGGCGCTTCGCGAAATCGTTCCTGATGCCGGATCGGAACTCGCCTTCGTGCGCTTCATGGCCTGGCTGCACACCGAGGGGGTTGCGCCACAGATCATCCTCTATTCGCCCGAGGAGGCCGTCAGGCTTTCGGACATGCAGCAACGCGGACTGACCCCTTGGGCAAGCATACCGGTTCTCTACGTGCTGGGCCGCTACACGCCGGGACAGACGTCCGTTCCTGCCGATCTCTTGCCATTCCTCGCGGCGAACATGCCGCGCTTCGATCATTGGAGCGTCTGCGCCTTCGGCCGTAACGAAGCGGCGTGCGTGACCGCCGCCGCATTGCTTGGGGGCCATGTCCGGGTCGGCTTCGAAAACAATCTTTTCCTTCCGAACGGCAGCATGGCCTCGTCCAACGCCGAGGCGGTAGCGACGGTCGCACGCATACTCGCCGACTGCGGAGTCAAGCTCGCCTCGGCCGCCGAGTTGGCGGCTCAATGGAACGCGCCGTTTCGTTCCATATGACAAACCAAAGCCTATTTTCGGCGGCAAGCTCGCATAAGGCATAGAGAGGCGGCTGCAATGTCATCGCCACGGAAGAACGACGTGTCCCCGCCCGCGGCGCGCCGATTGCAACAACAGTGCCGGTCGTTGTAACCATTCCGGCCGCTTGATTTTGGAGGAGACGCAGCATGGACCGATTCACCGGCGGTTGCCTGTGTGGCAACGTCCGAATTGTCGCGTCGGGGCGCCCATACCGGGTCGGTCTTTGTCACTGTCTCGACTGCCGCAAGCATCATGGAGCCCTTTTTCACGCTTCCGCGATATTTCCCGAAGATGCGGTGACGATCGACGGCGAAACACGCGACTATGCCGGGCGGTTTTTCTGTCCCCGCTGCGGCTCGACCGTTTTCGCCCGCACCGCCGACGAAGTCGAAGTGAACCTCGGATCCCTGGACGCGCCTGACCAACTGATGCCAACTTACGAAAGCTGGATCATCCGTCGCGAGTCCTGGTTGCCGCCGTTTCCGCTCACGAGACGATACGAGCGCGATCGTGACGCCACGGGTCGCTTTGAGGAATAGGTCGCACGAACCGTGCGACGGCGCCGGCGCGTCACTCCGGAAGGCCGGCCTTACGGAAGCCGTCAACGAAATGCTCAAGCGTCGCAGCGTCGCGGAATGGCTCCGTCGCCGCCCAGTGGCGGGTTGTGAAATGCGGGTTGCCGACGAGAAACAGTTCGACCTCTGCGCGCGCCTCGTCGAGCCGGCCGAGTTGGGCAAGGCTTGCCGCCAGGAAACGGCGTGAGCTTGTACGATAGGTCTCGTCCCTGCGCAGTGTCTCGACAGCGGCTTCGTATTCGCCGGCCGCATATTGCGCCTGGCCGAGCGCGAGATAATACCAACTTGCCGGAAACGGATTCAGCCGGAACGCCTTGCGAATGTGCTCAAGACCCTCCTCGACCCGTCCGGCCAGGACCGCGATGTCGGACAATGCCGCCCAGGCATCGGCCTCGTTCGGGTCGAGCTCGATCGCCTTGGCGAATTCCGCATCCGCCTCGGCGAAGCTGCGCTCGTAGGCAAGCAGGTAAGCCAAAACCCAGCGGCAGCCGGCATCGTTGGGGTCGATCGCCACGGCTTTGCGCGCCAGTTCCAAAGCAGCGCTACGGGATGTTTCGGTTGGTCCGCCGGAATGCACCCATCCCATCCAGTGGTTCATGGCAAGCCAGCGATAGGCCTCGGCATATTCCGGATCGAGCGAAACCGCGCGGGTCAGCATCAGATGCGCTTCCTGCGCCGTCTGCGGCGAATCATCCATCAGCTTGCGCGCCCGCACGCAGAGATCGTAGGCCTCGAGATTTTGGGGCCGATTGCGCGGCGGCGGTGCGCGCAGCCGGCCGAGTAACGCCTCGACGATCTTGCCGGTGACCTCGTCCTGAACGGCAAAAATATCTTCCAGGCTGCGATCGAAGCGTTCCGCCCATAGATGATCGCCACTCACCGCGTCGACCAGTTGTGCGTTGATGCGTACGTGCCCTGCGGCGCGCCTTGCGCTACCCTCCAGCAGGTAGCGCACACCAAGGTCCTGTGCGATCCCGCGCACGTCCATCGCCTTTCCTTTGTAAGCAAAGGCCGAGTTGCGTGCGATAACGAAGAGGCCGGAGATCCTGGATAAGTCGGTGATCAGGTCTTCGGTCAACCCGTCCGCGAAGGATTCCTGCTCGGGATCGTTGCTGACATTGACGAAGGGCAGCACGGCTATCGATGGTTTGTCGGGCAGCGGCAAAGGTTTTCGCTTCGCGACGCCGAGCTGTTCGACGGAGCCCGTGAAGCGGTAGCCGACGCGCGGAACCGTGGCGATCCATTCACCGCCGTCGGCGGCCGGGCCAAGCAGCTTCCGCAGCAGCGCGATCTGGACGGTTAGGTTGCCTTCCTCGACGGCTGTACCCGGCCACGCCGCGTCCATCAACTCAGCCTTTTCAAGGATTTCGCCGGGCCGTCCGACGAGCGCCGCAAGCAGCTTTAGCCCGCGGTAGCTAACGGCAACGGGGACATCGTTCCGAATAAGCGTTCCCGCACCCGGATCAAGCACGAACGGACCAAAGGCAAAGCGCGATCCCTGCATACGGCGCATCTATAGCCCGTTTGGAAGTTTTGAGAACTATTTGGGAGAGCTTAATTACGGCGCGGTTCGTATCCTGCAGAATTCAGCCTCTTTCAGGTCGAGGGCCCCACACTCCCAAAATCGTATGGGCCCCTCAAACCATATGGAGGTTGCCATGAACGATATTCCCACCTTTGCCTCGGCCCCGCTTCAGGCAGTGCGGCCGGCGGAAGCATCGCCTCGGCGCTACAGCCTGGCGACGCTGCGAAGCATTATCGCGGCCTGGCGCGAGCCGACACGCTTTCGCTGGGATCTCAAGCGATTGGCGGAGACCAATCCCCATCTGATCGACGATATCGGTCTGACGAGGCGACAGGCCGAGGAAGAGATCGCCAAGCTGCCCTTCTGGCAGCGATAGGCGAATGCTGCAAAAACACCGGATCACCAACGACCAGCGGCTGATTGCAGATGAAGACGAAGCCGCCGCCTCGAACGATGATCACAGGCTAGTGGTCGCGGCGACAATCAACCCGCCCAAGACGGCAACATTGATGGTGAAGCCGGTACGAAGCGCTTCGGTTCATCGCCTCTGTAGGACCAGAAGTTGAGCGCCATGAACGACGCCGTAATGGTGAATACGGCCAAGGCCGCGGCGGGAAAGCGTCCACCAAGGCCCGTTGCGAGGCAAAAGCCGCCTGCAATCTCCAGCACCGATCCGGCCGCGAGAAGAGGCTTGGGAGCAGGAAGCCCCGCCCGGCCAGGGACGCTGCAATCGCCCGGAATCGGAGGACATGCTCGGCGCCCGCCCAGATCAAGACGCCGCCGAGCAAAACCAACCCGAGGTGGGAGGAACGCGATCATTCATTGCTGCCATCTTCGGTGTAAACCGCTAGCTCGTAACCGTCCAGGTCCGCGAAATGAAAGCGCCGGCCGCCGGGGAAGCCATAAATCGGCCTGACGATCTTGCCCCCCGCTTCCTCGACACGCTTGACAGTTCCCGGCAGATCATCGGCATAGAGAATGACGAGCGGGCCTCCTCCGGACCTCGCTGGGCCAGCAGCAAAGCCACCTGACAAGCGCCCGTCGTTGAACTCGCAATATTGCGGGCCGTAGTCGGTGAAGGTCCAGCCGAACGCCTTTCCGTAGAAGTCGCGTGACCGCTGAATGTCTTTCACGTTGAATTCGACGTAGTCGATCCGTTGGTCGTTGTTGTTGCTCATGACGCATACCTCTCATGTGATGTACGACGCCGAAAGATAAGCACGCATCTCGCGTGCCTTATTGAACAGAACGGCCATTGACGTATGAGCCGCACACGGCGCTGCGGATGGCGATGCACGTGGCATCGCCCCCCACCTGCCCTCTTCGTTCCGGCCGGAAGAAAACAACCGATTCTTGCAACCGTTCTCGATTGGAAGACGTTGTCTCGAGCGACGGCCGGGCGCAGCCGCTGCGCCGTAGGTTCACCGCTGCTAATCCGAAGGGGAGCGAGATGAGCGATCCCGTCCCAGCGCAGGCAACGGGTTCATTTCAGCAACGTCCAGCGTCGGCGCGGCTTCGCGGGAGCTTTGCTTCGGTGTGGGTGCATCGAATGGACCCGGCGGGCTCACCGCCAATCGTCATCATGCCCGACACAACGATCGATTTGCAATGGATCGGGGGCAGCTTCCGAATTGCCGGCCCTGACAAGGAACCGCAGACCGAGGTTCTAGCGGCGGACGAGGTCGTGATCGGCTTGCGCTTCCATCCTGCCGCGGCGGCGGCATGGCTCGGCGTGCCGCAAATCGAGCTGGTCGGCAAGAGGCTGTCGCTCGAAGATCTGTGGGGGGCGCGAGCTCGCCGCCTCGCCAGCCGCGTGCGCGCCAGCGACAGTCCCGAGGATCTGGCCTGCTCGCTCCAACAGGTCGTCGCCGAGGAGGTGCCCGCGCCCGCGACCGACGTTCCCATGCAGGCGGCATATCGTTTGATCGAGCGCGGGCCGCCACCCGACGCGCCGCTCGTCCCTTGGTTGATGCGCGCGCTCGAGATGAGCGAAAGGACGTTGCGCCGGCGCTTCGACACGAGCTTCGGCTATGGCCCCAAGACGCTTGACCGTATCCTCCGCTACCAGCGCTTTCTGCGGCTTTCGAGCCGCTCCAGCAGCTCCACCGCCATGCTGGCGGCCGAAGCGGGCTATTCCGACCAGGCGCATCTTGTCCGCGAGAGCCGCCGCCTGACGGGAAGCACCCCGCGACAGATTCATTATCTGCTGCACTGCCAGTGAATTCTCGGCGCGTTCTTCGACCAGAGGAGACTGCTATGAAACCGCACATTCGGTTTTGACTATCGCTGTCGCCGACCTTGGCGGCCAGCACAACCCGAGGGGCTGACTATGTTGCTCTATCCAGATTCGCCTCGCCTGCATGACGCATCATGCGGCGAAAGCTCATTGAGATGTGCGCCCGCCTTATGTGCCCTATGGACTCCCAGTCACCGATCTCGGCGGCGGCAAGGACCTCTTCCATTTCGCGGCGGAACGCGGTGAACTCCTCGACAAGGCCCAATTGCGGCATCATCTTCAGGACGACGCGCGCGACCTGAAAATACAGGCGCTCGCTGATCTCGCGCAGCGGCTGGTTGCCGGTCATCGCCGTGAGCTCGTAGAAAAAATCCATGTTGAGGCGCAGGAAAGCGCGCTGGTCGGGATTGAGTATATCGGCATCGCAACGCGCGATGAGCGCCCGTATCCGGTCGAGATCGTCCGCCGTGCGCGGGATCGGCGAAAGCTTGCCGACGAGGAGCGCCAGCTCCAGGCGCACATGATAGACCTGCTGCAATTCCTCGATATCGACATCGGTGACGATCGTGCCGACGCCGTGGACGGATTGAACCAGACCCTCGGATTCGAGACGCGCCAGGACACGCCGGACCGGCGTGCGGCTGATCTCGAATTCCTGGGCAAGTTCTTCCTCGGACAGATGGCTTCCCGGCGCGTAATCGAGCAGGCAGATGCGGTCGCGCAGTATCCGGTAAATGCGTTCAAATCGCTCCCGGGCCGAGAGCGGACGTGGCGGCGCGGCGGTCACGGCTGTGCGCGTGGCATCTGTCTCAAGCGTCATCCAGCCTCCAGGACAGCGTGCAGGAACTGCCGTGTCCGCTCGTTCTTGGGGGTGCCGAACAACTCGCCTGGCGGCCCTTGCTCGCAGATCTTGCCCGCGTGGAAAAAGCAGACACGATCGGAGAATTCCTTGGCAAATCCCATCTGGTGGGTAACCATCAGCATGGTGAGGTCATGCTCCCTACCAAGTTTTCGGATGACTTCAAGCACTTCGCCGACGAGTTCGGGGTCGAGCGCCGAGGTCACCTCGTCGAACAGCATGATCTTGGGCCGCATGGCGCAAGCGCGTGCGATGGCGACACGCTGCTGCTGACCACCGGAGAGCTGCGAGGGATAGTGGTCCTTCTTATCCGATAAGCCGACCATGTCGAGCAGTTCGGCGGCACGCGCCTCCGCATCGGCCCGCTTCATGCCGAGCACGGTTATCGGTGCCTCGATGCAGTTCTGCATCGCCGTCATGTGCGGGAACAGGTTGAACGACTGGAACACCATGCCGATCTTGGCGCGGATCTTGCGGATGTGGGCGAGATCGGCGGGAACAAGTTTGCCGTTCCTCTCCATATGGGTCAGCGGCTCGCCTTCAACCCAGATGACACCGTCATTGATCGTCTCCAGCGTCATCAGCATGCGCAGCACCGTCGTCTTGCCGGAGCCGGACGGGCCGATGATGGAGACCTTTTCGCCGCGTGCTATTTCCAGATTAAGCCCGTCGAGAACGGTTAACGTGCCGTAGCGTTTCGATACATTGTCGAAGCGAACCATCGGTTGTTCCGTCATCGCATGGTCCTCCGGTTGAGCAGGCCTTCGAGGGAGCGAATGAGCGCAGCAGAAACCAGGCTCATGGCAAGGAAGAACAGACCGACCAGCGTCATCGGCTCGGTGTAGCGGAAGGTTTCGGAGCCAATGATCTTGGCCGTCTGCATCAGCTCCAGCACGGCGATTGCGGACAGCAATGGCGTCTCCTTGAACAAGGCAACCAGATAGTTGCCGAGCGCCGGAACGATCGGCGGAATCGCCTGCGGAATGATGATGTCGCGGAACGTTGTCCAGGCCGAAAGATTAAGTGCGATCGAGGCTTCCCACTGGCCGCGAGGGATGTTGTCGAAACCGGCGCGATAGACCTCGGAGCAATAGGCGGCATAGTGGATGCCGATGGCCAGCACCCCGGCGGTGAAGGCGTCGAGCACGACACCGAATTTCGGAAAGACGAAATAGAGAAAGAATATCTGGATAAGCAGCGGGGTCGAACGGATCAGTTCGACCAGCACCGAAATTGTCCAGCCGGTCCACGGCACGGCGATACGGACGACGGCCAGCACCAGGCCAAGCGAGGCGGCAAGTGCAAAGCCGATCAGCGTCGCCTCGATGGAGACGATGGCCGCGCGGGCGAGCACCGGCAGGATTTCAAAAGCAAATGCCCAGTCCCAGATCATGCTGCCTTCCCTCGCGCCAGTCCGATCGATGCCCGCCTTTCGAGAAGCCGCATGCCGATGGTGAGAACCAGCGACATTGCCAGGTACATCAAAAGGACAAGTGTGAAGATCGGAATGGTCTTGAACGTATTCTGGTTCATTTGCTGCGCCTTGAAGGCGAGGTCGGAAAGCGTGATCAGCGACACCAGCGCTGTCGATTTCAGAAGCTCGATGAACAGGTTGCCCCAGGGCGGGATCATCGCCACAAAGGCCTGCGGCAGGATGATCCGGCGCAACATCTGTGGCCGGCTCATGTTCAATGCCGTACATGCCTCCCACTGGCCGCGAGCGACCGAAAGGATCGCACCACGCACGACCTCCGACCCGTAGGCACCGACGTTCAGGCCGAGTGCCAGGACTGCCACCACGAAAGCGTTGATCGTGACGCCGAATTGCGGCAGCACGAAAAACAGCCAGAACAATTGTACCAATGCCGACGTTCCGCGGAAGATCTCGACATAGACCGTGGCCAGCCATCTGAGCGGCGTCGGGCCATACATCCGTGCAAGTGCTGCAAGCACGCCCATGACGATTGCGAGCAGGCTGCCGAGGACGGCGATCTCGATTGTCAGGACCGCGCCTTGCAGCAGCCCCGGCATGAACACTCGATAGCTTTCCTGTGTTGCCAAGGCGCCGATCACGACGAGCGCGATGACCAGCATGGCAACGAGCGTACGGATACCCATGCGATTCCCCCGGAGAAAAAAGGGCGGCGCTTTCGCGCCGCCAGCAGTTGGGAACCTACTTGCCCGCGCAAAGCTCCGCGGTGGTCTTGTTGGGGAGGTAGTCCTTGCCGAAGCCGAGCGGCTCGACCAGCGCAATATGCTCCGGCGAACCGATGAACTTCTTCAGCTCGGCGTTGAACGCCTGCTGCAGGTCGGTGTCTTCCTTGCGGAAGCCGAAGCCGCCATGACCTTTCACCGATTTGCCGGCAACCTCGCCGAAGGGCTTGGTCGATTCGACGCCGTCGGCTTTCTTGGCCATATCGGCGATCGAAAGAGCGGTCAGCGCAGCAGCGTCGGCGCGGCCCGACTGGACGGCCGCGACCAGGCTGGACTGGTCGGGCAAGGAGACAATCTGCCCACTGGCAACGCCCGCTTCCTTGGCGAAGCCGCCTTCGACGGCGCCGGCCATCACGGCAAGCTTGAGATCCGGATTGTCCTTGATGCTGGAAAAATCCTTGATGCCTTTCGGATTGCCTTTTGCCACCAGCATAGCCTCGCCGATACCGTAGGACGGCTCGGAGTAGTTGATCTCGGCGCAGCGCTTCGGAGTGATGAACATGCCGGCGGCGATGATGTCGAAGCGGCCGGCCTTGAGACCTGGAATGAGCGAGCCGAATTCGGTCAAAACACCGTCGACCTGCGGTATGCCCATCTTGGCGAGCACCGCCTTGGCGACTTCCGGCGCCTCGCCGGTCAGCTTGCCGTCTGGCGTGGCGTAACCGAACGGCGCCTCGTTGGCGAAACCGACGCGGATGTAGCCGTCCTTCTTGGCCCGTTCGAGGGTGGTTTCCGCGTGAGCGGACAGCGACGTCAATGACGTCGCGGCGAGCGCGATGCAGGCAGCCGCTTTCACGACCATGCGGCGCGATATCGATGATTTGAGCATGCTTTTCTCCCATTGGACAACTGTGGATGGTTCCCAGGGCGCGGCCTTCTTCGAGGTCGACGCCTGCTTGATAAGACGTATACAACTGCCCTAGACATTTCGCAAGCAGAGATATAGAAACCATGGAAATTCGGCGATAATTCGTAGTTAGCCAACAAATTGACGTCGAGTTGTGCACAATTTGGCCCGTTTGCCCATGTTGATCAAAGGACAAGCGGCGTACCTGGAAGGCAGGATTTCGGTGGCGACTGCGAACGGGTTCGGGACATTCACGCAAGCGGAGTATGGGCAGCGCCTCGCCGGCGTGAAGACACGCATGCAAAAAGCCGGCTTCGATCTCATCGTCTGTCAGGATCCAGCCAACATGTGCTGGCTGACCGGCTATGACGGATGGTCGTTCTATGTTCCGCAGTGCGTCCTCGTCCATCTGGAGGAGGATCGGCCGATCTGGTTCGGCAGGGCGCAGGATGCCAAGAGCGCGCGCCTGACAACCGGCCTGCCGGAGACAAACATCGTGCCGTTCTCGGAGCGGCTGGTGCAGCAGCCCGTCGAACACCCCTATGACGAACTCGCCCGACTGATCCGGTCGCGCGGCTGGGAAAAGGCCCGTATCGGCGTCGAGATGGACGCGCATTATTACACTGCGCGCTGCCACGCCCACCTTGTCGAAGGACTGCCCGAAGCGCACTTCGCCAACAACCACGATCTCGTCAACTGGGCGCGGCTGGTCAAATCCGAAGCCGAGCTGGTGCTGATCCGCGAGGCGGGTGCGATCTGCACGCATGCGATGAACCGCGCCATCGAGAAAATGCGGCCCGGCGTGCCGCAAAACCATGTCATTGCGGAAATCTATCACGCACAGATCATGGGCGTGCCCGGAGCGGGCGGCGACTATGCCGCGATCTGTCCGCTGATGCCCGTTGGCGAAGGCACCAGCACGCCGCATCTGACGTGGTCCGACGCGCCGCTGCCGGACAGCGGCCTCGCCATTCTGGAGATCGCCGGCGTGCGCCGCCGCTATCATGCAGCCCTGACCCGGACGGTACATTTCGGCAAGCCGCGGCAAGCCATCCTCGACATGGCCAAGGCGATCGTCGAGGGTGTCGACGCTGGCCTCGAGAAGGCGCGCCCCGGCAACACCGCCGAACAGGTGGAAGCCGCCTGGCAGGCAGTCCTGCGACGGAACGGGCTGAAGAAAGACAGCCGCGTCGGCTATCCGGTCGGGCTCGCATACCCGCCCGATTGGGGTGAACGCACCGCAAGCCTTCGTCCGGGCGATACTACCGAGATGCAGCCTGGGATGTGCTTCCATTTCATGGCCGGCGTCTGGCTCGACGATTTCGGCATCGCCATCTCGGAATCGTTCGTCGTCACGGAACGCGGCGGCGAACGCCTCTGCGATGTGGCGCGCGAACTCATCGTCATCGACTGACATGGCGGCCGGGAACCCGGCTGCCGAAAAGACCATGCCCGCCAGCAAGCCGGCAACAAGCACGAGGACGCCCGATGGACCGCAATCCTTTTTCCGAAGCCGAAATCGCCGGCCGCCTGGCAAAGGTCCGTACTGCACTGATTGAGCGTGAGCTCGACGCGGCAGTGTTTGCCTCGCCGGAGAACGTCTTCTATCTCACCGGGCTTGATCACTGGGGGTATTTTGCCCCTCACCTGCTGATTGTCCCGCTCCGGGGAAAACCTGTTCTGGTCACCCGTTCGATGGAGAAGGTGACGATCGAGAAGCAGGTGAAGGCAGCGGAATTCCGTGGCCATTCCGACAGCGAAACGGCGGCGGACCTTGCCGCGCGGGTGCTGGCAGAGCTCGGCCTATCCGGCAAGCGGATCGGCCTCGAATACTGGACAGCCGGCCTTAGCCATGGACTTGCCGTGGCACTCCAGATGAAAGCCGATGCAAAGTGGAGCGACGTCTCCGGTCTGATCGACAAAATGCGGCGGGTGAAAAGCGCCGAAGAACAGGCGCTGATGCGGCGGGCGGCACAAGTGACGGACGCCGCCGCCGGTGCCGCGATCGCGGCGATCTCCGATCGCGCTTCCGAACAGGAGGTCGCCGCCCAATGTGTTGCGGCAATGATCCGCGCCGGCGGTCATGCGCCGGGCTTCGGACCGTTCATCCGCCCGGCCGCGCGCCTGGGTGAAGAGCACACAACCTGGGGCGACGGGATCTACCGCAAGGGCGAGCCCGTCTTTGTCGAACTGTCCGGGTGCATCTCGCGCTACCACGCCCCGCTCGGCCGGCTCGTTCGCATAGGCCACATCAGCGATGAAGACGCCACAATGGCGGAGGTGACCGCCAAGGCGTTCAACGCGGTCGTCGAGGCGCTACGGCCGGGCGCCAAGGCGCGCGATGTCTACGCCGCCTGGCAGGCCGTCGCCGACGAGGCCGGTCTTTCCCACTATCGCCGCCATCACTGCGGTTACCTTGTCGGCGCCGGCCAGCCGCCGTCATGGACCGGCGGCAATTCGGTGACCGGCTTGAGGCACGATTCCGACCTCGAGATCGAGACCGGGATGAGCTTTCACATCCTGTCGTGGCTGATGGGAACGGGTCGCGGCAATGACTTCGTCTCCAACGCGGTGCTGTTGACCGATGCGGGCGCCGAAGTGCTTACCCGCACGCCGGCCTGCCCGATCATTCGATAGGCCTGCACACATGGCGCGCTACTCGGCATTTTCGGTTTTCCGCAACGCGCTGTCAGGCCAGAAGAACTGGCAGCGAGCCTGGCGGGCCGCGGAGCCAAAATCGTCCTATGACGTGATCGTTATTGGCGGCGGCGGACACGGCCTGGCCACCGCCTTCTACCTCGCCGAGAACCACGGCATCCGTGACGTCGCGGTGCTCGAAAAGGGTTATGTCGGCGGCGGCAATGTCGGCCGCAACACCACCGTCATCCGCTCCAACTACCTGCTCGACGGCAACACCCAGTTCTACGAATTCTCGATGAAGCTTTGGGAGGACATGTCTCAGGCGCTGAATTTCAACGTGATGTTCTCCCAGCGCGGTCAACTCGTCACGGCGCATTCGGCCGATCAGCTCGACGGTTTCAGCCACCGCGCCAACGTCATGCGGCTGAACGGCATCGACGCCGACATCCTCGACCGCGAAGACGTGCGCCGGCTGGTGCCCTATCTCGATTTTTCCGACACCGCCCGCTTCCCGATCCATGGCGCCATCTTTCAGGGCCGCGCGGGCACGGCACGCCACGACGCCGTCGCCTGGGGCTATGCGCGTGCCGCCGACAGCCATGGCGTCGACATCATCCAGAACTGCGAGGTGACAGCTTTGTCCGTGACGGCGACAGCATCGTCGGCGTCGAAACGACGAAAGGCCGGATTGGCGCCGGCAAGGTCGGCCTCGCGGTCGCTGGCCACACGTCCGTGCTCGGCGCCAAGGCTGGGCTTGAACTGCCGATCGAAAGCCATGTGCTGCAAGCTTTCGTCACCGAGCCGCTGAAGCCGCTGGTAGATCACGTCGTGGCCTATGGCGCCGACCATTTCTACGTCAGCCAGTCCGACAAGGGCGGATTGGTCTTCGGCGGCAATCTCGACGGCTACAATTCATACGCCCAGCGCGGCAATCTCGGCGTCGTGCGCGAAGTGGCGGAGGCAGCGATTGCGCTGATGCCATGCATTTCGCGCGTCCGTCTGCTTCGCCATTGGGGCGGCGTCATGGACATGACCCCCGATGCCAGCCCGATCATCTGCCCGACGCCGATCGAGGGTCTCTATCTCAACGGCGGCTGGTGCTATGGCGGCTTCAAGGCGACGCCGGCTTCCGGCTGGTGCTTCGCCCACACGATCGCCACCGGCAAACCGCATCCCTTGATCGCGGCCTACGGGCTCGATCGTTTCCGCACCGGCCACACGCTCGATGAGGCCGGCGCCGGCCCTTCCGCCTGGCTGCAATAGGAGGCGGGACAAAATGCTGCGCATCGAATGCCCCTGCTGCGGCCCGCGTGACCCTGACGAGTTCCGCTATGGCGGCGATGCCTCGGTCAAGCGTCCGGCCCATGACGATCCCGATCCGGAGGCCTGGTACCGTTATGTCTATGTCAGGACAAACCCGGCCGGCCCGCACCGTGAATTCTGGCAGCACGTGACCGGTTGCCGGCAATGGCTGGTGGTCGAACGCGACACCCGCAACCATGCCATCGCAGCCGTCGACTTCGCCAGAAAATTGCGGGCCAGGAAATCAACTCTCAGGAAGTCACCGGAATGAGTTCAAACCGCAAACGGCTGTCGGTGGGTGCCCGCATCATCCGCGAGCAGCCGGTCGAGTTTACCTTCGACGGCCGCAAGCTGGCTGGATATCGCGGCGACACGCTTGCCTCCGCCCTGCTCGCCAATGGCGTCACGCTGGTCGGGCGCAGCTTCAAATATCATCGCCCGCGCGGCATTTTTTCCGCCGGCCCCGAAGAGCCGAATGCGCTGGTTACGCTCGGGACCGCCGGGAGGCGCGAGCCGAACCTGCCGGCGACCACACTGGAACTCGCCGACGGTATGGTCGTGGAGAGTCAGAACCGCTGGCCATCGCTTGCCTTCGACATGCAAAGCGTCAACGGACTGTTGGCACCGTTTCTGTCCGCCGGCTTCTACTACAAGACCTTCATGGGCCCGACGCGCCGCGCCTGGATGTTCTACGAGCACTTTATCCGCAAGGCTGCCGGTCTGGGCAGAGCCGGCACCGGCGCGGATCCCGACCACTACGAGGTTCGTCATGCCTTCGCCGATGTCGCCATCGTCGGCGGCGGCCCGGCGGGATTGTCGGCGGCGCGGGCGGCCGCCGCGGCCGGCGCGCGGGTCGCGCTGATCGAGCAGGATTTCCTGCTTGGCGGCCAGCTTCTGGCGCAACCGTCCGACAGCGCAGCGGCCGCATGGCTGCGGCAGGCCGAGGCCGAGTTGGAGGGCTTCGAAACCATCAGGGTGATGAAGCGGACGACCGCTTTCGGCAGCTATGACGGCAATGTCCTGGGACTGGTCGAACAGCGCGATCCAACCAATCCGCAGCCGAATGGCGAGACACGGCAGACGGTCACCATGCTGCGCGCCCGCTCGATCGTTTTCGCCACCGGCGCCATCGAGCGGCCGATGGTGTTCTCGAACAACGACCGGCCCGGCGTCATGCTTGCCTCGGCCGCCCGGACCTATCTCAACCGTTTCGCCGTCCTGCCGGGCAAGAAAATCGTCGTCGCCACCACCAATGACGGTGCCTGGCGCACCGCCTTCGACTATGCCGCAGCCGGCGCGGAGGTGACGGTTGCCGATCTGCGCCCCGTCCCGCCCGCAGCACTTGCCGCAGAAGCCGCACGGCTCGGCGTGGTGGTGCGGGCCGCAACGCGCATCGTCGACCTGCATGGCGGCCATGCGATCAGGCGCGTAACGCTCAATGGTCCGGAGGGACAATCTTCGGCCGCCTGCGACCTGGTCTGCATCTCCGGCGGCTGGTCGCCAACCGTGCATCTCACCTCACACCTCGGTGTCAAACCTGTGTATCGCGACGACATTGACGGCTTCGTGCCGGGCGTCTTTGCAGCCAGCCAGTTCGGCGCCGGCGCAATGATAGGAGCCTATGCGACCGCCGCTGCCGTCGAGGACGGCCATCGCGCCGGCATCGAAGCGGCGGCCTACTGCGGCAAGTCGGCGCCGGTGTCCGCTCCATCGAAACTCGATCTCGGTGAGACCGCCTCGACCGTCCTTCGCAAAGCCCTGCCCGCTGGACGTGCAAAGGCCTTCGTGGATTTCCAGATGGACGTGACGACCGGGGATATCGAGCTCGCCCATCGCGAGGGCTATGAATCGGTCGAGCACCTGAAGCGCTACACTACGCTCGGCATGGGCACCGACCAGGGCAAGACCAGCAATTTTCCCGCGCTTGCCGCCATGGCAGCGCTGCGCAACGCAACGATTCGTGAGACCGGCACCACGACCTTCCGCCCGCCCTATACGCCGGTTGCCATCGGTGCGCTTGCCGGGCGCGCCATCGGCCATCATTTCAAGCCGATCCGCCGCACGCCGATGCACGATTGGCACATGGCGAACGGCGCCGAGATGCTCGAGGTCGGGCTCTGGATGCGGCCCTATTTCTACCGGCAGTCGGGACGTGACGTGAACGACGCCTATGTCGCCGAAATGCGGAATGTGCGCCAGGCCGCGGGGCTGATGGACATCTCCACGCTCGGCAAGATCGATGTCCAGGGCCCGGATGCGGCAATCTTCCTCGACCGCGTCTACGCCAACGGCTTTGCCAAACTGGCGGTAGGCCGCGCCCGCTACGGCATCATGCTGCGCGACGACGGTATCGTCTTCGACGACGGCACCACGACGCGGCTGGCGCAAAACCGGTTCTTCATGACGACCTCGACCGCCAGGGCGGCCGATGTGCTGTCGCGTCTCGAATTCCTGCTCGACACGGCCTGGCCGGATTTGCGTGTGGCCGTCACCTCGGTCAGCGATGAATGGGCGGCAATGTCGGTTGCCGGGCCTAACAGCCGCGCAATCCTCGGTGCCGCTTTTCCTGCCCTTGACGTTTCCGATGGGGCACTTCCGCACATGGGACTACTCGAAAGCGAGTGGGAGGGCCGTGGGCTCCGCATCTTGCGTCTCAGTTATTCCGGCGAGCGCGCTTACGAAATCTATGTCGGCGCCACTGCCGGTGAACAGCTCTGGAGCTGTCTGCTCGAAGCCGGCAGACTGCTCGAGCTGAAGCCCTATGGCGTCGAGGCGCTTGGCGCGCTGCGAGTCGAAAAGGGCCATGTCGCCGGACCGGAGATCGACGGGCGCACGACGCTCGATGATCTCGGCCTCGGCCGCATGGCCGGCAAGCGCAGCGGCTTCGTCGGCGACGTCCTGCGACGGCGCCCTGCCCTCCAGGCCCCCAACCGACAGCGCCTGGTCGGACTGGAATGCATTGAGGACGGAAAACGCCTGCGCGGCGGCGCCATCCTGTTCCTGCCGGATGAGAAAATCCATGGCCATGGGCGCGGTCGCGTCACCTCTGTCACTTTCAGCCCCGAACGCGGCCATTATGTCGGGCTGGCCCTGCTTGCCGGTGATGTCGCGGCAGAAGGAAGCGAGGTCGTAGCAGTTTATCCGATGAAGGCCGAAACGGTTCGCGCCCGCGTTGTCTCGCCGGTATTCGTCGATCCACAGGGAGAACGGCTGCATGGCTAGCTTGACCTCTTCTCGGGATTTCAGCCTGTCCGTGGCAGATTGTCCGCTCATCCAGATCGAGGGCTGGGACGCGACATTGACGCAATTCGAAAAGAGCGTCTCGGCGCCGCTGGGCAAGAAACTTCCCGCTTCGGTCGGAGAGACGGTTCGCCACAACGGGCTTCTAATTATCCGCGTTGCACCTCGCCGCCTCTGGCTGGCTCTCGACGAAGGCACGCAAGCGCCTGCGCTTGCCGTCGACCCCGATCTCGGCTGTTCCGTTCCCCTCGCGGAAGGTCGTGTTCGTTTGCAAATGGCCGGCCCTGGTATCGCAAGGCTTCTGTCCGGCTGCATTGCCGTCGACTGGCACGCGCCGGCCGCCGCTCCGGGCCGCGCCGTGCTGACATCCTTCCATCACGTGTCCGTGCTCTTCCTGCGCACCGGCGAGACCGCGTGCGAACTTATCGTGCCGCGAAGTTTTGCCCGCAGCCTCTCGGATTGGATCGCCGACGGCCGGGATTCTTAAGCTGCTGCGGGATGCCGCGCTTCAAAAACATGCTCTCGCCGGGCGAGAGCGTTCGGACCACACCGTCCACAATTGCGGTCAACTGCCCTTCGATGACGTAGACAGTCTCGTCGTCATTCGCATGAACATGGACTGGCATTTTCGTCTGCCCGTCGCTTCTGTTTTCGAACAGACTCAACAAGCCTCCCGTCTGTTCACCGGAGACAAGTCGCTTCATGACGGTGCCTGCGAGCACGAATTCCTTTGGGTCAACATCCGTCATTGATCCACCCTACCAGCCCATATTTGGAAGGCCGTCAAGCAGACGAGCTGCGCGGCGACAACCGGCAAACGTCGAACGGGCTCACGGGTTCCGGTCGCCGGAGTTCCTCTTCCCAGGCTCCGTTTGAATGAAAGGCCGGCTTCGTTCTCCCCAGACGTGCTGCCGAGATCCGCCAATTCGAGGGCGCAGTTGAGGTCCGCCTAACTGACGGCAAAGCTGCAACGGGCTGCCAGACCCTCGCCGGGCCCAAGCACCGACAGTCCATTCCATTTGTCGATCGAACCACGATTGTGAGCATCGACAGCATGACTGACCGGTTCAAAACAGAAGAAGTCGCTCTCGTCCGATGGCGAATAGACCAGGTAGAAATTCAAGGGAGATGAAGCTTTAATCCGCAGGCTGCAACTGTGCTCCGGCCACGATATGGTGGCGACGCCGCTCCAACCGGCAAACAGATTGTTTATCCATCCACTCGGCAATATGACTGGGGCGCCGAAATCCCAATCGGGATGGGTTTTGACATCCACAAACCGTTCGGGGAGATGGCTGGGCAGTTCGAGACAAACCTGCGAGGCCGGCGCATGAAGCGCGGTTCGTGCCGTTCTCGGGAACCATGGATGGATGCCAAGCCCGAACGGCAATCTGATCGATGCCTGATTGAGGATGCGAAGCTTCAACTCGAGCCCCTGTCCGGCCAGCGCGTAGCGCACCTCGGCGCGATATCGGTATGGGCCGGGCCCGTTGCTGATGAGGGACAGCTTCGCGTTGTCTTGCGCTACGCTGTCGACGTCCCACTCGCTGGAAAATCCATTTCCGTGGATGGGAAATGGCTCGCCTGCAACATTGGCAGGCAGTTCGTGGAATTTGGAGTCGAATGTGAACCCGCCGCCTGAGATGCGATTCGACCATGGCAAAAGCAGGTTGCAGGCAAGGTCGAACGGGTTGCTGCTCCCGCCGTTTGGCCAAGGCCTGAAGAGCGGCACGCACCCATAGTCCAGTCTCGCAAGACCTGCCCCAAGCGATGGGGCGATTTCAGCAGACAGGTCTCCGCTTCTGATCTTGATCGTCCCGACCATCCGCTTCAGAGGATATCGGCCTTGGCAGCTGCGATCGGCTGTTGACGGCGGCCTTTGCGAGCCACTGCAAGAAGGTCGTTCGACGCGATCCCGATGAGCGCCTTCATCTGATCGTGAGCGTCGTCGGCCCTGCGCATCCTAATTGCCTCCAGCACGTCGCCATGCGCGCTGAGCGTCTGCTGGTAATTGGCGGTGGCCGATGTGGTCAAGCGGAAGGAGAAGCTGAGAGCGGCCGCAAGCATATTGCCGAGATTGGCGAACACCGGGTTGCGGCTGGCACGAAGGATGGCGGTATGAAATCTGACGTCGGCATCGAGACACGCAGCAAGGTCATCCTGTGGAGCAATGCGCATGGCCTCATAGGCGGCTTCGATGACTGCGAGATCGCCTGACGTCGCCATCTTGGCCGCAAGTTGGGCGGCAGCGGGTTCAATGACCAGTCGCGCCTCGATCAATCCGCGGACGAAATCGAGATCGGGCTCGATATCGCGCATCCATTCCAGAACCTGTGCATCCAGCCTGTTCCATTCGCTCGACGCGCGCACACGCGTCCCGGCCCGCTTGCGTGCCTCGATCAATCCTTTCGCCGAAAGCGTCAGAAGAGCATCGCGAAGTGCAGTGCGGCTCGCCCCGTAGATGACGCAAAGTTCGGCTTCCGTTGGCAGCACGGAATGCTGCGCGTAGGAGCCGGCGAGGATGCGCTGTCCTAGATCGCGTGCGATGCGGTCCTTGAGCGATGACGTGGTGCCATCTGCGGCAGGAATGTCCTGCTTGCCCTGGCCAGTCGAAGCGATCGCCGCGTCCATCGTCATGTCCTGTTCAAGTGGTACTCGGCAATTACCACAGCAAGTATCAGCAGCGAGCCCTTGGCAAGCAACTGATAGAAGGTTGGCACGGACGTCAGTATCATCCCGTTGTTGAGGACGCCAATGATGGCGACGCCCAGCAGCGCGCCGATGATCGTACCCTTCCCGCCCTGCAAGGCGCAGCCACCCAGCACGGCCGCTGTGATGGCCTCGAGTTCCAGACCTTGGGAACCGGATACGGGCTGCCCCGAGCCGGTACGGGCAGCCAACAGAATCCCGGCCAATCCGGCCGCCACGCCACTCATGATGTAGATGCCGACGCGGTAGCGGTTGATGTTGATGCCGGAGAAGCGCGCTACAACGGGATTGCCGCCCAGGGCATAGATGTTACGCCCAACGATCGAGCGGGCAAGGAAGAGATGGAACACGATCGCGGTCAGCAAAAGAATCCAGATCAGCAGAGGCAGGCCGAGGATTCGTCCGATCCCGATGAAGCGGAACGTGTCGCTGAAGATCGCGATCGATTGCCCATCGGACATGATGAATGCGATGCCGCGGAAGATCGCCATCGTACCGAGAGTCGCGATGACTGCGTTGACCCGCCCATAGGTGATGATGATGCCGTTCACAAGACCGGCAAGACCGCCCAGGACCAGGCCGGCAACAATGCCCACCGCAGGCGAGCCCGTCGACTGGATGGCCATTGCCGTCGATACAGTGGTCAGACCAACAATTGCGCCAACGGCGATATCAAGTCCGCCCGCGACAATAACCACGGTCTGGCTCATCGCCAGAACGCCCAGGATGGTAATGCCCAGGCCGATGTTCAGCAGGTTTCGGCTGGAGAAGAACACGTCGCCTCTCAGGGTGCCGAAAATGAGCACGAGGATGGCGAGAGCAACCAGAAGGCTTATGTTGTGAATGCCGATGCGCTCCGCGATGCGCAAGGACGCGCGCCTTTTGTCGGTTTGTGCTGTTGCTGTCCTGAGCTCAAGGCTATTCACTGAATTTGTCCTCCGAGCGATGGTACAGATTGCGGCATTGCGTGTTTCAGGATCGTGGCCTCGTCAATGTCAGGGCGGGAAAGTTCGGCGGTGATCCGGCCTCCAGCCATGACGAGCACCCTGTCGGCGAGCCCGATCAGTTCCGGCATTTCCGAGGAAATCAGGATTATGCCGATGCCGCTGGCGGCGAGTTCATCGATCAGGCGATAGATTTCCGCCTTGGCGCCGATGTCGATGCCGCGGGTCGGTTCGTCGAGGATGAGAAGCATCGGCTGCCGCGCAAGCCAGCGCGCGAGAACGACCTTCTGTTGATTGCCGCCCGACAGTTTCGAAACCTGTTCGTCGAGGTTAGGCGCCTTGATCGACATCTTTGCTGCGAGCGGTGAGACAATCTCCAGCGCCTTGCGTCGGTTGAAGAAGCCGAAGGTCGACATCCTGTCGGGCACGCAAAGCGAAGCGTTGTCAAGAATGCTGCGGAACAGCAGCAGGGCTTCGTGCTTGCGGTCTTCCGGGGCGAAGCCGATGCCCGCCACGATCGCTGCATGTGGGCTGTTAGGGCCAACGGGCACGCCATTCATCGTTATGGTTCCGCCGAGGCGCCGATCATAGCCGACGATCGCCTTCGCCAGTTCGGATCTGCCCGCCCCCATAAGGCCGGCGATGCCGAGCACCTCACCGCGGCGGACCTTGAGGCTCACATCGGTGACGCGGTCGGTGGTCAGACCCGCCACGTCCAGCAACGGTTTTCCCGATTGCCACGTCTCGCGCGTAAACAGATCGGCGATGTCGCGGCCGACCATGACCTTGGCTATGGTCTGCTCGCTGGCACCTGCCGCGGGGGAATCGTCGACCAGCCGGCCATCCCGCAAAACGACAATGCGGTCTGCTAGGTCGATGATCTCGTTCAGCCGGTGAGAGATGTAGACGATCGAAGTGCCCTCTTCGCGCAGCCGGCGGATTACTGAAAACAGACGGCGCGCTTCGTCGTCGGTCAGTGACGAGGTCGGCTCGTCGAACGCGATCAACTGGCCGCCGGCACGTATTGCGCGCATGATTTCGATCATCTGACGCTGCGCCGGACCGAGCGTGCTGCAGAGTTGCCGCGGCCGCATATCCTGTTGCATGCCGAAGGTCGCAAGCACCCGGTCGGTCTGTTCCTCCAGCCTGTGCCAGTCGAGCAGGACGCCCGCCAGCCGCGGCAGTTCCCCAACGAAAATGTTCTCGGCCACGGTCAGGTTCGGAACGATCTCCGGCTCCTGATGGATGACGCGTATTCCGGCCCTATGGCTGTCGCGCGGTTCGCCGAAAACGATCGGCGTGGAACCGTGCCGCACAGTGCCGCTGTCGGGCTCGAACACGCCCTCGAGAATTCGCATCATCGTCGATTTGCCGGCCCCATTCTCGCCAACCAGGGCGAGCACCTCTCCCGGCCGAAAGGCAATCGAGACGTTGTCGAGCGCCTGCACGACGCCGAAGCGTTTCGATACCCTATCGAGCGAGAAGAAATCCGATTGCATCAAAGCTCACTCCCGAGGATCGATCCTGTGTGCGCTGACAACCTGCCGGCTCAAAAAGCGTCATGCGCCCTACGGCGCATGACGCATAGCCGGTCAGTGGCAGAGCTTGGCTTTGTAGTCCGACGCAAAATTGTCGGCGGTGATGTATTCCGGGTCGGTGAAGGATTGAACCGGCAGCTTCGTTCCATCCTTGATCGAGGCCAGCAGAATCTTCACCGCAAGCGCGCCGTGATTTTCCGAATTGAGCCACATCGTGCCACGGAATGCCGAGGGCTTTCCTGATCCGAAGGCGTCGCAGGCGCGGCTCCCGTCGATGCCTATCCCCATGCCCTGGTCTGCGGTGTAGCCGGCATTCTCCAGTGCTCGCGCACCACCCAGTACGCCATCATCGTTGCATGAGTAGAATATCCAGTTCGTGACGCTGGGATTGGCCGTCAATGTGGTGGTCATCACGTCGATGGCGTTGACCATCGTGTTGTCGTAGGGGACGCGCAGGATATTCCCAGGCTTGAAATCGGGCACCGCCTTCAGGAACGCTTCTTCCGCGCCCTTGTTGCGCTGCATGCAGGTATCCGCCTTGCGATCCTCGATCGAGGCGATGCGCACCTCTTTGCCCGCCCAGCCGTCGGCCTTGTAGAGCTTGGCGAGCTCTTCGCCCACCCGCGCACCGATGTTGTAGGCATTCATGCCGACATAGGGGACCTGGGTGCCATCCTGGTAGTAGATATCGTCGTCGACCGCCACCAAGGGAATTTTAGCGGCCTTTGCTTTCTCCGCGATGACTGGTCCCAGCGCCTTGTCGGGGACGACGATGGCGATGCCTTTCACACCATCGCCGACCATCGTATCGAAGGTCGTGATCGTCAAATTGGCGTCGAACTGGACGTCCTGCGACACGAACGCGGCCCCGGCCGCCTCAGCCGCTTTCCTGGCGCCACCAACTTCGGCGACAAACCATGGATGGTCACCCATCTTGTTGATGTAGCCGATCTTGATTTCGTCTGCGCTTGCTGCGCCACTCATCAGTCCGGCAGCCAGTACCGCAAATGTCGCCAAAGCCTTTGTTGTGGTTTTCATGAAGATCCTCCCTGAGAGCTCTTTGGTGATTGCTAGTCGTGGTAGAGAACCGAGCGCCCACCATCGATGGTGATCGTCTCGGCATTTATGAACGGCGCTTCGTCCGAAGCGAGGAAAACCGCCGTCATTGCAACCTCGTCCGGCCGGCCGATGCGCTTGGGCGGATGGAGGTCGTAGGCTCGCCGCTTCTCCTCGGCGGGGTTCGGGAACGTGTTCCAGTAGGCCTCCGCGATCGGCGTCTCGATATAGCCGGGCGCGATCGCGTTCACCCGGATACCGCGTGCGGCGTATTCGATGGCCAGCGAACGGGTCAGCCCCAAAAGTGCATGCTTGGCGACCGGGTACGGGAACGTATGGGGAATGATCTGGAAGGCGTGACAGCTCGCTATGTTGACGATGGACCCCGAGCCCTTCGCCAACATCGTCGGCAAAACCGCCTTGGCGCAGAACCACGCGGCCTGGAGGTCGAGCTTAAGGCAGCGCTCCCATTCCTCATCCGGCATCATCAATGGTTCGTAGAAGACGTTGGCACCGGCATTGTTGACCAGAATGTCGACGCCGCCATAGACCGTGATCGTCCGCGCGACCATGTTCGCGACCGCGGATGCGTCGGTGACGTCAGTCTCGACGAACAGAGCGTCCGCGCCTTGTGCCAGCAGTTCGTCGGCGATCGCTTTCCCGCTTGCCGCATTCAGTTCGGCAATAACGGTCTTTGCCCCATGCATCGCAAAGGCGCGGGCGGTGGCGGCACCAATGCCCTGGCCCGCTCCCGTGACGATTGCGATCTTTCCTTGCAGCCGGCCTGCCATCGCATTCACCAGTCGACCACGGTGCCGTCCGGCATGACGGCATTACGGGCATGCAGCACTTCCTGCTTGAAGGGGTGGCGCGCGATCACGTCCTCATTGACGGTGACGCCAAGGCCCGGCAGTTCGGGCAGATCCCAGCGGCCTGGTTTACGCTGAATTGGCCAGGTGACGACGTCGTCATACCAGGCGACGGCACCGGACATCTCCTCCTGAATGACAACGTTCGGCGTCGATATGCCGAAATGAAGAGCAGCCACACCGGCGATCGGACCAAGCGGGTTGTGCGGCGCAAGGCCGATGCCTGCGGTTTCCGCCATGGCCGCGATCTTCTTCGTCTCGAGCAGACCGCCAGTGTGGCAAATATCAGGCTGGGCAATGTTGAAGGCGCGGACTGCGATCGAGTGCGTAAATTCGCGACGTCCGATCAGCCGCTCGCCGGAGGCGATCGGCACGGCTGATCGCGCGGTGATATGCGCCAGTCCGGCAACATCTTCGGGTGGAACGGGCTCTTCCGCGAACATGATGCGGGCCGGCTCGATTGCCTTGAGATAATCCATCGCCGCGTTAACCGATGCAGGGCGTCCGTGGAAATCGACCATGATGTCGATATCCGGGCCCACCGCCTCGCGAAGCGAGCCAACCATATTGGCAACGGAGTCGACTGCCTTGGCGGGCGATACGTAGTGGGTGTAGGGAACGCAGACGACCTTGACCGCATCGTAGCCTGCTTGCGTCACGATGCGTCCGCGTTCCACGATGGCATCCGCGGATCCGGTCTCATAGACCGCCTTCATGTCCCCGAGGCCGAGATGCGTGTAGGTGCGCAGATAGTCGCGGACCTGGCCGCCCAGAAGGCGCCAAACGGGGACGCCCAATGACTTGCCCAGGATGTCCCAGAGCGCGATCTCGATGCCGCTGACGGCAGACATTCCCTCGACGCCAAGACGCCAAAAGCCGTGGCGCGTAAGTATCTGGTAGCACTGCTCCACGTTGCGCGGATCTTGCCCGACGAGCAGGGCCTCAAGATCCTGAAGCGCCCCAACGACGGCTCGGGTCTTCCATTCCAGCGTCGCCTCACCCCAGCCAAACAGCCCGGGCTCGTCGGTTTCGACCCGAACGAAGACCCAGTTGCGCATTTCCGCATTGCAGACGCGCGCCTTGATGGCCGTGATTTTCATCGGTCCTCCCAGACCTGCCGTCTTTTTTGAAGGCAATATGTATGATTTATTACCAATAATATGGACGAGTCAAGCGCAACGTCGATGTGGGACCAGGGCCGCACCTCGATGTTCAGCTCGCAAACATCATGTCCTCGCCGCCCATCCAGCGCAGGTATCGGCAGCTCACTCAGCTTGCCTGATCGTGGCGGCGAACGTCATTGCTGTCGCACCGACAATGCGCCGGCGGCGATGATCAACCGTGTCGGGGCCTTACTCGCATTCATGATGAAGCCTCTATGACGACCAACAAGCGGGAACGACTAGACCCGCCCGCCTCATCGGCCGACAGGAAATATTGCGCTTACTTCGACGGTGACTGCGGCGAATCCAGTATTGCAACCACTCGGCCAGGGGGCAGTGCGGCGAGATCTGACGGAATATCAGTAAGGTCCAGCGTTTCCTCGATTTCCCTTCGGAGAAATTCGAGATGTAGGCCGTCCCCGCGCTTGGAAGCGGCTGGATGTAGCATCCGCAGAAACGGCAGCATGAGAATGACTCCTGATCTTCTGTTGGGGCGAGAGAATATGTTGCGTCTGATCTTATGCTCGCGGCCACCCTCGGCTTCAGACGAGGCCCTCACGATCCATTGCGATGCGCACGGCCGGTCGAGCAGCCATTCGGGCGCGGAGGGCTTGCAAAGGCGCGGGAACAGGGACGTGGAAGCGGGCCGCCCAAAGCAGCATCACGAAAAGATAAAAATCCGCGACGCTGGGTTTGTCGCCGAACAGATAGTCGGTCTTGAGCCCGTCAGCGAAGAACTCGAATTGGCTCGTAATCGTCGCGCTCGCCTTGGCCTTTTCAGCATCGCTGCTTTGGTGCCACATCGGCTTGAAGCTTCGATGTATTTCAGTCGAGACGTAGGTCAGCGCTTCGAGAACGCGCGTACGGCCCAAAGGCCCTTCCACTCCCAGTGCCGGGTATCGCGACGCGAGCCAATCGAGGACGGCGATGTTTTCCGTCAGCGTTTCGCCGCTATCCAACACGAGGGCTGGAACATACCCCTTGCGCGTCACGGTGGTGAAATCATCCCCGGAGGCCGTCCGCTTGGTTTTGAGATTGACGGTTTCGCGCTCGAAGGATGCACCAGCCTCCTCCAGCGCGATGTGGTCGGCCAGGCTGCAGGCGAGAGGGCTGTAGTAGAGTTTCACCGCTTTTCCCTTTTCTGAACCCGATTGAATCGCGCTGGTCGTCGTCGGGCGGAAAACCTGCCACGCGAGACAACCGCTCCAAGAACTCGCACTTGGCGGGGACGGCGACTACGACACCGACAGCTAGACGTGCCTATGCCGAGGTATGGTCGGGCTGAAGTTTGGGATCGCCGTGCGCAATGCCGGGGCATATCGGTTATCTGGAGGAATCCAGAACCTTCCATGATGGCATCATCGCCAGCCCGGCCAGTCCTTCGCTCAGGAAATCCTAAACGAAAGTATTGGACGCGCGTGCCGTTGGCACGATGGCTCACACTCGGCCACGGCCGGCATATTTCGGGCGATATGAGCAGACTGGAAAGGCGAAAGCCGTGGCCTGCTTTTGCTCGATTGCCACCAACGCGATGACGCAGCTTCCAGCAATAGGAGTCGCCACCATGGCCGACCTTTCCGAAACCTCCACAGCCGAGCACACATTGCGCGTCGAAGCGCCCGCCGCGATCGAGGTCGACGTCTCATCGCTGACGCCGGGAACGTCGCTGATCGTCGACTGGCATGGCAAGCCGGTGGTCGTACGCAACCGCTCCGAAAAAGAGAGGAAGGACGCCGAGGCGGTCAGTCTCCCCGAGCTCAAGGATCCAATTGCCCGCAACGCCAACCTGCCGGCCGACGCGCCGGCAACCGACGCCAACCGGGCTATTGCGGGCAAGGAGGCCTGGCTGGTGATGGTCCAGGTCTGCACCCATCTCGGATGCATCCCGCATGGTCAGGAAGGCGATTTCGACGGCTGGTTCTGCTCCTGCCATGGTTCGCAATACGACACCGCCGGCCGCATCCGGAAGGGGCCGGCACCCGAGAACATGGCGGTACCGGTGTTCCAATTCGTTTCCGACACCAAGATCCGTATCGGCTGAGGCAGGGGCATTTCGATGAGCGGCGACAAATACTCGACCTATACGCCCAAAACCAGAATCGAACGTTGGCTCGACGCCCGCCTGCCGCTGCCGCGGCTGGTCTATGACAGCTTCATCGTCTATCCCGTCCCGCGCAACCTGAACTACGCCTATACGTTCGGCGGCATTCTCACGATCATGCTGGTTTCACAGATCCTGACCGGCATCGTGCTGGCGATGCATTACGCTCCTGATACGGGGCTGGCCTTCAATTCGGTCGAGAAGATCATGCGCGACGTGAACTCGGGCTGGCTGCTGCGCTATCTCCATTCCAACGGCGCGTCGTTCTTCTTCATTGCCGTCTACATCCATATCTGCCGCGGGCTCTACTACGGCTCCTACAAGGCGCCGCGTGAACTGCTGTGGGTGCTCGGTTGCACCAACCTCCTGCTGATGATGGCGACGGCCTTTATGGGCTACGTGCTGCCTTGGGGACAGATGTCGTTCTGGGGCGCTACTGTCATCACCAACTTCTTCACGGCCGTCCCACTGATCGGCGACTGGCTCCAGCAGCTTTTGCTCGGCGGCTTCGCGGTCGATAATCCGACGCTGAACCGCTTCTTTGCGCTGCATTACCTGCTGCCATTTGTGCTTGCGGGCGTGGTGACCTTGCATATCTGGGCGCTTCACGTCGTCGGCCAGAACAATCCGACCGGCATCGAGGTCAAATCGAAAACCGATGTCGTAGACTTCACACCCTATGCCACCGTCAAAGATGCCTTCGGCATCCTCGTGTTCCTGCTCTTCTTCGCCTACTTCGTCTTCTACTTGCCGAACTATCTCGGCCATCCCGACAACAACAGCATCGCCAATCCGCTGAAGACGCCGGCCCACATCGTGCCGGAATGGTACTTCCTGCCGTTTTACGCGATCCTGCGGGCCATCACGTTCAATATCGGGCCGATCGATTCCAAGCTCGGCGGCGTGCTCGCGATGTTCGGCTCGATCGCGGTGCTGTTCCTGGTGCCGTGGCTCGACACCTCGAAGGTGCGCTCGGCGGTCTATCGCCCCTTGTACAGGGTGCTCTTCTGGCTGTTCGTTGCCAATGCCCTCTTTCTCGGCTGGCTCGGCTCCCGGCCGGCGGAAGGCGCATACGTCGTCATGTCGCAACTAGCGACGCTTTGCTATTTCGCGTTCTTCATCATCGCCATGCCGGTGCTCGGGCTGATCGAAAAGCCGCGACGGCTGCCGAATTCGATCACTGAAGCAGTACTCGAAAAAGACAAGGCCAGCGGCAGAGGCCCGATCGCCGGGCCGGAGACCAAACATTGAACTGGGCATTGCGGTGATCGTTCATGAACTGGTGGAACTCTCCTCTGGTCTACATCGTGTTGCTCGGCCTCGCCGGGATCGTCGTTTGGTCTCTCATCCCCAGACGCTTCGCCAATGCGAAGCTGGTCGTCCAACTCGCCTTTTTCGTCGCGATGTCGGCCATGGTTCTCCACCTGCGCGTCGTGCCGTACGAGGCCGCAGGGGACAACGAGACAACCGGAGGAGCGATCCTCATCGGCTCGGTCAAGCTGCTCTGGTGGGTTCACCTAGCCTGGGCGCTGATCGGATTTGTCCGCATCTATCTCGTCTTTGAGCGAAAGCCGCGCGAGGCACGTCTCCTGCAGGACGTCGTGGTCGGCATCGTCTATGCTGGAATGTTCCTGTCAATCCTGGCCTTCGTCTTTGCAGTGCCGGTCGGAACGCTCATTGCCACGTCGGGCGTGTTTGCCGTCATGCTGGGACTGGCGCTCCAGAATACGCTTGGTGACGTATTTTCGGGGATCGCGCTTAACCTCGGCCGCCCTTACGTGCTTGGAAACTGGATCATTCTGGGCGACGGAACCGAAGGCCGCGTTGTCGAGACCAACTGGCGGTCGACCCAACTCCTGACCCCGACCCACAATGTCGTCGCGCTGCCAAACAGCCTTCTCGCCAAGATCGGGGTAACAAATTTAAGCGGTCCGGACGAGAGCCATGGACTTGCCGTCACCGTCAAGATGGCGCCAACGAAGACGCCGGCGATCATCGTAGATCTCATGCGCACTGTCTTGCTGAGCTGCAATTCAATCCTCCAGGACCCTTCGCCTTCGGTTACCATCAGAAGCCTGGATGCTGCAGCTATCGAGATCGAGTTGTCGTTTCGCGTCGCAAGTATTGACCAGCGAAGTGCCGCTCGGAACGACATCTTCGATCTCATTTATCGCCATTCAAAGTCGACCGGCATGCTGCTGGCGCAGCCACTTTCGGGCTCGATTGCCATGACCAACCGGCCGAGCGACGAGACGGCAGCCTCGCAAGGCTTCACCCCGATCGAGCTTATCAATTCCATACCGGTATTCTCGGCACTGACGGGTACCGAGCAGGAGTCGCTCGCCAAAGCGGCCTCGGTTCACACCTACCATAAGGGCGAGATCATCGCACGACAGGGAGAGATGCTGCCGTCGCTCATGATCGTACGGACGGGCGTCATCGTCCGGCAAATTGGCGAGGACGACGATCAACTGCAGGAGATCGGCCGGCTTGCACCTGGCGATTTCTTCGGCGAGACCGGCCTGCTCGCCGGCATTGGCGAGATGTCGAGTTTGCGGGCAATGACCCCTGTCACGGTTTACGAGATAGACCAGGAAAGCTTTGCACCGCTGCTGCACGACCGGCCCGAAATGGCCGAAGATCTTGCCGCGATCCTGTCGATGAGGGTGTCGGCTTTTAATGAAAGCGGCATCGCCGGACAGCACCACGCGAGCTCCAAATTCGCGCTCCTCAAAGCCATTCAGACGGTCTTTCGCGCCGCTCCGTTCAAGCGCGTTCGAGCACCTGGCTGACAAGGCATGCAGAAGGACAGAGATCCATGACCATCCGCCAAAGCGATATCACAGGCATCGATCCAGCCGGCTATCTGTGATTTTGCGGACGGACTGAAGGTAGGGCGCGTATTGCCTCCTCGAATCGCCTCATGGTCGGGCCCTTCGTCCTGTTCGACCATTTCGGCCCCGCTATATTCGACGCAGGTCACGGCTTCGATATGGCACCGCATGATAAGGCAGCGGATGGTGACCTCTGCGCCGCGACAGCTTTACGCCGCTGGCACGAGCAGACCACTACGACATCAAGTAGAGAGCGTTCATCGTTTCCTCATCGAGCAAACCGTCGAACCAGACGTCGAAGATTGTCTCGAGCAGGAACTCCTCGTTGCTTGCTTCGGAAAACAGCGTGAGGGACGCGTGCAACTTCTTCGCATCAACCTCACCGAAGACAGCGCGAGCGCTCAGGCCGGAGAGCCGTTGCATGGTGCCAACGCATTCCCGATAACGGCCTCCGAGGATCGGAAATGAGAGATAGGCGCTGGCTTCGTCGAGCGATGTGATTGCATATGGCTCAGGCGCTGCACCACTTCGCCTTGTGGCCAACCTTGGGAAGATGAACTCCATGTAGGGAGTGCACATCATCCCTCGACGTAGAATGGCCAGCGCGTCGTCGTAGACCGGATCCTGTGCGCTGACGAACCTCTGCAAATCATACTCGTCAGGCATTTGGATAGATCCTTGGGAAACCCTCAACATTCGTGCCAATGACTAGCCGCCGACGACATCTGCATAGTCCGGGTGCTTGGCGAAAAAGCGGCTCATGAAGGGACATTTCAAGATCGCTTTACGGCCGGTTTTGCGGAGCAGTTCGAAGGTCCCTTGGGCCAATTGCGACGCGATCCCCTGTCCGGAAAATTCCGACGGGACTTCGGTGTGTATCAGCGCAACCTTCCCGCCTTCGAGCCGATAATAGGCCGCCGCAAACATATCGCCGGCGATCGGCAGCTCGAAACGGTGCTGTTGGACGTTTTCGACGACTTGTGCATCCATCTTTATCTCTCGATTGTATGTCACGTTTATCACCGGAGGCAGATTGGCGGGCCGCTATCGCATCGCAGGCAACCGCAGAGTGACGGTCGTGCCTGCCCCAAGTGTGCTCTGAATATCGATGCTTCCGCCTGATTGCTCGGCAAAGTGCTTCACCATCGGCAAACCGACGCCGCCGAGGCCTTCGCTTTTGGTGGTGAAGAACGGATCGAAGGCGCAGACCATCGTCTCGCTGGTCATCCCGATACCGTTGTCCGCGACACGGATATCTACCTGACTGGCGGCGGAGTTTGCAGAGGCCAAGCCGGCATCGATCGAGATGAAACCGCCGTCAGGCATTGCATCGCGCGCGTTGAACAGAAGATTCAGAACCGCATTTTGCAATCCAAAGCGATCGCATCGCACCAAAGGCAGGTCGGACCCGACCCGAAGCTCAAGACCGATATTGGCATCCAAGGCGCTCCGTACGAGGGTTTCGATCTCAGCCAGGCAAGCACCTACGTTTGTGTATTCGATTTCAGCGTGGCTCTCTCGGGCCAGGCTGATGGTTTGCCGGACAAGGCCCCCGGCCCGCTCCAAAGCCGTTTTGGCGCCGGCAATTACAGGCCCAAGCGCCGGAGCCGCTTGGATGCTCGGATCGCGGGCCAGGTGGTTCAACGCCGACGAGGCGACCTGAATGAGATTGCCCACGTCATGGACGATGCCGGCCGTCGACATTTGCACGGACATACCACTTCCAGGGCCATCGGGCGGGCCGTCGAAGACATCTTCTTTTATCTCCGGACGAAACATTTCATTCCCCTCTGGCTAAGTCGTCACCTATTTGCTTCAATACGCTATAATTTGCGACCTTTATTTTATATTATGTCTAAGAAGACGCCGATGCATACTTCCGTATATATTCAATCGCGAGACCATGCTCTATTGGTAGCCGATCCCGCTGATGTAGTTGGCAAGCAGCCGTTCCTGCAGTTCCTCTTGTTTAAAGAGCGCCTTCATCGCATCACGGATATCTAGGACGCCTAGCGGTTTCGAGTCAGCCCCGAGCACCGGCACATTCTGCAGGCCTTGCGCGGCCATGGTCTGCCAGACTGAATGAAGATCATCATCGGGACCACAGGACACGATGGACCGGCTCATCAATGCCGCAATCGGCGCTTCTGTTGGCCCTGAATTGGCCAGATGGCGGACAAGGTCGGACTTGCTCAGCACGCCTGCCGCCTCCCCACTGCCGTGGCACACCACGACCAGGCCTATTGCGGGCCTGGAAAGTGAGAGTGCCGCACTGCGGAGTGGAGCGTCGACATCGACCACCATAAGACGGGCCGATATTACTGGATGCAGACTGTCAATGCGCATGACGCCCTCCTGAGAGCGCCTCGCGGCCGCGGCCGGGAGGCTGAGATCGGTTCCAGTGTTGGTCGCCGAGCTCGGCGACTTTGCCCGGCCGCTCAGAATGGCTCACAAACAAGCGCCATTCTGACCCATTCCAAAGATTAGCTCAGTGCTGCTTTGCTCAGGCCAAACTTCGCATCGCCCGAGCCCGGGACGGGTTTGAAGCCGATGTTCAGACGGTTCCAAGAGTTGACCGCCATGACAACGAAGGTCAGATCGGAGATTTCCTTCTCGGAAAGCTGCGACCTGACGCGATCGTAGATCTCGTCCGGGACACCCTGCTCGGGCAACTTCGTCAAGACTTCCGTCCATGCCAAGGCGGCACGCTCGCGAGGAACGAACAAGGTTGAATCCCGCCAGGCTGCCAGGTGGTAAAGGCGCAGTTCGCGCTCGCCATGAATCTTCGCCTGTTTGACGTGCATATCGAGGCAGAAGGTGCACCCGTTCATCTGCGCGGCTCGGACGGCAACAAGATCCCGGATTGGCTCTTCGATCGACCCCTCTCGCGTCGCACCAAGAAATTCAATAAATTTCTTCAGAAGTTCGGGCGACTGCTCAGCATAACTCGCGCGTTGGGCGGCGGCTTTTCCTTTCGGAGCGACCGGTGACGCTGCAATATTCATTACTTTATCTCCTTGAGGTGTTTGCAATCCATTGCCGCGTAAGGATGACCGGTGAGCCAAATTGTTGCTATCGTGCCCGATGATATGTATTGCCATTCAATAGGTCGGCGCGCCTAAACCGAAGTATAGGAAGCGGGGGAATTGACACCTGAACGCTGCCCTCGGCAATTCGCTTTGCCGCAGGCATGCGACAGGCGCACAGCGTTTTGGGTCATATGAAGGGCTCGGCTGAGCTGGCCGGCGTCGATCGAGAGACCTGGATCGAAACTGCGTTCACCCTTCGAAGGGAGCGTTCATCACAAGATCAACTGCTGAAGTCGCCTTGTAGCCTGAAACAAAGCGCTCGCCGAAGTCCCGGGCAAAGTTGTCGTAGGTGGTTTCGGGCCTGATCTCGGCGATATGGCAAAAGCATCGCGTCATCCGCCGCTTCATCCCAAGGCGCGGAAACTCACCGATGATCTTTGCAATCTCGGCTGACGAAACGAGGCTGTATTGCAAGCCGACGACATCGAGACAGATGCCGGCTGTGCAAAGCGCCACCTCAGCCTCCTTGTAGAGGCCGATCGACGGCGTCGAGTTGAGGGCGACGCTGTCCCAGATCAATTGGGCGCGCCGCTCGTCGAAGCCACCTTCCCGAACGAAGGTGCGGGCAAGATCGGCGCCTTCCACTTCGAAACGGCGCGGCCCGGCGAAGTCCTCATTGAGCGTGATGTCATGCAACAGGGTTGCAACGGCAACAACCTCCGCGTCGTGCTGGATATTCTGAATCTGTCCGATCCGGGCCGCGAAAAGCCAGGATCGGACCACGTGGTTGAACAGGTAGGGTTCACATCGCTGGCGGGCATGTTCGATCGCTCGGCCAACAAGCGGTGTATCGGGGACCAAAATCCCCGCAAGTGTGCGGCTGGCGATCGAATTCATGTCACTGACCGTCCTTTCGCATACGCCCCGATGGTCCCGGGGGCTACGATTTCATTTCGCGTTCGTCGTCAGTTCCGTCTCGCTGGTGTCGACGACGAAAACAGCAAGCAGACGAGCGCCTTCCGTCTTGCTGGCGTTTTCGCTGACGGCATGACGGTCGCCCGGGAATTCGGAGAAACTCTCGCCGGCGCGATAAGTCTTCACCGGCCCATCGTTGACCTGGCTTCGGATCGCCCCCTCCAGAACCGTGGCATAGATGAACGCGGATTTGGGATGGGTATGGGCCGGCGACGTACCCCCCGCCGCGTACTCGACGAGCACGGCCTTCATGCTCTTGCCGGGCACGTTTGGAAGGGCCTGGTCGTAGACAAGCTTCACGCTGGCGGCGTCATTGGCCATTGCTGCGGTGACGGAAGCGACGGTGAGCGCGGCGCAGAGAAGTGTTCTGATCATGTCTGGTCTCCTTGTTGTGAGAATGGCCTATCCGATGATTGCTTATTTCGGTGGCGTGTATCGGCTGAGCCAATCATCGAAACGCACGGCGCCGATGCGCGCATTCTCGCCGGGCACCAGCGTTCGGTCGTCGATTGCCACTTGGCCGTAGTAGAGCGCGCCGGGATCCGGGACGACTTTGCGCGGGTCGTTGGTGGCCTTCAGGAAGCGCTCGACAAGTTCGCTCATGCGAACACGCTCCGGGCCGGCAATTTCGATCATGCCGTTCAACGGCGCGGCAAGCGCGACGTCCGCCATCGCATCGGCAACATTATCAGCCGCCATGGGTTGGAAGTAGGCCGGCGACATATGAATGGTATCTCCGACGGCGCCCGTGTTTGCGATGGCGGCTGTGAATTCGAAGAACTGAGTGGCGTGAACGATGGTGTAGGGAATTCCGGACTCTGTGATGAGCTTTTCCTGAAGCAACTTGCCGCGGAAATAGCCCATGCCCTGCAGCCGGTCGGTACCGACGACGGACAGCGCCACGTGATGACGGACGCCGGCGGCCGTTTCGGCGGCAAAAAGATTACGCCCGGATGCCCCGAAGAACTCCAGGGCAGCCTTTTCCTCGAACGACGGCGAGTTCGCCAGGTCGACGACGACCTGCGCACCGGCAAGCGCGGACGCCAGACCCTCTCCCGTAACGGTGTTGACGCCCGAATTCGGCGACGCCGCCAGCACGTCGTGTCCTTTGTTTCGCAGCCTCTCCACGGTCTTTGAACCGATCAGCCCGGTTCCGCCGATGACGACGATCTTCATGTCTGGTCTCCTGGTGTTGCGTGTCTATTTTCGTTGCTCGATCGGATGCAGGCGCTTCCAGCCTGCTATTGACTGACCGATGCAGCAGCATCCTCGATGAGTGACGTGACCTCGTCGGGGTGCGAAACCATGAGCGCGTGGGACGCACCCTCGATGACGACGGTCTTTACCGCGTGCGCACGCTTGGCCATGAAGCTCATGACGGCTGCCGGGATGTTGCGGTCATCCGAGCCGTAGATCATGTAGGACGGCAGCGTCTTCCATGAGGCGACGCCCGAGGCTTCAGCCAGAGCCGCCTGCGCAACAGGACGTTGAGTGGCAGCCATCAGCAAAGTCTGCTCTTGCGGAACGTCGGCGGCGAACTGGGCGCGGAACTTGGCCGGCTCGATGAAGAGGTCTTGCCCGCCGTCCGGCAACGCTACCGGAGCAAGCGCGCTCCCCAAGGTGCTGCCGGGAAACATGCTGGACAACGTAAGGCTCGATTCGCCGGTATCCGGCGCGAAACCCGCCACGTAGACCATCGCCTTTACATTGGGATTGCCATTGGCGGCCTCGGTGATGACAGGCCCGCCATAGGAATGCCCCACCAGCACGACCGGCCCGGAAACCGACCGGACGATGGCTGAGACTGCTTTCGCATCGCTGGCAACGCCGCGGAGCGGATTAGCTGCGGCTATCGCTACATAACCGTCTTTGCTGAGCTTGGTGATGACTGCGTCCCAGCTCGACGATTCCGCGAAGGCGCCGTGCACTAGTACGATCGTCGGCTTGGGCTGAGAATTGGCGGCCTGCGCCATCCCGCCGCTCGACGCGGCCAGCGCTGCGGTGAGCGCCAGGGCTCGAGTTATGTTTCGCATTTGCTTTCTCCCGTGTGGCCTGTGGTGACCAATGCTCAAGAGAATGCGCCGACGCAGCCCGCCAACCTATTGTGCGGAAGGGTCTGTCATACAATGCCAAGGTGCAGGGTAGGTCACCGGGGAGATCAGGTGCCTGCAGCATAATTGAGGTGTCTATGCCGGGTGTGCATTGTCGGCGGACGCCGGAACAGACACTGAGGGCGCGCGGCCGGAGAGCTGTGTTTGCAAGACGCCGCTGCCGCCGTGGCGAGACCTGGCGAGCCGACTTCTCTTGCGCGTCGATCCCTGCAATGCGACTTGCTATTTACGTGGCTCAATTTGCGCCACGTCGACAAAACGTGTCGCCTCCGACCTATTTGGCGCGACTCGTGCGGCAGCTTCCCAAAAAAATTTTCGTGAGGAAGACCGATTGCTCAGCCGATAACCGGCAGTCTATTGGCGGGTTCTCGCAGTCATGGCTCACAGCACTGCCATCCCGCCATCCACCCGCAGATTGATACCCGTGACGAAACTGCTCGCGTCCGAGGCAAGGAACAGAGCAGCTTTTGCCAGCTCGTCCGGCTGCCCCATCCGGCCCAGGGGTATTGCCTCCGCCATCGCCTTTTCAAACAGCCCGCGCTGCTCAAACGGTATGCCTAGCTTATCGAGAATAGCCGTATCCACCGGACCTGGGCTGAGCACGTTGACCCGGATGCCGCGAGACTTCAGTTCGATCGCCCAAGCGCGCGCAAAGGCATTTATGGCCGCCTTCGAGCCCGCGTAAACAGCATGACCGTCCAGAACCTTCTCGCTGGCGAGCGAGCCTGTGAGGATGATTGCGCCGCCGTTCCGCATGATCGGAATCAGCTTCTGGACGCCGAAGAAGACGCCTCGCGTGTTAACGGCAAATTGCGCATCATATTCTGCCTCGGAGACGTCGGCCGAGTGCGTGATGGTGTTTATGCCGGCGTTCGCCATATAGATGTCGAGCGCCCCGAACCTCTGGCGGATCTGCTGCGCTACCTCGTCATGGTGCGACACGTCGGCCACATTTCCCTGAATGCCCAGCGCGCCTGGTCCGATCTGTGCGACCGCTTCCTCGACCGCCTGCCGCCGGCGGCCGGTAATGACGACTTGCGCGCCCTCGGCCGCAAAGATTTTTGCAGCCGATAGTCCGATCCCGCTGTTTCCGCCGGTGACCACCGCGATCTTGCCTGAGAGTGCGCCCATGTCGTTCCTGCCTTCGAAAAATTGTGCCGGTGCTGCTGCGATGGTCGCAACTGCTGGCCAAGAAAATTTCACGCCGAATTGAGACCGCCAAAATGAGTGGCAATCGCAAACGGCTACCGATTGATAAACTCCCGGCGATTAGCCAGTTTGACGACCTCGAGAGCGCTTTGGCCTTCAAGGCGCGGCGGCGACCCCCGACAGTGCGACGTAGTGTCAAACGCCGGCGATCGCCTCCGCGCTGCACAGGCGCAGTCGCCCAAATGGCAGCCCTGCCGCAGCATATGTTTGCCGCCTTTGCCAGCGCTCCAACTCGATGGCGCAGTGGTTCGGTTCCACAATCCGGGACATGAGCCGACAAAACCGGCATTCAGGCCACCGCTCGGCTATGCGAGCGCACAAGGTTTGACCTGGCGCGCCACCTGAAATGCTGTTCAGGGCGCGCGAAATATTGCCAAAGGTGGTCATCGGCGGCTCCAAGGAAGTGCGGACAACATGCGGTCGTGTCTGAGGGCGTACTATCCTTTGATGAAGGCGAGCAGGTCAGCATTGACCTGATCCTGGTGCGTGGCCGTGATCCCGTGGGGCGCGCCGGGGTAATAGATATCCTTTGCGCCTTTGATCAATCGGGCCGACTTGACTGCCGAGTCCTTGACGGGGACGATCTGGTCGTCCTCACCATGCAGGACCAAGGTTGGTACGTCGAACTTTTTGAGGTCCTCGGTAAAATCGGTCTCGGAGAACGCCTTGACGCTTTCGTACGCGTTGACGAGACCCGCCTGCATGCTCCAGAGCCAGAACTGATCCAGAGTCCCCCGGGAAACCTTGGCGCCCGGCCTGTTCGCGCCATAAAACAACGGTGCGAGGTCGCGGTAGTACTGCGAACGATCCTTGACGAGGCCAGCCCTTATGCCGTCGAATACCTCGATCGGCAGGCCTTCCGGATTGGCCGGCGTCTTCACCATGATCGGCGGAACAGCGGCGATAAGAACAGCCTTGGCCACCCGCTTCGTCCCGTGCCGTCCGATGTAGCGAGCAACCTCGCCTCCTCCGGTGGAATGGCCGACCAGTGTGGCGTCCCGGAGATCCAGCGCCTCGATCAGGGCTGCAAGATCGTCCGCATAGCCGTTCATGTCGTTGCCGGACGTCGCCTGGCTCGATCGGCCATGGCCGCGCCGGTCATGCGCAACGACGCGAAAGCCGTTATGGGCAAGAAACAGCATCTGGCCGTCCCAGGCGTCGGAATTCAGCGGCCAGCCGTGCGAAAATGTAACGACAGGACCCTTGCCCCAATCCTTGTAGTAGATTTCGGTGCCGTCCTTGGTCGTGATGGTGCTCATCGTCTTGGTTCCTTTGATGGAGGGGGAAGAGGGAAGGCTTCGCTTTCGGCTCGTTGCCGAAGCAGCGCGGGGCAGTCCGGCGGCTACCGCAGAGATCAGGCCTGCCAACAAGACGTCGCGGCGAGATCCGCCGACGGAGAAAAGTCCGTCTTTGTTCATCATGTCCATCCATGTGCTTTGAACATCCTGCTCACCATCACGACCGTCGAGTCGGCCTGTGCGGTCGCGTTCGGGGAGGAGCGAGCGAGGAGCGGTAGAAACGCGACGGTCGTGATGGCTTGCGAGGAACAGGATGCACCGATCCGGGCCGCGAACCTATTCTACCGAAGCATCTGTCATACGATGCCAAGGTGCAGGGCAGGCACGCCGAGGATAGGGGCGGGCCAAGGCAAGCTCTTATAGACACACGTCAATTTAGGCTCGGTAGCGGCGCGGGGACCGACGCGGCATGGCCGGCGTCAGTTGTTGTTGCATGGAATGTTGCGAGTTTGTCGGTCAGGCTGGGGCCGCCAAGGAGCGCCGCTCAATGGTAACCGATGTTGGCGCGGGCCTTGCCGCGAAACACCCAACAGGACCACCGATGTACATCAGGATCACCCGCATCAGCACGAGCGTACCGACAGCAGGAAGGCCTGGGGCGCGCAGAGGAAGCAATTTCCCGCAGCCTGAAGCAGCCGGGCGCGCCGGGCGATCCTATTGGATGGGGCACGGATCGGCTTGTGCCAAATTCTAGGCCTGGCGCATCGGCGCGGGCAGCGTTTCCCATGTCCTGATCAGCTCGCCGATGGAAGCGGCCTCCATCTTGCGCATGACATTGCCGCGATGCAGCTTGACCGTCACTTCACTGATGCCGAGGTCGAAGGCGATCTGCTTGTTGAGGCGTCCGCGCGCCACTTCTCGCAGAACCTCGCGCTCGCGCGGCGTCAGCGTCTCGACCCGCTCTACATTGCGCTTGACGATCACCGCATCCGCCCGCCGCTTGGCGTCCACCGCAATGCCCGTGATCACGGCGTCAAGCAGCGTTTGATCCCGCACCGGCTTGGTGAGAAAGTCCACGGCGCCGGCCTTCATCGCTTGGACAGTCATCGGGATGTCGCCATGCCCGGTCAGGAAGATGATGGGTTTGGGGTTGCCGTTTTTCGCAAGATGGTGCTGCAGATCGAGACCGCTCGTCCCCGGCATGCGCACGTCGAGGATCAAGCAGCCGGGACTTTCCAACACATCGGCGTCAAGCAATTCGCGGGTCGAGGTAAAGCTGACCGGCAGGAAACCCGCCGACAGGATCAATTCCGACAGCGCCTCCCGAACAGAGGCATCATCATCAACAATAATGACAAGCGGCTGCTCGGCTTCAGCCCTCCGCTGCTGTGATGACGGCGTCGATCTCCGTAATGGCAATTGGTCAACTGTCATGTTTAGGCTCCGTTTTTGGGTTGCGTAAAGCATCGCCGATCGCCGCAAGCAGGGCCTGGCCATCGAAGGGCTTGCAGAAAAGCCCGCCAATGCCCTTGGCGCGGTGCTGATCCACTATCTCGTGGCGACCGGTGATCAGGAACACAGGCAGGTCCGGACGCGCCTTCTTGACCAGGTCACGAAGTTCAAAGCCGTCCATGCCGGGCATCCCGATGTCGGTGATGAGCATGTCCAATCCAGACAGGCCGCTGACCAGCAATGCCCCCGGCGACGAGAAGCTGCGGGCCACATAGCCGGCGGACTCCAAGAGGTCCTCCAGCGACTCGAGCAGTCTTGGGTCATCGTCGACAATCGCAACGACAGGCCTCCGCTTGCTCACCCTCAGCCCCCCCCTGCCCGGCGCGAGTGCGTGATCGGTATTCCCAATCGCTCGGCGATGCGCACTAGGTCGGCGAGCGACGCCGCGATCATCTTCTGCATGACGTTCCTTCTATGAATTTCCAGCGTAACTTCGCTGATCCCTAGTTCAGCGGCGGCCTGCTTATTGAGCAGGCCGCTGACCACCAGCGGCAGCACCTCACGTTCGCGCGGCGTCAGCTCGAGATAACGTTGCTTCAACACGCCCAGCTCGGCGCGCTCCGATCGCTGTATCCGATCCTGGGCAATCGCCGCATGGATTGCGGCCATGAGGTCTGCATCGCTGAAGGGCTTGGTCAGGAAATCCACGGCACCGTGCTTGATCGCACGCACGGAGGACGGGATATCGCCATGTCCTGTCAGGAAAACGATCGGCGGATGATCGCCCTCGGCAATCTGCCGCTGCAGATCGAGGCCGTTAATATCCGGCAACTCGATATCGAGGATGAGGCAGGCAGGGACGTCCGGCTTGTCAGCGCGGATATAATCGCCCGCCGATCCGAACGCTGCGGCACGCAGGCCATGTGCGGCCAGCAGCTCACTAAGCGCCTCCCGGATGCGTTCATCGTCATCTACGATGAAGACAATTTGGCCGTCCGTCGTCATGACGCCGCTTCCATTTCAACCCGCAACGTGAAGATAAACGTCGCTCCACGTGGTTCGTTCTTCTCGACCCATAGACGCCCGCTGTGGGACTCGATGATTGAACGGCAGATCGCCAGTCCCATGCCCATCCCTTGCTCTTTCGTGGTAAAGAACGGTTCGAATATCCGGTCGGGAAACTCGACGCCCCGGCCGCTATCTCTGACTTCGGTCTGGACAACATCCCCGATATGGCGCACGCGGATGCTGATAACTCCGTCATCCGCACCAGAGTCCATCGCCTCCATGCCGTTGCGAATGAGATTGACCAGAACCTGCTGGATCTGGACGCGATCGAGCGCGACAGGCGGAATGTCGCTTCCGACATCAACGCTGATCCGAACGCCCCGCCGCATCGCTTCCTCGGTCACGAGGTCGCGAGCCTCTGCGATGACACTGCTGAGCGCCGCATTGGTCCTCGTCTTGGTGGATTGCTTGAACAGCGCGCGGATGCGGCCGACGACGTCCGCCGCCGAATTGGCGTCCCGGATAATGCGCTCGGCCGTAATCTTCGCGCGTTCGACGTTCGGCGGGACGGCGCCCAGCCAACGGTGGCATGCATGGGAATTGGCGACGATCGCGGCCAGCGGCTGATTCACCTCGTGCGCGATCGAAGCGGAAAGCTCGGCGAGACTTGCAGCCTGAGTGGCTTGCGCGAGTTTGTCGGAGGCTTGTCGCAGCGCTTCCCGCGCGCGCACCTCTTCGTCGATGTCGAGGGAAACCCCGTACCATTGCACAACCGCCCCGTCTTCATCACGCCGCGGCTCGACCCTGCACTCCGCCCAGCGATAACCATCTTTTTCGCGCCAGCGAAACCGCATCGCGGAGCCGCCGCCTGTTTCGAAACAGGTCAGCAACGTGCGCAGCACCTCGGGAGCATCTTCGGGATGAACCAGTTCTTGCAGCAATTCCTCGATGCGCGGCTCTCCGAGGGTTTCGACATTGGCGATGACGGCGCGGAAATGGTCCTGGTATCGCTTGTTGAAGTAGACCGGCCCGCCGGTCGGCACCGCGCTCCAAATGCGGACCGGCACAGCGTCGATCATCTGCTGAAGCCGCAATTCGCTCCGCCGCAGCGCCTCTTCGGCTTGCATCTGATCGTCTATGTCGTGACAGAGGCCGTACCACTGCACGATCAGGCCAGCGTGATCGCGCATCGGCTCTGCCCGGCTCGACATCCAGTGATAGAGGCCATCGGCGCGGCGCAGGCGATACCTCATGGAGAAGCGATCGCCGGTAGCAAGGCAGTGACTGAGCGTGTCGCCGAATGCTGCTGCGTCGTCCGGATGGACGGTGGCCGCTATCATCGCCGCCAGCCGGCCGATGCCCTGTTTGTCCAAATCCGTTACGTCAAGGCCGAGAAAGTCGACCATTCGCTTGTTGAAAAAGGTCGGCTCGCCGTCCGGCGTCAGGCGCCAAACGTGGCTCGGAACCATGTCGACAAGCTGCGAGAGCTCCCGCTCGCGGTCGCGCAATGCCTCCAGGCTTTCGCGCAAAGTGAGCACCGCCGCCTGATGCTGCCTGGAAATGGCGGCCACGACGAGCGCCGAAAATGCAGAGATGCCCAGAAAAAGCTGCAGCATGATCTGGTTGTGCTTCTGGGACTCGGGATCGCCGGCAAATTGGCTGGCGCCGGATATCGTGAATACCGCCGTGATCAGAGCGAGAACGGTCAGTGCTACGGCGGCGCCTCGGAACTCAAAGCGCACCGCGGCCCAGAGAAGAGGCGGCATGATGATGTAGGCGAAGGGTAGATAGCCGCTCAAGGAAAGGGCGGCGATCCCGAGAAAGATCAGCCCAAGGACGCAAGCTTCCATCCACCGCGCTGCCGAGAGCTGCCCCTTGCCGCGCCAGTTCTGGAACACGACCAGCGCCAGTGGCGCTACGATCAGGACTCCCGTCGCGTCTCCGATCCACCACAGCGGCCAAGCCGTCGCAAAGCTTTGCGATTGTATGCCAAACCACGCAAGCGCCGCACTTCCGACCGTCGCGCTTGCAACCGGCGCAACTCCAGCGGCCAGTACGACGAATGCGAGGACGTCCCGCAACGTTTCCAGCCGAACTGGGCGCTTGCAGGTCTGGTTCACAAGCCATGCGCCGGTCACCGCTTCAAGAGCGTTGCCGGCAAAGATCAGGAAGGCCGCGGGCAGCGGAGTGTGGAACCACAAGAAGTTGCTGAACAGTTCTGCCACACAGGCCCCCAGCACCCACCACGGCCAGCTATACCTGGAGGCGAAGACAAGCGTAGCGATGAAAAGCCCGCTCGGAGGCCAAATGGAAATCCCTGTTCCAGGTATAATTGCGAGCGACTGGGCGAAGCCGCAGCCCAGGACATAGGCCGTAATAAAAAGCCCCAGATGCAAGAATTGAGGACGGTGCGACCAGACGCGCGACAACCTGCCTCTTTCAAGATCGCTGATCATGTTGCCGCGAATCAGGCCCGGTTCATTCGTCGCGAAAGGTCGGCCACTTCCCGGTTCGGATCGGTCCAAGTCATGCGTTAACGCGAGCGTTGCGTTGGAATCGGTCTCGCCAAGTGAGTTGGGCGCTATCGTCATCGGGTGCCCCTGACGGACAAACAAAATCTGGAGATTGTCGGCGCTTCGTGTAGCACTTGTTCTTGATAGCTGGACTGGGCTGACGGACTCACCTCGCCACCCTAATCCCGCCACGCCCCAACCGCACCTCATGGAAATCCATGCATTGTACGGGGCGGCGGCGCCCCTCACCGAGAACCGAAAAAAAACCAAGCGCTTACTGAGCACCGCCAGTTATTGCGCAGCTTTCGCTTCAACCGGGAGAGTGAAGATGAATGTCGCCCCATGCGGCACGCTATTTTCCACCCAAAGGCGTCCGCCGTGAGACTCGATGATCGAACGGGAGATCGCGAGGCCCATGCCCATCCCGTTCCCTTTCGTTGTAAAGAACGGCTCGAATATCTTGTTAGGACGTTCGATACCCGGGCCTCGGTCGCTGACCTCGGTCTGGATCGTGTCCTCTATCCGGTGCACGCGCATCCCAAGAACCTTGTCGCCCGCGGTGGTGTCCATCGCCTCCATGCCGTTGCGAATGAGGTTGACCAGGACCTGCTGGATCTGGACGCGATCGAACGCAACCAGCGGAAGGTTGCTTTCGACGTCGATGTCCATGCGAACGCGACGCCGCATGGCTTCCTCGGCCATAAGGTCACGGGCTTCCGCAACGACGCTGGGGATCGGCGTACTGGTTCTCATTTCAAGCGAAGGTCTGAACAAGGCACGGATGCGGCTGACGACATCCGCCGCCGAGTTGGCGTCGCGGATGATGCGCTCGGCCGTGATCTTCGCGCGCTCGACGTTCGGGGGCTCGGCGGACAGCCAACGGTGGCATGCGTTCGAGTTGGCGACGATGGCGGCCAGCGGCTGGTTCACCTCATGAGCGATGGATGCGGAGAGTTCGGCAAGGCTCGCCGCCTGACTCGCACGCGCAAGTCTCTCTTGTGCCAGTCGAAGCTCCTCTTGTGTCCGCACCTCATTTTCGATGTCGAGGCAGATAACGTTCCACTGCACTATGGCGCCTTCAGCATTGCGCATCGGCGCGGCACGCGTCTCGACCCAGCGATATTCACCATCGAAGCGCCGCAGACGGTGCCGTCGCGCATACGGCTCGCCTGTGGCCAGACAATGGGCATATCTTTCTTTGACACCTGTCAGGTCGTCCGGATGAACACCGGCGTCGAGTGTGCCAGCCAGCCGCGACTTTCCCGCTTCGTCCAATTCCTCAAGATTGTATCCGAGGAATTCGCGGAGCTGCTGGCTGCGATATATCGGTTCGCCATCCGGCGCGGCGCAATCGATCATTGCCGGCAGCGTTTCAACGAGCTGCCAGAGAGCGCGTTCTCTCTCGCGCAGCGCCGCTTCGACGCGCAGCTGATCGTCGATGTCGTGCGTAAGACCGTACCACTGGACAATGCGTCCGCCGTGATCCCGCAGCGGCTCCGCGCGGCCCTCCATCCAACGATAAACGCTATCGGCACGGCGCAGGCGATACCTCATGAAGAAGCGCTCGCCGGTGGCAAAGCAGCTGTCGAGTGCTTCCTTCAGGCTGGCTGCATCGTCGGGATGGACGACGGTGGCAATGAAGGCCGCCAGCAGGCTCATGTCCGGTTTTTCCGCGTCCGCTATCTTCAGGCCGAGAAAATCTATCAGGCGCTTGTTGAAGAAGGTCGGCTCACCGTTGGGAGACAGCCGCCAGAGGTAGCTCGGAACCATGTTGACGAGTTGCGAGAGCTCTCGTTCCCGGTCGTGCAACGCCGCTTGCGTGGTCACCAGGTCATGGATGTCGACGCTCACACCGTACCATTGGAGAATGCTGCCATCTTCGTCGCGCAGCGGCTCGGCGCGAGTCTCGGTCCAGCGATAGCCGCCGTCGGCCCGCCGTTGGCGATATCTCTGAACGTAAGGCACGCCCGTTGCGAATGAATGGCGGATCGCCTGCCGTGCGGTGTCGATATCGTCTGGATGGATGACGCTCAGCGACGGCGAGCCGTCCGGGGCCGTGATGTCATGGAGCGTGGCCCCGGTTACATCGGTGAACCGCTTGTTGACGTAGGATGGCGTCCCTTCCGGTGTCGTACTCCAGATCAAAGCGGGCACGGTGTCGATAAGCTGCTGAAGGCGCCGCTCACTTTTGCGCAACGCCGCCTGCGCGCGCACCTCATCGTCGATGTCGAGAGAAACCCCGTACCACTGCACGACCGTTCCGTCGTCATCGCGCCGCGGCTCGACCCTGCACTCAGCCCAGCGATAGGTGCCGTCTTTTTCGCGCCAGCGAAACCGCATCGCGGAGCCGCCGCCAGTTTCGAAACACCTCAGCAACGTGCGCTGCACCTCGGGAGCATCTTCGGGATGAATCACCTCGTGCAGCAACGTTTCGATTCCCGGCTCGCCGAGCGCGTCAAAGTTCGCAATAACGGAGCGGAAATGGTCCTGGTATCGCTTGTTGAAGTAGACCGGCCCGCCGGTCGGCATCACGCTCCAGATACGGACCGGCACGGCGTCGATCATGTGCCGAAGTTGTTGCTCGCTCTGCCGCAACGCCGCTTCGGCGTGCATCTGATCGTCTATATCGTGACAGAGGCCGTACCACTGGACGATGCGGCCGGCGTCATCGCGCATCGGCTCCGCCCGGCTCGACATCCAGCGATAGACGCCATCGGCACGGCGCAGGCGATAGCGCATGGCGAAGCTCGCACCGGTAGCGAAGCAACCACGGAGTGCATCGCCGAATGCTGCCGCGTCGTCCGGATGAACGGCGGCCTGTATCATCGCCGCCAGCCGGCTCATTCCCGGTCGGTCCAGATCCGCTACGTCGAGGCCAAGAAAGTCAACCATGCGCCCATTGAAGAAGATCGGCTCGCCGTCGGGATCGAGCCGCCAGATGTGACTCGGGACCATATCCACGAGCTGCGAGAGTTCCCGCTCCCGGTCGCGCAATGCTGACTCGGCCCGCTTCTGGTCCTCAATGTCTATTGTCGTGCCGTACCATTGAATGATGCGCCCCTGGCTATCGCGAAAAGGTCGTCCTGAGCTTCGAAACCAGCGATAGGCGCCATCGGCGCGCCGCAGGCGATGCTCGGTATCATAGGGATCGCCGGTTTCGAGGCAATGCCGCCATCTGGCGGCTACAGGATCATAATCGTCGGGATGGACGGCTCGACGCCAGCTGAACTCATCGTTGTCTTCGGGGGTGTTGAGACCCTCATGCGTGTTGCCGATGAACGCCAGGGTATTTGGGCTGACATAGGTGAACCTTCCGATGGCATCGGCTGCCCACGCGTTGCCGGGCATGCTCTCGATGATTTGCAGCGCGAGCGTTGCTTCGGGGTCGATTTCGCCAAGTGAGTCGGACGCTGCTGTCATTGGCTTCTCCTGTCGGACAAAAAAGCCTGGGGAGGGTCAGCGCTTGATATAGCACTTGTTTTCAATATCTGGACAGGCGAACTCACCGCCTAAATCTAGTTCCGCCATGCCTCGGCTGCATCTCATGGAAATCCATGTATTGCGCGGAGATATCGCCACTACGAGGCCCCTAACGATGGCCTCGCGTGAGGCTAACGCGGTGGAACGCGCAGCCCGGCGGCATCGAAGAGATGCATGCGCTCCGGCGGCAGAGCGAGGTTGATCGGCGGCCCTTGCGTTTCAACGCCCTGCTGCTTGAGAACGGCGATCAGTTTGCTGTCGCCGGCAATGGTGGCGTGGACAACGGTTTCCGGTCCCAACGCCTCGGCCAGCGTTACCCGCGCTTCCACCGATCCCTTGCTGCCATTCGAAAGTTGGATGTCGTGTGGCCGGATGCCAAGCGTCGCGTCATCTCCCGGTTTCAGCGCGACCCCATCGGCCGCGATCGAGGCTGAGAGCCCGCCTGGACCTTCGACACGCACCTCGGCGCCGCTTGCCGAACGCACCTTCACCGGCAGCAGGTTCATCCGCGGCGCGCCGATGAAGCCGGCGACGAACAGGTTGGCCGGCGCGTTGTAGAGATCGAGCGGCCGGCCGACCTGTTCGATCCGCCCCGAGCGCATGACCACGATGCGGTCCGCCAGCGTCATCGCCTCGATCTGGTCATGGGTGACGTAGATCATCGTGGTTGCCAGCCGCCGGTGCAGGCCCGCCAGTTCAGCGCGCATGGTGATGCGCAGTTCGGCATCGAGGTTGGACAGCGGTTCATCGAGTAGAAAGGCGGTCGGATTGCGCACCACCGCACGGCCGATCGCCACGCGCTGCTTCTGGCCGCCCGACAGTTGACCGGGCCGGCGGTCGAGATAGGGAGCGATTTCCAGCATGCGCGTCGCTTCCGTGATCCGCGCGTCGATCTCGGCTTTGGGCATACGGATGTTTTCGAGGCCGAAAGCGAGGTTCTGGCGCACGCTCATGTGCGGGTAGAGCGCGTAAGACTGGAACACCATTGCCAGACCGCGCTGCGCGGCCGAAACGTTGGTGACGTCGACCCCGTCGATCTCGATCTTGCCGTCGGTCGGTCGATCGAGCCCGGCAATCAGCCGCAGCAGCGTGGACTTGCCGCAACCCGACGGGCCGACGAGGACCAGCATCTCGCCGTCACCGACGTCGAGGTTGATGCCGTGCAATATCTTCATCTTGCCGTAAGCGCGATCGATGTTGGTCAGCGTTATCCGTCCCATGACATCCTCACTTCAGCCCGGTGCCGGCAATGCCGGAAGTGATGTAACGCTGCAGGAAGACGAAGACGAGGACGACGGGGATCATCGTCACCACGGTCATCGCCAGGATGTAGTGCCACTGCACGTTTAGCTGGCCGGCATAGGTATTGAGGCCGACCTGGAGTGTGTAGAGTTCCTTGCGCGACAGCACCACCAGCGGCCACAGAAAGTCGTTCCAGCGCCAGACGACCGAGAAGATCGCCAGCACGGCGAGCGCCGGTGCTGCAAGCGGCAATACGATGCGCCAGTAGATCTGCCATTCGGAAGCGTTGTCCATGCGAGCCGCATCGAGCAGCTCGTCGGGGATGGTCAGCATATATTGGCGCAGCAGGAAGACGCCGGTTGGCGTCGCCACGGTCGGCAAGATCACGCCCCACAGCGAATCGAGCAGCCCAACGGCACCCACCACCGAATAGAGCGGCACCAGGATGACCGACAATGGCACCATCAGCGTACCGACGATCACAAGCATCGTCAGATCGCGGCCGCGGAACTTGTATTTCGACAAGGCGAAGGCGGCCATCGAATTGGTGAGCAGCGTGATCAGCGTCGCCATTCCCGTCACAAAAACCGAATTGCGCAGATAGCGCAGGAAGTCGAAATGAACGAAGGGCTCGGTGTAGTTCTCCGTCGCGAAGCCGATTTCGCGCACCGGCTGCCGGTCGGCGATGTTGATCTTGACGACATCGTTCGGCGCCTGCGGGTCTACCATCTGCGCCATGATGCCGATGCGCCGCACCTCGGCCAGCACCTTGGTCGAACCATCCGGCAACTTCACCTTGTAGAGGGTCAGCGGCTTGTCGTAGCCTTCGACCCTCGCCTGTTGGCTGACATAAGGCATTATGGTCGGGGGGAACTCGGCGAGCTGTGCCGGCGTCTTGAATGACGAACCCACCAGCCAGACGGCCGGACCGAACATGATGACAACGCCGCCGAGCAGCCACAGCCAGCTCACGATATCCGTCCAGTGCCAGCCGCGACCGCCGCGCCGGCGGGTCAGGAATGTCACGACCCGGCTCATTCGCGGGCTCCTTTCCGCTCACCCCGGCGTCCGACCTGCAGCTGAATCAAGGTGAGCACGACCAGCACCAACCCCATCAGGATCGAAGCCGCCGAAGCCAGCCCCGGATTGCGCAACAGGGAGGCGAAGCCGATCTCATAGATGTACTGCGTGATATAGAGGGTCGAGGTTCCCGGCCCTCCACCCGTCAGCACATAGACTTCGTCGAAGATCTGCACGGCGCGGATCAGCGTCAGCACGATGACGACAAGCAGATTCGGCATCAGCAGCGGCAGCGTGATGCGCCAGAACACCCGCGCCGGCTTCGTGCCGTCCATCTCGGCCGCTTCGTAAAGGTCGCGCGGGATCGCCTGCAATCCGGCAAGCAGGATCAGCGTGTAAAAGCCCATATGGGCCCAGACCGAAACGCTGACGGCGGCGGTGAACGCCCAGAAACGGTCCGTCAGCCAGTTGTGCGGCTCGCCGCCCAGATCGTGGACGATCAGGTTGAGCAGGCCCTGGCGCTGCAGGATCCAACGCCAGATCAGGCCGGTGACGACGGGCGACAGCAGCACCGGAAAGAAGAACACCGCGCGCCAGAAGCTGCGCCCGACGATCTCGCGGTTGAGGATCAACGCTGTCGCCATCGAAACGACCGTCATCAGTGCCACCTGCACGACGACGAACAGGCCCGTATTGTGCACGGCCTTCCAGAAGAGATCCTCATGGCAAGTGGCAGTGTCCAGGTAGTTGCCGCAATCGAGCAGGCGCTGGTATTGCTCGAGCCCCACATAGGTTCGGTCCTGCAGGAAGTAGGCCGTTCCCGACGTGGCCGAATAGAAGAAGTTGATGATCATCGGCACCAGGACGAAAATGCCGAAGATCGCCATGTTTGGGGCGAGGAAGAACGCGGCCATGCCACCGGTGCCCGTCGCGCGCTGCCAGAACTTCAGCGGCACGTTGACGATCGATGCCAGCCAGACGACCGGCGCCGCGAGCGCGGCGCCAGTCCATGCCTTCAGTGTCGCGGCGGCGGTCACTTCGCCTCGGCAACCTTGTCGGCGATATCCTGGTCGATCCTGCCCCAGGCATCGTCGAGGCTGAGTTCGCCGGCCATCACTTGGCTGACGCGCGTCACCAGCGCGGCGAAGTAAGCGTTGGCCCACTTCCACGGCGGCAGCGCATCGGCCGCCGGCAGGGTTTCACCCGCCGCCTTGACGAACTTGTCGAGCGCCGGACCGACGTTCTTGTCGGCCGAGACCCATTTCAGCCCGCCCTTGTCTACGACACCCTTGTGCGCGGGCAGAAACAGCGTGCGCTCGCTGAATTCTTTCACCACGTCTTCACGGGCCAGGTAATCCATGACCTTGGCGACGTCCTTGGGATTCTTGGTGTATTTGATGGCGACCAGCGCCGCGCCGCCCTTCACGCCCGAACATCCTGCGGTACCGCAGGGCGAGCCGGTTGCCACCCAGTCGAAACTATCGCCGATCTTGGTCGACAGATTGGCGACCTGCCAGCTGCCCGAATAGTAGAATGGGATCTGGGCGTTGATGAAGTCGTCGGCGGCCGCGCGATAGGTCGAGCCTGCCGCCGACACCCAGGTATCCTTCAGCATCAGCCCCTTGGCGGTCCAGTCGACGAGCTTGCCGACGAACGCCTTGGTGCCGTCGTCCACTTTCGCCGGCATGCCATCGGGGCCGATATAGTTCGCTCCGAAGGAGACATTCGGACCCGAAATGCGGTGACCGGAACGGTCGATGGCGAAGGCAGCCGGAAGCTGCTGGCTCTTCGCCACCTCGGCGGCGGCGGCGATCCAGTCGTCCCAGGTCGCCTTGTCACCGGGCAGCGGCACTCCGGCCTGTTCGAACAGCGTCTTGTTGGCGAAGCCGCCAGTGAGCGTGAGCTGGGTCATGAAGCCCGGGATGGCGTTGGAGCCGTCGGGGCGCATCCAGTCCAGCGTGTCCGCGAAATTGGCCTCCCAATATTTCGGATCGGCCACCAGTGGCCTGAGATCGAGCCAGTGCTGGGCAAGCTCCTTGATGTTGGTGACGCGGGCGATGTCCGGCCCCTGGCCGGCTTCGAGCTGGATGGGCAGCTGCTCCTGGATCACCTTGTAGGCGACGTTGTCGAGCGTGACGTGGATGTCGGGATTGTCCTTCATGAAGCGGTTCAGAATGTCCTGGATGACATCGCCCTCGACACCGTCCGAATACCACATGATGCGCACGTCGCCGGCAAACGCGCTGGTCGATGCGAGCAGACTGACCGATAGCGCGGCCAGCAAAGTGCGGGTCTTATTCATGCTTCGTCTCCTCCTTTAGCGGGGCGGCGCCCCGATGGTTCCAGCGGCCACGCCCTCTCCTCTTGAGCGTCGCAGCCGATTTCCTCCCTACTCTCTTTGCTTCATGCGCATCGCCTCACCGCGCACGGTCCAATTGGCCGGATCGAGTGTACGTCCCTCAGCCACAATCCTTGCGTCGGCCAGGAAATGCACCGTGCCGTACTCCGGGTCGTCGACGGTCAACTCGCGGTCGGGACCCGACCGCACAGACAGGCCGGCAAAGGCGCCCGCCCAGGCGTCGAGCGCCGGCAGATTGGCATTCCGATCACCGAGGCGGACGATCCATGTCGTCCTGCGTCCCGCCGCCCGCAACTCGTTGCCGGCGGTCGGGCCGGCCACGACCTGCGTGAGCGGAACATCCGTCTTCAGCATAACGAAGGCGTCGCCAGATTGCGCGAACGCCCGATCGCCACCCACTTGCACGGCATCGAAGGCACTTGCGGGGAACCAGGCGTGTGTAAAGTCGGGCTGTTCATCCGAGCAGGAGAAGCTAACTATGGCGAGGTCGCGGTATTGGTGAAGCCGGGGCAAAGTGCCTGAGCCGCCCCAATATGATGGTCTGCCATATCCCGACTGCAGCACTTCGCCGGGGTGGTTGATCCAGATCTGCGCATCCGGATTCTTGCCCAGCCGGGCGTGAATGACGGTCTCCTGATAGCCCCATTGGTTCCAGCGGTAGCCAGCGGCGCTGCCCATCGCATAGTCGCGCGTCTTGTAGTGGTAGAGCCGCGCGAAGCGGTCTTGTCCCTGCGCAAAAGTCCATTCCCACGCCGTATCGTCGGTGAGGGAAGCAATTGCAGCCAATCCATCCGGAACGCTCAAATCGTGATCCCGCAGACAGAGTGCCAGCTGCGGCAGCGCGTGAAAGCGCATGCCGTAATTGCCCTTGCCCCAAAGCATGCGGCAGATGCCGGATAATTCCAGGGAACGCGCGGCGCGCAGCGTGTGCTCATAGGAGCGGCCCTGCGCCCCGGTGAGGATGCCGCGATGCGCCGAGCGCGCGACGACTTCAAGCAGGCGTATGATTGCCTTGCCGGCACGTTCGGCGATGTCCTTGTCCGGGGCCAGCGCGTAGAGCGCGCACAGGCCCTTGAGGTCGATCGGGAAATAGGGCGCCGAGTTGAACTCGGCCATCTCCCATGCCTCGAAATGGTCGAGCCAGGCGCGCACACGCGCGGCTCCAACCGCGGACTGTTCGCGGCCAAGGCGGCCCGACCGCACGAACCGCACATCAGGCAACACGCCCCCAGCAATATAGGCGGCGGTGTGGAAGAGCAGCGCGTGGTTCTCGGAGAAGTACCACTGTACATCATTGCCGGGCTCGTCCATCCAGTAGCGATAGCCGAGGATGGCGTTGTCGACGCGCGCACGCAGGCTCGCTTCCAGCCGATCGCCATAGGCCATGCGGCACCACAGCAGCGGCACTAGGATGAAGTCGGCGCAATCGTGACAATCCTCGATCGCCGGCAGCGTGCCGGCGATCATGGCGTCGGTCTCGGCGCCCTGCTGTCCGATCGCCAGGCGCGCCAGCGCGCGCACGGTGTCGGCCTCGGCGTGATCGGCGACCTCGTGCAGGGCTTCACCTATACGCGCGGTAAGCGTTTCCGGCGCATCGCCCTGACGGCGCGCGTGGCATATCTCGACGCCGAAGACACGCGCTACGGCATGGTCGGCGACCTTCAGTGTCACCTTGAAATGGCGAAAGTCGGCCGGCAGCTGCTCGGTATCGGCGATCGGCAGCCGCGCCTGGCCCGCCGGCAGATCGAAGGCGAAGCGCACCGGCGCCTCGATCGACATGAAATCGCCTTCGATCTCGACCTCGACTTGCGCGTCGCGCGGCAGGGCCACGCCGGTGACGAGCGCCACCTCGCCGCCGTCATAGGCGGGACGCTCGAAATGCATGTCGTCGAGGGCTGCTTCCATCGCATCGGCAACGCCGCTCTCGACTTCGATCGGCAGTGCCACCGAAGCAGCCGGTCCGGATAGATAGTCGAGCTGGAAATAGTAGCGGGCGTCGCGCTCGGCGAGATCGTCGAACCACATGCGAATATCGTTACGGCCGGCCTTCAGCGCGATCTTGAAATGCGCGGCACTTTCCAGATTGCGGCCGTAGGGCGCCATCCAGCCGGCTTCCCCACCGTTGGCAAAGAGTATGGCGCCGCCGCATGTGCGCAGCCGCACCAGCGCCTCGCCAGTCGAGGCCGCCTCGATGGTGGTCTTGGCCCAGGTTCCAAGCACCGTCGGCCGAAACCAGAAGCCCGACAGGTCGATGCGCGGTGAGGCGAAGGGCAGCCAGGCGCGCTCGGCGCCGAATTCGGCGCTGACCTGTGGTCGCTTGCCGCGTCGTTCCGCTGCGAACTGCGTGCGGCACGGATATTCATGCGGAATGAAATTCTTGTGCTTGGTCAGGAAGAAGAAGGGATCCATCTCGCCTTGCATGGGCTGGTCGGCCACGTCGTAGCGCTGCTCGGCGATGGACCCGAGCCGCCAGTAGACGATAGGCTGCCCCGCCGTGAGCGGCCGGCGCAGCGTAAAGTCCGTCCGAACGCCTTGCGCGGCCTCGCTCATCGCAAATCCTTCACGGCAACTGGATCGACATCGGTATAGGCCTGGTTCTCGCCAGTCATGCCCCAGACGAAAGCACAGGGGCCGGTGCCGGCACCCATATGGATAGACCAGGCGGGCGACAGGACGACGTCGCCGTCAGCGACCATCAGGTGGCGCGTCTCGTCAGGCCGGCCCATCAGATGGACCACACGGTCGGCCTCGGCGAGGTCGAAGTAGCAATAAGCTTCCATGCGCCGCTCATGCAGATGCGGCGGCATGGTGTTCCACACACTGCCCGGCGCGAGGTCGGTGATCCCCATCAGCAAGAGGCAGGACGGTGCCACTTCGGGATGGATGTACATACGCAGCGTGCGCCTGTTCGCACGGGCCTCGTCGCCGAGCACAAGCGGCTTGGCTTCGTTGCTGACGATAAGCCGATGCGCAATATCGGCGCCGGCTGGCACCGAGTTCATGTAGAAGCGTGCCGGCCTCTCCGGATCGTCGCTCTCCAGCGTCACCTCACGCGCTCCGCGTCCGACATAGACGATGTCGCGGTTAGCGACGTGAAAGCGCCGGCCGTCCACCGCGACCGCGCCATTGCCGCCGAGATTGGCGATACCCATCTCGCGCGCGTCAAAGAAGAGCGGGGTGCCGACTTCGGCCCCGTTGCCGAATGCCAGCGGGTTGGCCAGCGGCACCGCGCCACCGACGATCATGCGGTCGACATGGGTGTAGACGAATTCGATCGCGCCGGGCCGGAACAAGCCGTCGACGAGGAACTCGGCCCTCAGCCGGTCCGTGTCCATGCCGGCAATATCGGCCGGCGACACGCCATAGAGCGTCCGCATCATGCCGCCTCCACCTTCGACTGCAGATGCCGCGCGCCTTCGGTCAGGCACAGAATGGCCAGCGCCTGCCCGTAGCCCGTCGGATGGATGGGTATATCGCGATAGAACTGCAGGTCGGCGCCCATGCGTGTGCCATAGGACACGTTCGCAACCACACCTTTGTCATCGATGTTCGCCACCACGGCTTCCAAGGCGCGGAGCCCGGCGGCACGGCACTCTGTCGAGCCGATTCCGAGCCGCGCGGCTTTCATCAAGCCGTAGCCGAAGCCGGCCGTGGCAGAAATCTCCTCGTAAGACGTCGGGTCGTCGAGCAGAGTATGCCAGGCGCCCGAACCCGCCTGCACCTCGAGCAGGGCGTTGATCTGCGTCTCCAGCACGCCGAGCAGATAGGCCCGAACCGAAGGCGCAATTTCGGCGAACTCCACCAGTTCCAGGATACCGACGGTAATCCAGGCATTGCCTCTCGCCCAAAGCGCGCGTGCGAAATTGTGCCGGCCCGCGAACGTCCAGCCGTGGAACCACAGCCCTGATGCCGGATCGGCAAGATAACGGGCGTGAACCAGGAATTGCCGTTCCGCTTCCTCGACGAAGCGGCGCTGGCCGGCAGCCTGGCCGTAGGATGCGAGGAACAGCGCCACCATGAACAGCGTGTCGTCCCACAATTCGTCGTCATTGACCCGATCCGAAACATCATGCTGGAAACCGCCTTCGGGCGTCCGCGGCAAGGCGATGACTACCTGCTCGGCCCATTCGCGCAGGACCGGCTCGAAGCGCGGCTGGCGCCGGCGTCGCCACAATTCGCTTAGCGCCAGCAGAGGCGCGGTGGTGTTGACGTTCATCGCCGGGAGACCGGGAGCGATGCGTCGATCGTACCAGGCCTCGATCGTCTGCAGCAGCCGATCGTCGCCGGTCTGCGCCCACAGCCGAACCAGCCCGTAGAGCCCCACGCCTTGCGGCCATTCCCAGCTGTCGAAGCTGACATAGTCGCCCGGCGTGCCGTCGAGATTCGGCTCATGGAACCGCCCGTCATGACGCAAGTCGGTCATGCCCGCCACGAGGCTGGCAAGCGCGGAATTCAGGCGTTCGGCCGATAGCGGCATCACTCCTCCCGTTTCTCCCGCTTCATCAGAACTGTTTCACAGTCATTTTTCTTGCGCAATCTGAAAATTTTTTGCATTAATCGGATAACTTTGCTGGAGATGACGGAGCGGATGAATATCCAGGGCAAGCGCGGCCGCCCCAGCCGCCGCATTCGACTTGAAGAGATCGCGGCGCGTTGCGGCGTGTCGGTCAGCACCGCCTCCCGTGCGCTGAGCGGCGTCGGCGGCGTGAGGGATGAGCTGCGCACCAGGATTATCGAAATAGCGAAGTCGATGAACTACGCCATTCCCGCCTCGGTTGCCGGCCGCAAGGTCATCCTGGCCGCAAGCAGCGTGGCAATGGTGGACAGTGCCCGCAATCAGTTCACCTACCATGTCCTTGATGGACTCAACGAGCGCGCCCGGTTGCTGGGCGTCGAACTGGTGACCCGGCCGGTTTCGGCGCCCGAGGACGAAATCGCGCTTCTGCGTGAATCCGAGCGCGACGACAGTGTCGCCGGTTGCCTGTTTCTGACGCTGGACGATGACGATGTGCTGACGCTGACAGCCGGCTTCGCTAAGCCGATCGTGCTCGTCAACGGCGACGATCCCTCGATGCGCCATTCGAGCGTGACGCCCTGCAATCGCTCTGGCGCCATGCTTGCCGCGCAGCATCTGATCGGCCTTGGCCACCGCCGCATCCTGTTCCTGATGCGGCGGGGCCGGCGCACAATCGAGCGGCGCTATGAAGGTTGGCGCGACGCGCTGATCACGGCCGGCATTGCCGGCTTCGACGACTTCGTGGTCGAGGTGCAGGACTGGCTGCCGGAACTTGCGAACAGAGCCGTGGCCGAGCGCATCGCGGCCCGCGGCCTCGATTTCACCGCCGTGCTGACGGCCGGCGACAGCCTGGCGTTTGGTGCCATCGCCGGCGTCCAGGAGGCCGGATATTCGGTGCCTGGCGATGTGTCCGTGGTCGGTATGGACGACTTGCCGCTCGCTGCCTTCTGCAACCCGCCGCTGACGGCGATGCACATTCCCATGCGCGAGATCGGATCGGCAGCACTTAGCCTGCTGCTCGACGACATGGCCCATTCGGGGTCGCCGCCGCGCCGCGTCGAGCTTGCCTGCAATCTCGTGGTGCGCCAGTCGACGGCACCAGCCCGGAGCGGCGCCGGCGGTCATCAACTGGCCTCTTGAGCGCGCGACTTGCCGCCAGCAAAGAGCAGCGGCAAACCCTCTTGCGTCTCCAGTTCAAGGACACGTCCAAGCAGGATCATATGGTCGCCAGCCGGGAAACGGTCGGCGACGCTGCATTCGAACCGCGCAAGCGCGCGCGGCAGCAATGGCACGCCGTGCTCGCTCCACGACAGGTCAAGATCGGCAAAGTCCGTCCCCGACTTCGAAAAACGCCAGCACAGATCGATTTGATCTTCCGCCAGCACGTGAATGGCGTAGTGCGCGGAATTAGCGAAGACTTCGAACCGGCGCGAGTGGCGGCCGATTGACCAGAGCACCAGCGGCGGATCGAGCGACACGGATGAAAAGCTGTTGGCAGTGATTGCGACCGGGCCGTCGGCCGTGCCAGTGGTGACGACCGTTACGCCGGTGGCGAAGCGCCCGAAGGCATTGCGCAAAAGGCGTGGATCGCACACGACATGCTCCATCAGCGGCGCTCCCCCGCTCCCAGTGGTGTCGCCGGGATCCGTTTCGGCACCCGGCCATAGGCGTGCGGGAGCGAGCATGTCTTGAGCTCGGGCAGCACCTTTGTGCCGAAATGGCGCGCCTCGTCGAGATGCGGGTAGCCGGAAAAGATGAAGGCGCGGATCCCCATCTTCATATACGCCTCGATTTCCGACAGAACCTGATCGGTCGAGCCCACCAACGCCGCGCCGCAGCCGGAGCGCGCTCGCCCGACGCCCGTCCACAGATGCGGCTCGACATAGCCTTCGGCATCGGCGATCTGGCGGTTCCTGGCCTGGTGCGATACGCCGAGCGATCGGGCGTCGAGCGCGCGCTCGCGGATCGCCCTGCCCTGCTCGTCGTCCAGCTTCGAAACCAGCTCCCGGGCATATTCCTTTGCCTCGGCCTCGGTGTCGCGCACGATCATGTGGACGCGCAGGCCGTAGTCGAGCGTCCGCCCATGGCGCTCGGCGCGTTCGTGGACGGCTTTCATGCGGCCGGCAAGTTCCACCCTGGTTTCAGGCCACATCAGGTAGACGTCGCACTGTTCGGCGCAAAGCTCGAGTGCGTCGGGCGAATAACCGCCGAAATAGAGCAGCGGACCGCCATTTTGCTGATAGGGCTTCGCCGGTGCCGTCGAGAGCCCCTTGAAACGATAGACCTCGCCCTCGAAATCGATGTTATCTCTGGTCCAGGCCTGGCGCAGTATCTGCACCACCTCGCGCGAACGCTGATAACGGTAGGCGCTGTCGGCTGTCTCGCCCGGAAAGTCCGACGAAATGATGTTTACCGTCAGCCGGCCTTCCAGCATGTGATCCAGCGTCGCAATCGTGCGCGCCAGCATGATCGGCTGCATCTCGCCGCAACGCACAGCGGCAAGCAGATTGATCTTCGACGTGATCGGCGCACAGCCGGCAACGAAGCTCAGCGTGTCCTGGCCGACCTGATAGGACGACGGACACAAGATGTTGCGGAAACCGAGTTCCTCGGACGTCTTCACGATCTCGGAGCAATGCGCCCAGCTCGAGCGCAACGCGCCGTCCGGAACGCCGAGATAGCGATAGTCGTCCGAGCAGAGTGCGGCGAACCACGAGACTTCGGCAGCTTCGAGATCCGGCGAGGTGATTGGGACGATGCTCATTGCCACTCTTCAGAATAGACGTCCGGGCCACTCTTCAATGACCTCCGGAGCTGCGAATAGGGCTTGCGTAGCATTCGTTTTGGTGTAGATCAATACTGTATCAATTTGGAGCCAAACCCGAAACCGGGATGCGATTGGAACACCGGATGCATTTGACAAGGGCGGGCCCCGGCCACCGATCCAGCCAGATGCGCGGCCCCCTGCCTGTGCACTTGCAGACCAGCGAAATGCTGATCCGCGAAATCGCGGCCGGACGGCTAGCCGACGGGGCGCGGCTGCCGCCCGAGCGCGCGATGGCCGCGAGCCTCGGGATTGCCGTCGGCACGCTCAGGCGGGCGCTGGCAGATTTGACCGAAAAGGGCCTTCTCGATCGCATCCAGGGCTCGGGTAACTATGTGCGGGCGCGCGGCGACTTGCTCGGGATCTATGCTTTCTTTCGCCTGGAGCGTATCGGTGGCGGCGGCCTGCCGAGCGCCGACGTGCTATCCGTCGAGCGACTGCCCAAGCCAGCCGACCTGCCGCAATTCGGCAGCGCCGGCGAAGCCCATCGTATACGCCGGCTGCGGCGGCTCGACGGAGAGCCGGCCGCGGTCGAGGAGATCTGGCTGGACGTCAGCCGCGCCGAGAAGCTCAAGCGCGAGGACCTGTCGGAATCCCTCTATCTCCACTACAGGCTCGTGCTCGGCTTTTCGATCGTTCGCGCCGAAGACCATGTCGCCGTCGCGCCTGTGCCGGACTGGGCCCCGCTCGAGTTCAGGCCACCGCCGGGGACGGTCGTGGGTTTCATAGAACGTATCGCCTGGGCTGGCGACGGCGCCAGCGCGGAATATTCCCGCAGCTGGTTCGATCCGGGCGCGGCGCGGTACGTCACACGTTTCAGATAGGCCGGAGCAAGACGCAGCGTGACCAGATCATCGATCGGCTACGGCATCATCGGCTGCGGCATGATGGGCCGCGAGCATATCCGCAACATCGCTCTGTTGCCCGACGCACATGTGGCCGCGATCTTCGAGCCGGACCCCGGCATGTTGGCGGCGTCACTGGCGGCGGCGTCGGGCGCGCGATCGGCGGCATCGATCGCCGAGCTGCTGGCGATGGACGAGGTGGACTGCATCTTGATTGCCAGCCCCAACCACCATCACCTCAGTCAGATGGAGGAGATCGCCGCACTTCGACCACTCCCGGTGCTGGTGGAAAAGCCGCTCTTCACCGCGGCCGCCGACGAGGGGCGAATCGCGGCGTTGAAAGCTCGGCTTCCGCTCGTCTGGGTGGCCATGGAATACCGCTATATGCCGCCCGTCGCCGCATTCGTCGAGCAGGCGCGCCACGCCACCGGCGGCATCCGCATGCTGACGGTCCGCGAGCACCGCTTCCCGTTTCTGGCCAAGGTCGGCGACTGGAACCGCTTCAACCGCAACACCGGCGGCACGTTCGTCGAGAAATGCTGCCACTTCTTCGACCTGATGCGGCTGATCCTCGAATCCGACCCCCTCCGCGTGATGGCGAGCGCTGGACAGGCCGTAAACCATCTCGACGAACGCTATGGCGGTGAGAGGCCGGATATCCTTGACCATGGCTATGTGCTGGTTGATTTCGCGAGCGGCGCGCGCGCCATGCTGGAACTGTGCATGTTTGCCGAGGGCAGCCGCTATCAGGAGGAACTCTGCGCTGTCGGCGGCGAGGGAAAGATCGAATGTCTGGTGCCCGGACCAGGCCGTTTCTGGCCGACCCACCTTGGCCCTGCGCCAGTGCCCCAGTTGATCGTCAGCCCGCGCAATCCGCCTGGACCACGACTGCTGGAGATTCCCGTTGACCCCCGGCTGCTCGAGGCAGGCGACCATAACGGTTCGACCTTTTTCGAGCACGCTCGCTTCACCGCTGCGGTGCGCGGACAAGGCAAAGTGGAAGTGACCTTGCGAGACGGCTGGTGGGCCGTCGTCATGGGCCTCGCCGCCGAGAGATCGGCCCGCGAAGGCCGCGCCATCGAACTCGCCGGTGAATTCGCATTGCCGACCTAAGGCCAACCACGCATTCACCAACCACCGAGTCAGATGCGCCGACCGGTTGCTGCGTCGAACAGATGCGCACATACGCGATCGATTTCGATCCGCACCCCTTCGCCTTGCTTGAGCGCAAGCCTTTCTCGGAAGAGGCAGGAGATTTCTTCACCGGAGCAGTCGACCCTGGCGAAGATTTCCGAGCCGGTCGCCTCGAGAAGCGTGATCGTGCCCGGCACGCCCTGCCCGGTCGCCCGGATATGTTCCGGGCGAATGCCGTAGACGAGTTCGCGTCCTGCGGCATCCGCCGGCTGGGCGCCTTCCGGCAACGGCAGGATCAACCCGCCGGCGCTGCGGAACACGCCCTCCTCGATGCGGCCGGCAATGAAGTTCATGGCGGGCGAGCCGATGAAACCGGCAACGAAGAGGTTGGCCGGATGGTCGTAGAGGTCCAGCGGCGCGCCGATCTGCTCGACCAGGCCGTCATGCAGCACGACGATCTTGTCGGCCATGGTCATGGCCTCGATCTGGTCGTGCGTGACATAGATCGTCGTGGTACCCAGCCGCTGGTGCAGGGCCTTGATCTCGCCGCGCATCTGGACGCGCAATTTGGCATCGAGGTTGGAGAGCGGCTCGTCGAACAGGAAGACCTGTGGGTCGCGTACGATCGCGCGGCCCATGGCGACGCGCTGGCGCTGGCCGCCAGAAAGCTGGCGCGGATAGCGGTCAAGCAACTTTTCCAGGCCAAGAATGCCGGCTGCTTTCCGGACCCGGCCAGCGGTGTCGGCCGGATCGGCTTTCTTGATCTTGAGGGCGAAGCCCATATTGTCGGCAACAGTCATATGCGGATAGAGCGCATAATTCTGGAACACCATGGCGATGTTCCGGTCCCGCGCGCGCAGATTGTTGACCATGCGTTCGCCGATGGCGATCTTTCCGCCGGAGATCGTTTCAAGGCCTGCGATCATGCGCAGCAGCGTCGATTTTCCGCATCCCGACGGACCGACCAGGATGACGAATTCGCCGTCGGCGATGTCGACGCTGACGTCGTGAATGATCTTGGTGGCCCCGAAGGCCTTCTGCACGTTATTGATTGTTACCGATGCCATTGGATCTTTCCTGGAAAAGAGTGATGTCAGGACGCGCCCTCAGCCGCCCTTGACGGCGCCGGCGGTCAGCCCCGCGACGATCTGCCTTTGCGCGAACATGGTCAGGATCAGCACCGGCAGCGTCACCACCAGCGCCGCCGCGGCGAGCGGGCCCCAACTGACCTGCTCGTAGGACAGCATGTTGTAGACGGCGACCGGGAGTGTGCGCGTCTCACGGCTGGCGAGCACCACGCCGAAAACGAAATTGTTCCACGAGAAGATCACGGACAGGATGAAGGCGACGACGATGCCCGGCTTGGCGATGGGCAGGGCAACCAGCCGGAAAACCTGCCACGAGCTGGCGCCGTCGATGTTGGCCGCCTCCTCCAGTTCCATCGGCGTGGTCTCGAAATAGCCGATCATTACCCAGACCACGATCGGCACCGTCACCACCAGATGGATGATGATCTGCGGCCAGAGCGTGCCGAGGATCCCGATCCATTGAAACAGCAGAAACAGCGGGATGAGATAGGATAGTCCGGGCGTCATACGGGCGATCATGATGACGACCGCCGATCGTTCAGCCTTGAGCCGTGCGATACCATAGCCGGCCGGTACGCCGATCAACAGCGCCAGCAAGGTCGCCGTGCCGGTGACCAGAATCGAATTCCAGAGATACAGCAGGAAATTGTTCTCCTCGAACACTTTCACATAGTTCGACCAGGCGAAACGTTCGGGGATCAGGATCGGCGGATAGGCACCGTTATCGATTTCGAATTTCAGCGACAATGAGATCATCCAGAGGAAGAACAGGATCGCCGGCGAGACGAAAACCAGGGCAGCGAAAAACAGACCGATCTGGTTGAGCAGCCGTGAACTCATCTATTTGCCCTCCGTATCGATCCACTGCGAGCGTTGGCGCAGCATAAGCAGGACGAAGGACAGGGCCACGATGACGACGAAGAACACCACGGCCATGGCCGAACCGTAGCCGATATCGTAGTAGGAGAAGGCGGTGTTGTAGAGATAGATGTTGATGGTCTCCGACGCCGTGCCCGGGCCGCCCTGGGTCATCGCGTAGATGATGTCGAAGCTCTTCAACGCATCGATGGTGCGGATGATGACCGCGATCATCAGGAACGGCGCGATCATCGGCAGAGTGAGATAGCGGAATTGCTGCCAGGCATTGGCGCCGTCGATCTCGGCGCTTTCGAAGGGCTCGCGCGGCACCGAGGCCAGCCCGCCGAGCACGATCAGCATGACCAGCGGCGTCCACTGCCAGGTCTCGACCGCAACCAGCGACGGGATGACCGTGTTGGCGTTGAATATCCATTCCTGAGCCGGGATGCCGACCAGCGACAGCAGGTAGTTGAGCACGCCAAGCTGAGGATGGAACATCATGGTCCAAACCAGTGCCACGGCAACGGGTGTCGCCATCATCGGCATGACGAAGATGCCGCGCAGCAAGCCTCGCAGCGGAAACCTGGCGTCGAAAATCAGGGCGGCCAGAGTGCCCAGCAGCATCGGCGCTGCAACCGAGAGGAAGGTGTAGGTCAACGTATGAACAAGGGATTCCCAGAAACGTGGGTCGCTGGCCAGGCGGAGATAGTTTTCCATCCCGGCAAAGCTCCGCGACTGGCCGAGCGTCCAGCGGTTGACGCTCATCCACAGGGTGAAAGCCCAGGGGAAGACGATGACGGCGCCGACGACGACGAGTGCGGGGACAACGAAAGGCCAGTAGTTGGGAGCCAGCCGGATGGTCTGGCTCCCGTCGATAACCGGCATCGTCACCCCGGTCTGTTCTGGGGTGGTGGCCGACATCAGCCCTGCTCGCTCCTGTCGAGAACCGGCTGGAACTGCTCGGTGGCCTTCTTCAGCTCCGCGGCGGGATCGGCGCCGGCAATCATGTTGGTCAGCGCCACGCCATAGATGTCGCGGAATTCGGTGACGGGGATGATGACCGGCAGCGCCAGCCGGCTGATATTGCCCGAGCCGACCACGGCATCGAGCCAGCTTGCCGGCATGGTGACGCCTTCCCGCACCTTGGGATCCTCCAGCACGGATTTGCGGAACGGAACACCGGCGCCGGCCTGCAACAGCCGCGCGCCCATGGCTGGCGATACCGCCCACTGGCAGAACAGATAGGCAGCTTCCTTCTTCTCGCTGGCGGCGGTAACGCCAATCCCGTCGCCGAAGGTGCCCGAGGCATGCGCCTTGGGACCCTTGGGCATGACGCCATAACCGACCTTACCGACTACCCTCGACTTTTCCGGGTTTTCCATCGGCGGGGCAAAACCCACACCGTCGAACCACATGCCGATCTTTCCCTGCAGGAAGGCAGACTGTGCTTCGGCCCAATTGAACCCCGTGACGCCCGGAGGGGCGGACTTGGTCATCAATCTTTGATAGAGCGCGGCAGCCTCGACCGCCTCGGGAGCCTCGGTGCGCAGCTTGCCCTTGTCATCGAGCGGTGTCATGTCGTAGCCGAGCATCAGCGACGTCCACACCGGCGTGTTTGCGTTCTTGAGCCCGCGGGCGACGAAGCCGCATGTATTGGTCGAGGGGTCGGTCAGCGCTTCGGCGGCGGCCACCAGTTGCTCGAAGGTCTCGGGGTATTTGAGGCCCTTGGCCTCGAACAGCTCCTTGTTCCAGTAGAGGATCCAGTAGTCCACCGAGAAGGGTAGCGAGCGCAGCACGCCCTGGCCGTCCTTGGCAAACAGCATGCCGGCTTCGGCGAAGTCGCTTTCGACCAGCGCCGGATCGGTGAGCGACGGGTCGGCGAGATAGCCGGCGATGTCGGCCAGCCAGCCGCCCTTCTCGAACTGGCGCTTCTGCACGTGGTAGCTCAGATGCACGACATCGAAGCTCGGCTTGCCCGAGCTCAACTCGATCACCGTCTTCTGGCGCTGCTGCTGCTCGGGCGTCGCCTCGGCATTGACCTTAATGCCGGTCAGTTCCTCGAACTCGGCAAGATATTTCAGGATGGTGTCGCTGCGCGGGCTTTTCACCAGATTGACGTCAAGCGTCGTCCCGGCAAAGCGTCTCCAGTCGACGCCTGCGGCAAAGCCGGGGCGAAGCCCCACAAGGCCGGCAGCAGTTAGCGCTGCGGTTCCGGCAAGGAGTTGCCTCCTGGTTGGGTTGAACAGATTGGACGACATTTCTTCCTCCCGGTTGCTGTCGTTGTGGATGCGCCGCGAACCCGCGGCGCGGCTATATTTCCTCAGATCTGGAGCGCCAGCCGGCGCGCATTGTCGATATGCAGACTGATCGCTTCAACCGCCTTTTGCGGATTGCGGCTCTCCATGGCTTCGATGACCGCCAAATGTTCGCGCATCACCGGCACGACACGTCCGTCGATGCGGAAACGCTCCTGGTGGATCAGCCGGATTTTCACCGAGTTGACCAGATAGGCCTTGGCGATAATCTCGTTGCCGAGCGCATTGATGAAGGTGTCGTGCATTGCCCAGTCGATGTTCTGGGCCTTGGCTTCCATTTCCGGCGTCGGCGCCTGTCCCAGAGCTTGAGCCAGCATCTCCTCATGTTCGCGCCGCATGCGGGCAAGTTCGGCGTCAGAAGCGCTGGTCGTGAATAGCGCCACTGCCTCGCGTTCCATGAACAACCGAAACTGAAACGCCTCGCGGATCAAATTGATGTCGATATGCGCGATCTGCATGCCGCGCTGCGGGATGGTGGTCAGCAGTCCCTCAGCCTCGAGACGCGGGACGATCTCGCGAATGGCGCCCAGCGGCAGTCCGGTGAAAGCGACCAGTTCGCGCTGTGACACGAATTGCCCCGGCCGCAGATCACGGGCCAGCAAATGCCGCGTGAAGCTGGCATAGGCTTTCTCCCGGAGAGTGATCGGTTCGCTGCCGTCTTCCACTTCAGCTCGCTTCCTTGTCGGTCAGCCCGGCCTTGTCGGTCAGGCCGCCTCTGTCGCAAACAGCCTGTCGTATGCAGCAGCAAGCTGCCGCTGTCCTTGCGGGCCGATCGCCTCCAGGGGCGGGCGAACCGCCAGCCAGCGCTCGTCGCCGATCTTGCGTGCGACCATGACCTTCACCGCCGGCGTGACCGGGTATTTGAGCAATTCGAGCACGAAGTCCTCGACGCGTGAGTCGTCGCGGCCCTCTTCGACCATTGCGCGGATTTCGCCGGTAACAAAATTAGCCATGCCGGAAATCGCACCCTGTCCGCCGCGGCGCACGCTTCTCGCCAGATGCCGTTCGTCGCCGATGAGGATCACCAGATCGCCGTGCGCTTCAAGCAGCGCCTCACTGTAACTCCAGTCCCCCCCGGAATCCTTCACCCCGGCCACCGCGGCGGGAAAAGCGGTGCGCAGCCGGCCGATCAGCCCAAGCGGGAGTGGCACCATGGTGACTGAGGGGATGTTATAGAGGAGCACGTCGCGCGCCAGCGGACCGAGTGCGGCGAAGACGGCGGAAAACCATCCGAACAGCCCGTCCTCGCCAACATTCTTGAAGTAGCTCGGCGGAGCCAGCAGAATGTTGCGAACGCCGCGCTGCAAAGCGTGCCGGGCCTGATCGGCGGCATCTTCGGCTGCATCGACCAGCACGCCGGTAACGAGCTGATGTGCCGGAATACCGGCCGCCAGCATGGCCTCGATCACGATCCGCCGCTCGTCGGTGCCGACCGAGGCTCCTTCGCCGGTGGTGCCGAACAGCGTCACACTGCTGCAGCCGGCGCCAAGGCAGGCTCGGGCATGGGCGATCATCGGCGCGAGCGCTATCTGCCCCGACGGGTCGAAGGGTGTGGTTAGGGCAACCGAAAGACCAAAGCGGGAAGCCAATACGAACTCCGTTGAAATCAATGTGCACGTAGCGTTAGCACACTAACATGTCAGATGTAAACTGGCGATCGGCATCGCCGACTGGCGCTGCCGCGGCAGCGCCATCGCCGATGATTTCCCGCGTCTGAGCATCACATAGGCTGCTGTCCCCGAGCCTCTGCCGATTGGCTGGACGAGGTAGCCTAAGCTCGCTCAAGTGGCGACGAGGTGGCCGTCGCCAACATCTTCAAGCTTGAGCTTCCGGGGGTCGTCACCGATGCGCCGCACAGTGCTTGGAATTTCGCTGTCCAAGCGGGCGAACCGGGCGCGCCGGCGGCCTGGATCGGGAACCGGAACGGCTTCGATCAGCCGCTTTGTGTAAGGATGGCACGGGTTGGAGAAGATCTGGTCGCGGGTGCCCATCTCGACGATCTGCCCCAGATACATTACCGCCACGCGATCGGAGATGTTCTCTACCACCGCCATGTCGTGCGAGATGAAGAGATATGCGACGCCAAATTCGCGCTGCAGTTCCTTCAGCAGTCTTAACACGCGCGCTTGCACCGACACGTCGAGAGCAGAGACGCTCTCGTCGGCAATGATCAGCTTCGGTCGCAGCGCCAGCGCCCTTGCAATGCAGATTCGCTGGCGCTGCCCGCCGGAGAATTCGTGGGGATAGCGCTCCATCTGGTCAGCGGAGAGGCCCACGCATTCGAACAGGGCGGCGATCTGGGCACGCCGTTGCTCTCTGTCGCCAAGGCCGTGGATCAGCAGAGGCTCGGCGACGAGATCGCCTACTCGCATGCGCGGGTCGAGGGACGCGAAGGGATCCTGAAAGATCATCTGCACATTGCGGCGGACAGCCTTGCGCTCCTTTCGGCTGAGTGCCGACAAGTCCTGGCCGCCGATTGAAATGCTGCCGATGTAGGGCACCAGCCCGGCGATCGCCTTGGCCGTCGTCGACTTGCCGCAGCCCGATTCGCCGACCAGCGACAGGGTTTCGTGCGGCGCGATCGAGAAACTGACGCCTTCGACCGCGTGCACCCTGCGGTCGACGCGGCCGAAGAAGCCGCCACGCAGGTCGAAGCGGACGTGAAGATCGCCGACATGTACAAGCTCGGCCGGCATGTTGGCGGCATCTTGTCGGTCTTCGGCCATCCGTCCGCCGCCGATACGCGGCACGGCGGCCAGAAGCTCGCGCGTATAGTCGGCCTGCGGGCGATTGAAGATGTCAGCCGCCCTGCCCTGCTCGACCATCCGGCCGTCGCGCATGACAATGACGCGGTCCGCCATCTCGGCGACGACGCCCATGTCGTGCGTGATCAGGATAACGCTGGTGCCGTGCTGGCGCTGCAGGTCGCGCAGCAGCTCCAGCACCTCGCCCTGAACCGTGACATCGAGGGCGGTCGTCGGCTCATCGGCGATCAGCACATCCGGGTTCAGGGCCAGAGCCATGGCAATCATCACGCGCTGACGCATGCCGCCTGAGAGTTCGTGCGGATAGTGCTCGAGCCGCCGTTCGGCATCCGGAATTCGGACTGCCTTCAGCGCCTCGAGCGCCCTCAACCGCGAGTCGGAGCGCGGCAGCGAGGTGTGTGCCTCGATCGCCTCCGTGAGCTGACGGCCGATGGACAGAACCGGATTGAGCGATGTCATCGGTTCCTGAAAGATCATTGCAATACGGTTGCCGCGGATGCGGCGCATGCCGCTCTCGCTGAGAGCCGCGAGATCCTGATCGCCGAGCCGGATGGAGCCTGATCTGATGCGTGCCGCCGGCTGCGGCAGCAAGCCCATGATGGCCAGCGCCGTCATCGACTTGCCGGAACCGGACTCGCCGGCAATGCAAAGCGTTTCGCCGCGCATCAGGCCGAATGTCAGGTCGGAAACGACGTCGCGCTCGCCCTCCTCGCCACGCACGGCGACGCTCAGACCTGAGACGCTGAGTACCGGCCTAATGGAGCCACTCTCCGCGGCGGCCTGCCCGGATCGTTTGATGTCCTCCACGTTCATTCAAAGACGCAGCGGGGGAAGTAGAACGAAACCACCCAGTTGGGCATGTCGACAATCTCGCTGATGCGCAGGTCACCGCAAACCGAGACGAGCATATAGGCATCTACCGGATCCATGCCGCAGCGGCCGGAGAGCAGGTCGATCATCTGGGAGACGGCGCTCCTGGCGCCGTCCATCAGATCCGGCCCGATACCGGTTGTCACCTCATAGCCCTTGGCGTCGAGATGCCGCGACACCGGACCGGGCGTTGTGAAACGCGGCGTCCGCAGCCGGGCATCCTTGACCAGATCGAGCGTCAGCACGGCATTCATGGGGCTCTCGATTGCCGTGCCGCAGACCTCGCCGTCGCCTTGCGCGGCGTGCGTGTCGCCGACCGAGAACAACGCTCCCGCGACCTCTACTGGCAGGTAGAGCACCGTGCCGGCAGCGAGATCGCGTATGTCCAGATTGCCGCCCACGCGCCGCGGCGGGACCACCGAATGCAGACCCGGCTCAGCCGGGGCATTGCCGATGGTGCCGGCGAAGGGCTTGAGCGGCACCCGGCCGCTCTTGCCGAACAGCGCCGGTTCGAGCGAGGCGGCGTCGTACTTCCAGATATTCAGTGCCGGTTGAGTGAAGTCATCAGCCAACAGACCGAATCCCGGGATATTTGCCGTCCACCCGAAGCCGGACGGCTTGAACGCCTCGATGGTAATTTTCAGGGCGTCGCCCGGTTCCGCCCCGTCGACATAGATCGGCCCAGTGACCGGGTTCACCTTGGCAAAATCGAGCACAGCAACGTCGTCGACGGTGCTCTCCATCGTCAACTGCCCGCCGGACGAGTCCAGGCACTGGAACTCGATCGTCGACCCTGGCGCCACTCGTTCGGCCGGGACAAAGGAATTGTCCCAGCCGAAATGATGGTGGCGCCCGTGGATGGTGTAGTCGCAGTTATTGCACATCGGTCACATACACATTGTCGTAGTTGATCGGGATGTGGACCGGGTCGACATAGAGGTTGTCGGCGCCACCCATGCGGGCTGATTTCATGGTGAAACGCTGCTCGTTGAACACCGGTGCCCAGGGCGCGTCTTCCATGATCTTGCCGTAGATCTCGCTCCACATCTTGGCGCGCTCGCCAGCCTTGGCCGGGTCGACGATGGAGTCGGCTTCGGCTGCCTTGGCGTCAAGCTCCTTGTTGCAATACCACGACCAGTTCCAGCCGCCCGGGACGGCACCAGCGCAGCCGAGGATCGGGCCGTAGAAGTTCGACGGATCGGGGAAGTCGGCGATCCAGGCCATGCCGCCGGACCAGATCATCGGCGCACCGGCCTTGTCGCCGCCGGCGGCGATGACGTTGGCCTGCGCGAGCGACTGGATACTGGCCTTGATGCCGACCGCCGCCAGATCCTGCTGAATGGCCTGCGCGATGCGCGGGTTGGGATCGGTGTTCATGGCAAACAACTGCGTGTCAAATCCGTCGGGATGCCCGGCCTCGGCAAGCAAAGCCTTGGCCTTGCTCACGTCATAGGGATAGCCCTTGAATTCCTTGTCGTAGCCAGGCATCGACGGCGGCAACGGCTGATTGGCCGGCACCGCACGGTTGTTGATCAGCTGGACGATGCGGTCCTTGTTGATCGCCATGTTGACCGCCTGCCGTACCTTCACATTGTCGAAGGGCGCCATGGTGGTATTCATGGTGATATAGCCGGTGTGCAACTGGCCGCCTTCGACGACACGGGCCTTCTGCTCGGGATCGGCCATCACCTCCTGGAATTTCGCCGGGGGAATGCCGTCGCCGGGAACGTCGATCTCGCCTTTCTGCAGCCGCAGCAGCGCCACGATCGGCTCCTGGCCGATTTCAAAGGTGATCTTGTCGAGATGCGGCAGACCTTTGTGCCAGTAATCCGGGTTGCGCTCGAAGACCACGCGCTGGCCGAGCGTCCATTCGGCGAGCTTGAAGGCGCCGGTTCCGACCGGATGCTTGCCGAAATCCGCGCCGTATTTTTCGACCTCTTCCTTCGGCACGACGTGCGAGAAGTTGATCGCCATGACATGCAGGAAGGTGGCGTCGGGCCGGGTCAGCTCGAACTTGATCGTGTAGGGATCGACGACGGTTATGCCGGCCAGGCTTTCCGCTTTGCCGGCAGCGACATCGTCATAGCCTTTGATCGAGCCGAAGAAGCCGGCACCCGGGCTCTGTGTCTTTGGATTGGTGACCCGGTCGAGCGAATATTTCACGTCGTCGGCGGTCATCTCGCGGCCGTTGTGGAATTTCACTCCATGGCGCAGCTTGAAGGTGAAGGTCTTGCCATCAGGCGCAATCTCGTAGCTCTCGGCAAGGTCGGGCCGCAGGTTGGTGGTGCCCGGCTCGTAGTCCATCAGCCCGTCGAACAGGCTCTTGATCATCGACCAGTTCTGCCAGTCATAGCCGATGGCCGGATCGAGCGTGGCGACGTCGTCCTTGTAGGTGATGGTGATCGCGCCGCCCTGCTTGGCATTCGGATCGACAATGTCTTCGGCGCGTACGCTCGTCATGCCAAGCACCAGCGCAAGCGCCGATGCCGCCACGGTGGATATCAGATATTTTCTCATGCCATGTTCCCTTTCTCTGATTTTTTGGTTTTCATCTGAGCTTGATGCGCGGATCGATGAACGGTGCGACAGTGTCGGCCAGGAGATTGCCGAGCACGATGGCAAAGGCCGAAACCAGGGTGACCCCCATGATGATCGGAATGTCGATGCGCTGAATGGCCTGCCAGGCTAGCTGGCCGATGCCTGGCCAGCCGAACACGCTTTCGACAACCACGATGCCGCCCATGAAGATGCCGATGTCGATGCCGATCATGGCGATGACCGGCAGGATGGCGTTGGGCAGCGCGTGCCGGAAGATAATGGCGCTGCGTGCAAGACCCTTGGCACGCGCGGTACGCACGTAATCCTGGCGCAGCACGTCGATCATCGACGAGCGCATCATGCGGGCGTACCAGCCGGCGCCAAGAATTCCCATGGTCAGCGACGGCAGCACCAGATGACGCCAGGTGCCGTAACCGCCGATCGGGAACCAGCCGAGCCGCACCGCGAATACATAAAGCAGCAGCAGGCCGACGACGAACTGCGGCGCCGAGACGCCGACGAAGGAGGCGACCATCAGCGACTGGTCGGTGGCGGTGCCACGCTTTACGGCGGCGATGAGGCCCATCGTCAGCCCGATCACCACTTCGCAAGCAATGGCGCCGACCATTAGCAGCAGGCTTGCCGGCAGCCGCGAGACGATAAGCTCCGTGACCTCCGAGCGCTGAATGTAGGAGCGCCCCAGATCGCCGCTGAGAAGGCTGGTCAGGTAGTGCCAGTACTGAACGACAAAGGGCTGGTCGAGACCGAGCTGCCGGCGGATGCTCTCGACCGTCTCGGGCGTTGCGCTGCGGCCGGCGATCTGGCGGACGGGATCGGCGGGCAGCAGATAGAGCAGCGCAAAGGTGATCAGGGAGACGCCGAGCAAGATGAGAACCGACTGGACAACGCGGCGGCCGAGATAGGCGATCATGCCCGCCCCCTTTGCGTCGGATCGAGGATGTCGCGCAGCGCATCGCCGACCAGGTTAAAGGCTAGCGCCAGCGCCAGGATCGCCGCACCCGGAAAGAAAACCAGCCAGGGCGCTGCCTGAAAATAGGTTTGATTTTCGAAGATGATGTTGCCCCAGGAAGCAGTCGGCGGTTGCACGCCGATGCCGAGATAGCTGAGCGTCGCTTCCAGAAGTACCGTCGTCGAGATGCCGAGCGTGCCCCAGACGATGATCGTCGGCAAAAGGTGGGGCAGGATATGGCGAAACAGGATACGTGCAGCGCTTGCGCCGATGGTGCGCTCGGCATCGATGAACTCGCGCTCGGAGAGCGAACTTGTCTCGGTGTAGATGACGCGGGCGGTCTGCACCCAGTTCACCAATGCGATCACCATGGCGACGATCCACAGGCTCGGCTGGAGCACCGCCGCCAGGCAGATGGCGAGCAGCAGCGCCGGGAAAGCCATCATCAAATCGGTGAAGCGCATAAGCGCGCTGCCGATCCAGCCGCGGAAATAGCCGGCGGTGATGCCGACCAGCGTGCCGATCAGAAGCGCCACGCCATTGGCGACGATGCCGATGATCAGCGACGTGCGCGCGCCGAATAGGAGACGCGTCAGCAGGTCGCGGCCAAGCAGGTCGGTGCCTAGCCAGAACTGGGCTCCCGGCGGCAGTGGCGCGCCTTCAAGCGTGAGCCCGTCGAACATCTGCTCGTTCGGATCGTAGCCTGTCAGCCACGGTGCAAGAATGGCGCCGGCCAAGACAAGGGCAATAATCCCGAGGCCGAGCAAAGCGAGAGGCCGTTTTAGCAGACGTCGCCAAACGCCGGCGCGAGGCTTGGCTGGCATACGCCCGGCAGCTGAAAGCTCAGGCGCGATCGGATTGGTCATCGTCGCCTTCTTCTTGTGTCATCGCCACGATCCTGCGCGCGGCTTCCTCGACGCTGATTTGCCAGCTCATCGCCAGCGAGCGGAGCTGCGCATAGGCACGGCCGTCCTCGGCGCCCTTCGACAAGACCTCCACCGCGCGTACGATGGTCTGGCGCTCCGCGACCCGCTGACGGAGCGAGGCGATCTCGCCGGCCAGAAGCTTGCGCGCCTCGAAACTCTGCCTTGCGATCAAAAGCGCGCTGTAGACGCCGGCATTGCCGACCGGTTTCAGCAATTGGGCATCGGCCTTGTGCGACAGTGCCCATTCGACACGCCCCGGCGCCTCGGAGCCGATCAGCGCTATCAGCGGCATCGGGGCCTCGCCCGGCTTCCACGGAAATTGCTCGTCAAAGCCGAGGTCGACGTCGAAGAAGACGAAGTCCGCCGCCAGCGCTTCGGCCGGCAGTTCCGGCCAGAAGCCAATCGCCTCAAGGCCGATGGCCGACAATTGTCTTGTGATCGCCTGCACGGTCGGATGTGGACGATGCAGGACAAAAGCCCTGGCGCCTCCAAGGTTCGGGATACGCGCCATCTTGCTCACGACACCACCCGCAGGCGTGGCCGCCCGAACGTCTCCGTCCGGTCATAGCGGGAAAGGTAGGGATCGGGTGCCACGCCCTTCGTCAGCGTGACCGTTTTGAACGATGTTCCATCGATACGTCCGATCTGCACCGGCAACGTAGCATGCTGGGTTTGCGGGTCGATGGCGATGTCGCCCAGCGGCGTTCGAAATGATGTTCCGGCAAAGACCTTGGGAAGGTCCATCCATTGTGCACCGGGGTTGCGGGTGAGTATCTCTGCGAGCGTACGCACCGAGGCATAAGCCGCCGCCTCGAAGGATGAGGCAGGCATAACGGAAGACACTGAAGCCGCTCCGCGATCCGCGCCCGAGATGTCGTGAAAATAGGGCCCAACCGAAAGATGGCCATCGCCTGCCCCGTTGAGCGCCGGCAATTCGCATTCCGTGAGATTGCAGGACAGGATCGGGCAACGCTCCGGCCTGAAATGCGGGTCGCGCCGGCCAAGCTCGGCATAGGCGGCGATAAAGGCATAGGACGAAGGGCCGATGAGATTATTCAGAATGAAATCAGGTTTCGTCGCCTGTACCTCCGCGATCAGCCGCGCAACATCGAGCTCCCCTAGCGGCAGGTAGCGTTCGCCCAGCACCTTGCCGCCGGCGTCCGCAATCAGGTCGCGCGCCACACGGTTGGTCTCCCAACCCCAGATGTAGTTGGAACCGAGCAGGAAGCCGTCGGCGCCGAAACGAGGCACGACATAGGCAAGCAGCGGTACGAGATGCTGATTGGGGCAGGCGTGCGTATAGACGACGTGCTCGTTGGCTTCGAAGCCTTCGTACGGGCAGGCGTACCACAGCGTGCCGCCTGCCCTTTCCAGGATTGGAATGACCTCCTTGCGGCTCCAAGAGGTGACGCAGCCAATGATGTGACGCGCGCCACTGTTGGCGAGAATGTCGGCGCAGCCGCTTGCATACCGGTCGATGTTGCCCTGCGGGTCGCGCTCGACCGGGACGAATTCGAAGGGGACAGCGGGATCGGCATTGACGTCCGCGATGGCGTTCACCGCGCCCGCGCGGCAGGATTCGGACACCAGCCGGTAGTTGCCGGACCGCGAATAAAGAATGCCGATCTCGATATGGCGTTTCAAGCAAAGCCTCAAAATGACAATGCCCCGCAGCCACCGCCGCAAGGCGAGGCATACGAGGCATTCTTGCCGCCCGGCGGCCAGAGCCGGTATTTGTCTCACCGTATTCCGCCCGCGCTCCCAGTCAAGAGCCGCCGCACGAAACTTTGGCTAGCCGAAACGGTTCGACGTGGAGCACGCAACTCACGCCGGTCGTATGGAGTCCGCCAGGAACCAAAATTGCCGATCCCCAAGTATGAGGCCCGGACGACCAGGTTCGCTACCATTCAAAGCAACGACTTTAATATCGGTTTACCTGAATCTGCTAGCAGCAATGACGCCGGTTTTTCGTCGGTCAAGCAAAGGGTTCCACCTTGCCGCAGCAATTCAGCACTCCGTTCGGTCACCGGGGCGATCGCAACTGGCCGAGGTTGCACGGCTTCATGGGCGTCGAGTTGGAACGCGCGTCCGATGTTTTCGTGCCTCGTGTCGCCTTGGCCCGGAAGCTCGGGGGGCGGAACTTTGGTGGCGGGAGCCGGGCTTGAGCGTCATTCGCGCCTTGCAAGGCGCCGATCTCCCGGCAGTCGCGAACATGTTTCAACGCGTGCTGTTGAAGGAAAGGACCGAAGCGCCGGCCTCTCTCGTGGAATACATGAAACGGTTTTATCTGGATGCGCCCGGTTGCGGAGACAACCTCCGGTCGCTTGTCCACGTCAACGACGCCGGTCGTGTCTCCGGGTTTGTCGGCGTTCATGTGTTGCCGATGACGTTCAACGGCCGTCAAGTACGCGCCGCCATCTGTAGTTCGCTCATGGTCGAGGACCATGAGCACGACCCGCTGGCCGGCGCCCGCTTGCTGAAAGCTTACCTGGATGGTCCGCAGGACATCTCCTTCAGCGAGACGGCCAACGATATCTCCGTGAAATTGTGGACCCGGCTGCGCGGCGTGGTCCTGCCGCAATACAGCCTCGACTGGGTGCGTGTGATGCGGCCAGCGACCTTCATGCTCAGCCTTTCCGCCAATCGCATGGAGCTTGCCCGAGTGCTCAATCCGTTGGCGCGTGCCGTCGACCGATTCTATTGCAGGAGGATGACGTCCAGCGAACGGCGCTGGTCGGGTGTGGCGGCGGACGGGGCTGGTCACGGGGGATTTCGGATGTCCGAAATCGATAGCCACACATTTGCCAAGCTAATCGAGCCGTTTATCGCGCGTTTCGCGCTACGCCCGGAATGGACGGAAGACCAACTCGACCACATCCTGACCGATGCCGCACAAAAGCCGGATCTGGGCGAGCTTGTCTACGTTTGCGTGACGTCGCCAGTCGGCACCAATGTCGGCGCTTTCGCCTATTACGCACGGAAGTATGAAATTGGCCGCGTGCTGCAGATCCTCGCCCTGCCCGGCCAGGCGGGCTCCGTGATAGACTGCCTGATCGATCATGCCGCCGCGCGCGGCGTCAGCGGCCTGCGTGGACGTGTTCAACCTGCACTTCTAGAGGCGATGCTTGGACGACGGATCGCTTTCCTGACCGTTGCTTCAACGGTGGTGCATTCACGTGATCCAGAGCTTCTTGACGCCATGAAGAACTCGCAAGCCTTCCTGAACGGGCTTGCGGGCGAGCAGTGGAGCCGGCTTATCGGGAGCCGTTTCAGCTAGAGCGGGATGCATGCAAATCGAACCGTGCACACCGCTCTACCTGTTTGTCAGGTGCCGATTTCCTCGACGACATCAACGAGTTGCGGACGCTGGTGCAGATAACGCGTCGCCCTGCGTTTGGCGATGATATCGGCCCAGACGCTTTCCACTTGTGTGGCGGCCAACCCCGCCGCCTCCCCAACTACCTCAGCCGCCACGCCGTTGTTAAGACCGTAAAGGCAAAGATCCATACGGTCATAAGGAAGCGAAAAGTAAAACTCCTCCTGGGTCTGCGCCAGCGAGTAGGTATCGGTGGTCGGAGGCCGGTTAAGGATTTCCTCCGGAACACCGAGATGGGCCGCAAGCGCATAGACCTGCGTTTTATAGAGATGGGCGATCGGCTTGACGTCCGCGGCGCCGTCACCGTTCTTCACGAAGAAACCCTGATCGTATTCCAGCCGGTTCGGCGTTCCAAGAACGGCGAAGTTCAAGCGATCGGCATGATAGTATTCAATCTGCTTGCGGGTGCGTTGTTTCATATTGGTAGCGGCGACGACGCCGAGATAGACAGGCAGCGGCATTCTCAGTTTCGTCTGCTTGCCGTCCGGATCCTGCACCACCAGGGATGAGATGTTGTAACCCCCGCCCTCGAGCGCGTTCGCGATGACGATCTTCGAGGCCCAGCCTTCGCCGTATTCCGGGACCACTTCGCGGATGAAGGCGTCGCGACGCTTGTAGCAGCCCATTGCGCGCAGGATCGGCCCGATATCCTCCGTCACAGCCTCGACACCGAAAGTTTCGGCGACGAGGCGGCCGAGCCGCAGGCTTTCAGGATCGGAATCGCTTTCCGGCATGAACAGGCAAAGCACATTCTTGGGCCCGACGGCTCGTGCCGCCAACGCGACCGACACGCTCGAATCGATCCCGCCCGAAAGACCGAGCACAAGGCCCCGCTTGCGAAGCCCGCGCAACTGCTGGCGCAAGGCCGTTACGATACGGTCCGTTTCGGTGATCAGGTCGATTGCCAGAGCCTGCGCCAGAAAGGTCCGCGCATCCTCGGTCGGGCGAACATTCATTGCGCGGCCTCCATGGTTTCTGCCGCAAGCCGACGGCTGACCTTGCCGGTATCGGTCTTCGGCAGTTCCCGGCGGAACTCGATGACCTTGGGGACCATGAAGTCCTCAAGGTGGCGTGCACAGTGACGGATTATATCCTTTTCGCTAAGCGCCGGGTCGGACCGTACGATAACTGCGCCGATCGCATGCCCGAGCACGGGATCCGGGACACCGACAACCACCGCTTCCGCGATGCCCGGATGAGCGTGAAGCACGGCTTCCACTTCCTTGGGCGCCACCTTCTCCCCCCGCGACTTTATGATGTCGTCCTTGCGGCCGACGAAATAAAGAAAGCCTTCCTCATCGGCCCTGAACAGATCGCCGGTGTAGAGAACCTTCTCCCAAGGGTTCGGACCCGGGCGCAGGGCTCGTGCCGTCGCAGCTTCGTTTCGCCAATAACCCTGCATGACGTGCGGCCCGCGAATGATCAGCTCGCCTGCTACGCCCGGCGGCACCCGTTGCCCGTGGCCGTCGACGACAAAGGCTTCGGTGTTCGGAATGGCTATTCCGACCGAGCCCGGCCGGCGGTCGAGCTCCTCGGGCGGCAGATAGGTGCAGCGCTTGCATTCCGTCAGGCCATACATCGAATAGAGCCTGACACCGGGGAAAAGGAAGCGAAGGCGTTCTATGTGAGAGGGCGGCAAGGCAGCCGCCGTGTTGGAAATATAGCGAAGGCTGGGCAGGAAGCCCGGCGCCAGGTCACGCATCTGCAGGATCATCGCTGCCATCGTGGGCACGAGCGGAAGCCCGGTCACTCGTTCCTGGCGGATGCGTTCAAAGACCGCCTGGGGAAAAGCGAAGGACTTCTCGAGCACGAGCGTGGCGCCGAGCCTGACGGCCATCAGCAACTGATAGAGGCCGTAGTCGAAGGCGAGCGGCAGAACATTCAAGATGATGTCGTCGGGCGAGTTGCGCAGATAGGTGGTGATGGAGTCGGCCGCCGCGTCGCAATTGCGGTGCGTCATCATCACACCCTTGGGCCGGCCGGTCGAGCCCGAGGTGTAGATCAACATCGCAAGATCGACGTCAATGCCGCGATGGTCAATCTCCCCGGCTTGAAACGTCAAGCAATCCGCCAGGGATGTGGCTCCTGCCGGGCATTGGTTATCGGCAGCAACGGTGGAAGCCACGAAGATACCGGTCTTGCCGGAGTATTCGGACGCCTCGGTGACCACGGGCATCAGTCTTGCTTGCGTGAGAATCCCGGCCGCATCGCAATCGGTGATGATGTAGGCCAGCTTTTCGGCCTTGGTGGATGCGTTGATCGGACTGAAAGTCGCGCCCGCTTTAAGAACCGCGAAAATCGAAACCGCAGCCTCCCAGCAATTGTCCATGAAGATCAGGACCCGGTCGCCGCGCCTGACGCCATTCATGAAAAGGGCGGTGGCCAGGCGGCTCGAGAGATCGTCCAGCTCTTCGTAGCACAGCCTTTTGTGCTCGGTGATCAATGCCGTTTTGGCTGGATGGGCAGCGGCTTTCGCCGTCAGAAAATGTTCGATCCGCACGGACGCTCCTCGCCGATGGCGCCTACGCTGCCAGCGCTTCTGCTTTTGCCTTGATGAAGGCTGAGATACGGTCAATCGAATCCAGATTGGCCGGTACGATGTCGGCATCGACCATCGCTATGCCGAAATCATCCTCTATGAATGCCACGAGCTCCAACACGGCCGTCGAATCGATGATGCCGTTCTCGATCAGTGATGCGGAGTCCGCAAGCTCGTAGGACGTGTCGCCGAACAAGAAGTTGTCGACGATAAAGGTTTTGACCTTGTCCTTGATTGCTACCATGATTTTCCATTCCCTCGATTTCTCAGGCCGCTCGTGCTGCACCGACCTTTTCGCCGGTGAAAATCTTCTGCCACAGCTGCGTCGACAAAATGCCGACGAAAGCCGCATTGTCGCGGAATCCGGACGCGGGCTGCAAGCGGCATTTCTCGTGCAGGTTCGCCACCGCCTTGGCGTTGAATAGTCCTCCGGCGGCGATGCTCGCCTCGCTCAGCGAGTCGCGTATGTAGTCCAGTTCTCCGGGTCCAACGAAGGAGCGGGCTTCCGGCGCCCGGTAAGGCTGTTTGGTGCGCTCGCTGATGGTAGTCGGAAGCAGGTGCTTGGCAACTTTGCGCAGTATGTGTTTTTCCACCAGTCCCTTGAGCTTCATCTCCGGCGGAAGTCTTGCCGCAAACTCCACCAAGCGATGGTCAAGGAAGGGGAAACGCCCTTCGATACCATGCGCCATGGCCATGCGATCGCCCTGGCTGGAGAGGATGTAGCCCGGCAGGAGAAAGCGGGTTTCGAGATATTGCGCTTGATGCAGCGGATGCCACCGGGAAAACGCCTCAGGCAACCGGCCGGCCAGTTCCTCGGCTGCGTCGTAGCCCTTCAATGTCGCACGCAGGTCACCGGAGAAAAACATCTTGGCCGCTGATGTGGTCTTGAAACGCGGCCGATGCGAGAACAGCGGATCGTCCAGGGCTGCGCTGCCGGTGCCGAAGAACGCGGCCAGGTACTCTACGGACTGCTGCTGCAGACCTGGCAGATAGGGATAAAGCTTCCGGAACAGCTGTGGTCTTATGCGCGATGCCGGCTGTCGTCCGCAGAAACGGCGAACCCGCGCTTCCTTGAAGACATCATAGCCGGCAAAGACTTCGTCGGCGCCTTCGCCTGTCAGCACCACTTTCAAACCGGCCTGGCGGACGAGGCCGGACAGTTGATAGAGGGGGGCCGGGGCGGTGCGGATGATCGGCCGCTCGGTAAAGCGGATGACTTCGGGAAACACATCGGCGATATCACCGGCACGACAGGCTATGGTTCGATGGCGCGTGCCAAGTGCTGACGCCATTTCGGTCTGGAAGGCGCTTTCGTCATGCTCGGCGCTGTCGAACGTTACGGAAAATGTCTGCAGCTTAAGAGGAGTCATACCGGCCGCGAGTGCCGAAACGAGGGATGAATCGAGCCCGCCCGAAAGGTAAGAACCGACCGGCACGTCGGCGCGCATGCGAAGCCTCACCGCGTCGGTCAACAGGGCCTGCAGTTCCTCGGCCGCGTCGTCCTCATTGGTGATCTTCGATGGCGTATCTCGATGAGGATAGTCCAGATGCCAGTATGGTTTGATCGTCACTTGCCCCTGTGTCGCGATCATTACGCTTGCCGGCTCCAGCTCGTGGATATCGCGGAAAGCCGTGCGTGGAGCGATCGGCGCCCACAGCGTAAAGATCTGGTCGAGTGCAATCGGATCGATTTCGGCAGAGATGCCGGGTACCTTCAGCAGGGCTTTTATCTCGGACGCAAAGTAGAGCACGCCGTCCTTGCTGGTATAGAACAGCGGCCTAACACCCATGCGGTCTCTTGCAAGCACCATCCGCCGCCGCCGGTTGTCCCAAATCGCGAAGGCGAAATCACCGTTCAGGAGCGGCAGGCAGTCTTCGCCCATCTCGTCATACAGCTGCAGGAGAACTTCGGTGTCGCTCGAGGTGCGGAAGCATCGGCCCTTGGCCAGCAGCCCTTCGCGCAATTCCACGTAATTGAAAATCTCGCCGTTGAACGCAATCGTCAAATTGCCGGTTTCGTCGGACATCGGCTGCTGGCCATCACCAATCCCGATCACCGACAGCCGCGCATGCCCAAGTCCAGCCTCGGGCGCTACGAATTTGCCTTGTTCATCCGGTCCGCGATGGGCGATCGCGGACGTCATGCGCGCAAGCAAAGCTTCCGCATCCCGGACTGAACCGAAATAGCCCCCGAATCCGCACATCCACACAGCTCATATTGAACAGCAAGCCACGAAACATAGCGGTCATAAGCGCCTCAAAGGTTAATCGGATACCTTTCAGCGAGCATGTGGTTAACAGGATGTTAGGACAAAATGATGCTTTTGCGGACCGACTTGTGCCCACTCCAGGTGTCCCGCTTGAAGGCGTCACGGGGAGTGGTGCAAATCACTGCTTCGAGTACGGCCGGTACCAGTCGACAAACTTCTTCAGCCCGTCCTCTATCGAAACGCTAGGCCTGAAGCCGAAATCCCGCTCCAGCGCGGTCATGTCGGCGTAAGTCTTCTCGACGTCGCTCGCCTGCATCGGCTCGTTGTGGCGGATTGCCTTGACCTCGAGCAGCCTTTCCAGAATGTCGATGAAGTCGCCGAGGCGCACCGGCCGGTTGTTGCCGACATTGTAAAGCCTGTTCGGCGGAACGTCAGCTGACGGCGGCTTGTCGAGCACGGCGACGACCGCCTTGACCACATCGTCTATGTAGGTGAAATCGCGCCACATTTCGCCATTGTTGAAAACCCGGATCGGCTTGCCCTCGAGCATCGCCCGGGTGAACATCCAATAGGCCATGTCGGGGCGGCCCCAGGGACCATAGACCGTGAAAAACCGCAGGCCGGTCTGCGGTATGCCGAACAGATGGGCGTAGGTGTGGCTCATCAACTCATCGGTTTTCTTGGTGGCGGCGTAGAGCGAAACGGGCTTGTCGACCTGATCGGCTTCGCTGAACGGCACGCTGCGGTTGCCGCCATACACCGAGCTCGACGAGGCATAGACCAGATGCTCGAATGCCGGTTCGGCGCGACAGAATTCGAGCACTTCGAGGTGGCCCATGACATTGGAGCGGACATAGAGCCGCGGATTGTCGAGTGAGTGACGCACGCCGGCCTGCGCGGCGAGATGCACGATCCTGACGATGCCTTGCCCGGCCAGAGCAGCCGCAAGCGCGCCCTGTTCGGCAATATCGAGCTGGTGGAACGAAAAATCCTTGCGGGGCAGAAGGCGGGCAAGCCGCCCCTTTTTGAGCGCCAGGTCGTAATAGTCGTTCATGTTGTCGACGCCGACGACCGCTTGTCCCCGGTCGAGCAGATAGTGGCAAACGTGACTGCCAATGAACCCCGCGGCTCCGGTGACAAGTATAGGCAACAAGCTTCTCCACGCGCATAGCCGGGCCGGTATCTGGAGCGGCAGATCCGGCCCATTTCGTCGTGCTATAGTCGAAAGCCGAGGTCGAGACCACCACTAAGCTGATGCGTCAGCTTGCCTCGCGCATGGCCTCAGCCGCCTGCAGGTCAACCGACACCAGTTGGCTGACGCCTTGCTCGGCCATGGTTACCCCGAACAGCCGGTCCATGCGCGCCATCGTGATCGGGTTGTGTGTGATGATGACGAAGCGCGTTTCGGTGGTTGCGGCCATTTCGTCCATCAGATTGCAGAAGCGTTCGACATTGTGGTCGTCGAGCGGCGCGTCGACTTCATCGAGCACGCAGATCGGCGCCGGGTTGGTCAGGAACACGGCGAAGATCAGCGACATCGCCGTCAACGCCTGCTCGCCGCCGGACAGCAACGTCATCGTCTGCGGCTTCTTGCCGGGCGGTCGCGCCAGGATCTCGAGCCCGGCTTCGAGCGGATCGTCGGACTCGATCAGTTGCAGCTCGGCGGTGCCGCCGCCGAACAGATGCGAAAACAGCCGTTGAAAATGGCCGTTGACCACCTCGAAGGCAGCGAGCAGCCGCTCGCGGCCTTCACGGTTCAGGCTGTGGATCGCCTGCCGCAGCTTACGGATCGCCTCGATGATGTCGTCGCGCTCGGAAACGATGGTCTCCAGCCGGTCCGACAGTTCCTTCTGCTCTTCCTCGGCGCGCAAATTGACGGCGCCCAACCGTTCGCGCTCGACCTTCAGCCGGTCGAGCTGACGCTCGATCTCGGCCATTTCGGGCATCGGGCTGTCGGGTTCGAGGCCGGTGTGGCGGATCACCAGATGCGGCGGCGTGTTCAGCGTTTCCTGGATGCGCGCTTCGACTTCCAGCCGACGCTCGTCGGCGGCGGTCAGCCGCTCTTCGGCGCGAACACGCGTTTCGCGCGCTTCGGCGAGCGATTGGATGGCAGCGGTCGCAGCCTTGTCCAGCTCGGACTGCCGGTTCTCCGCTTCCTGCAAGCGGTCGCCGGCAGCCTTGCGCAGGCTTTCGGCCTCGGCGAGCTGCGACAGCAAGGCGCGCCGCTTGGCGTCGATCTCGTCGGGGGCGTCGGCCAGCCGCTCGCGCTCGGCCTCGGCCTCGGCCTTGCGTTCGCCGAGCGCTGTGATCTGCGTCGACGCGTTTTCGGCGCGCTCCACCCAGTTGCGCCGTTCCGCGCCGATGGCGTCGAGCCGGCGCGCACGTGCCTCGGCTTCCCGCTTCAGCCCCTCGTGAACGGCGCGCGCATCGGCAAGGGCGGCGCGGTCGCGGGCGACGTTGGCGGCCGACTGGTCGAGTTGCGACTGCAGATCGCCGAGATCGGGCGCGTCCTGCAGCAGCATTTCCGCCTCGACGAATGCTGTCGCCGTTTCCTCATGGCTGTCGACAATGCGGGTGCGCGCCTCGTCAAGTGCTGCACGCCGGCTCGACAGCTCGCCGCCGGCCTTTTCGGCCTCGGCCAGCGCATTGCGAGCAGCGTCCAGCCCGTGCTGGGCGTCGCGCCCGGCCTGTCGAGCGGAGCGTTCGGCTTCGCTCGCCTGGGCAAGCGCCTGTTCGGCCCGGGCAAGAGCCTGTTCGGCGTCGCGCAGGATGCGGGTGGCATGGACGGCTTCGGCGTCGAGTTCGGCCAGCCGGTTTTTCTGCGCCAGCCGCTGCGCGGCAGCGGTCGGCGCATCGGCGCTGGCGGTAAAGCCGTCCCAGCGCCACAGCGCGCCTTCGCGGCTGACCAATCGCTGCCCGGGAGCAAGCAGCGTCTGCAGCCTTCTTCCGTCGGCGGCTTCGACGATGCCGATCTGGGCCAGCCGGCGGGCCAGCTGCGCCGGCGCGCGCACCACGCTGGCGAGGCTCTTTATACCTTCGGGCAACGCGGCGTCGCTGGGCTGGATTTCGCTCTGGCCCCAATGCACCGGCGCGCTGCGGTCGAGCGGCACGTCGAGATCTTCGCCAAGTGCGGCACCCAGCGCCGTCTCGTAGCCGCGCTCGACGCTGATCTGCTCCAGCACCGAGGGAAACAAGTCGCCGCTCGCAGCATTGAGGATCTTGGCAAGCGTGCGGGCCTCGGTTTCGATCCGCGCCAGCTCGGCCTTTGCGTCCTGAACCGGTGGGCGGGCAGCACCTTCGCCCGCGCGCGCCTCGGCGACCGCCCGTTCGGCTGCGATCGCTGCTGCCTCGGCCCCTTCGAGCAGTGCCAGCGCCTGTTCGACCAGCAGCCGCTTCTCGGCGGGATCGGGCAGGCCGGCGACCCTGGAGACGATCTCCGACAATTCGCGGTCGACATCGGCAAGCTGGCGGGCAAAGCGGTCGCGGCGCTCAGCGGTGTCGCGCAGCGTCCGTTCGATCTGGTTGCGGGAGGCGGCAGCCTCCGCCCGTTCGGCGGTCAGCGCGGCGAGCCTGGCCTCGCTAGAGGCAAGCGTCGATGCCGCCTGCTCGAAAGCCGCGCGGGTGCTGGCTTCACGCTCGGCGGCGCCGGCGTTTTCGGCGTTGAGCGCGGCTTCTTCGGCAGCGAGACGTTCGAGGATATCCGCATTGTCGCGGACCATGCGCTCCTCGCGGGCAAGGTCGCCATCAAGCTGTTGCAGTCGGCGGTCGAGCTCTGCCTGGCGGGCGCGGATGCGGCCTGCCTCTTCCTCGATCTGCGCCTTGGCGATCGACAGACGCTGGAAGGCTGCGGCAGCGGCGGCTTCCGCATCGCGCAGGTCCGGCAGCCGGTGGGCGTTGATGCCTTGTTCCCTGGCGGCAGCCATCTGGGCGGCGGCACGGTCGCCGACCAGCGCGGTGGCAATCGCCAGCGCCGAGCGCGCTTCGCCTTCCTGCGTCTTGGCCAGCGTCCAGCGAAGATGCAGCAGCGTCGCTTCGGCCTTGCGGATGTCGGCCGACAGGTTCTTGAAGCGCGAGGCTTGGCGGGCCTGGCGTTTCAGGCTTTCGATCTGGCTTTCCAGTTCGCCGACGACATCGTCCAGTCTTTCGAGGTTCTGTTCGGCCGCCTTCAGCCGCAGCTCGGCTTCGTGGCGCCGTGTGTGCAGGCCGGAAATTCCGGCTGCCTCTTCCAGCAGCGCACGGCGCGCCTGCGGCTTTGCCTGGATCAGCTCGCCGATGCGGCCCTGCCCGACCATCGACGGCGAACGCGCGCCGGTCGACTGGTCGGCGAAGAGCAGCTGCACATCCTTGGCGCGGGCTTCCTTGCCGTTGATGCGGTAGAGCGAACCGGCCTCGCGTTCGATGCGGCGCGAAACCTGCAACTCGTCTGCATCATTGAAGGCCGAGGGCGCGCTACGGTCGCTGTTGTCGAGAAAAAGCGTGACTTCAGCGGTGTTGCGGGCCGGTCGTGTTCCGGAACCGGAAAAGATGACGTCGTCCATGCCGGACGCACGCATGTTCTTGTAGGAGCTTTCGCCCATAACCCAGCGCAGCGCCTCGACCAGGTTCGACTTGCCGCAGCCATTCGGCCCGACGATGCCGGTCAGGCCGCGTTCGATGACGAACTCGCCGGGTTCTACGAAGGATTTGAAGCCGAGCAGGCGAAGGCGCGAGAACTTCATTCGCGCCGGCCCATAGCCAAGTTTCGCAACACTGTTCCGGGGTTTTGCAAGGAGAACCCGCGGCAAAACAAAGAAGTGCGCACGCCGAAGCGACGCCGCTTCGGCGCTGCCGAAACGTCAGAGCAGAGGGTCGATGATGGCCGACATTTCCGCAATCGACATCGCCCCTTTGTAGGTCTTTCCGTTGATGAAAAAGGTCGGTGTGGAATCGACCTTGAATTCGTCGGCGCCGCGCTTCTGGACGGATCTCACATCGTCCAGAAGTTTCTGGTCCGTCAAGCAGGCCTCGAAGGACTCCTGTGTAAAACCGGCAAGCTTGGCGATTTGCAGCAGTGCGTCCTTGGTATTGTTCACACCGACCCAGTTCGCCTGCTGCCTGAACAGCACGTCGACCATCGGGAAATAGTTGTCCTTGGAGCAGCGCGCCAGCATGAAACCGGCCTCGGCGCTGGGATCGAACGGAAACTCGCGCAGGATGTAACGGGCTTTGCCGGTGTCGATATATTTCGTCTTCAGCTCCGGAAAAGTGGTCTCGGCGAAATGCGCGCAATGCGGGCAGGTCATCGATGCATATTCGACGATGGTGACCTTTGCATCGTCCTTGCCGAGCTGCATGTCGGGCAGCGCGCCGGGCTTCAACAAGGCTGCCATATCCACCGTGCCCTGAGCTTCAGGCGCTTTGGCGGCGGCCGGAGCGGCCGGCTTCGCAGGTTCCGCCGGAGCCGCAGGTTTCACATCCTGCGCCTCGGCTTTCTCGCCCGAGTCGCTGCAGGCGGCAAGCAGGGCCGCCGCTGGTATTGCGGCGAGCGAAGTCAAAAGGTGTCTGCGGGACAAGGAACGAAGCATACGAATCACCTGGCAATAGTTGGATTTTGCAATGCAAAGGCTACAAAAAGCGAGAGTTGGCGCGAATTAAGGCATTACCGCCCCTATTCCAATCGCCAAATCCGGGCATACCATCACGATAGCGCGAGATCACGGCTTCTTTTGACCAAGAATGGTGGCGCCAAGCCGCTCCAACGAGGCGCGCAGCCCGTCGTCCTCGATCAAACCGACAGTGCCCGACAGCTTCGCCTTCTCCGCCACGGTCAGCGGCCGCAAACTGGGTTTCGGCTTTTCCTTGCCCGCCATTACCGGCTTCTGCACGATCCTGATCCGGCCGATCGCATTGAAACCGAGAAACGCATTGACCCGGTTGATGATCTCGCCGGTCTCGTGCTGCAGATGCAGTGCTGCCACACCCTCGCAGGCAATTACCAGCACGGCCGGCTCGAACGGATCGTCCTCGTGCATGCGACGCGGCCACTGGATCTTTTCCGGGCGTGAGCGGCCGGCAAGCCGCGGCCCGGCAATCTCTTCCCACGACTGGACCAGCCCGATCGACATGCCGGCCCGCTTGCGCAGCACCGGGTCGAGGATCTCGGTTGCGAGATCGCTCACCGGAACGGGATTGCCGAAGGGCCTTTTCCCTGCCATGTGCGTTCTCCAGCTTCAGCACCAGTGGATTAGGGCCGACCCTCGATCAATGGCACTGCACGACCAGACCCGCAAGGCCGTACCCGGAGACAATGGCGAGATCGCGTTCCGGCTGCTTGGCTGGTACGACGCGCATCACCGCGAGCTGCCGTGGCGCGTTCCGCCGCGTGCGCTGGCAGGCGGCGCCCAGCCCGATCCCTATCTCGTCTGGCTTTCCGAAGTGATGCTGCAGCAAACCACGGTCGAGGCGGTAAAATCCTATTTCCGGGCTTTCGTGCAGAAATGGCCAACTGTCGAGGCACTGGCGGCGGCACCGACCGAAGACGTCATGAAGGCCTGGGCCGGGCTCGGGTATTATTCCCGCGCCCGTAACCTCAAAGCCTGCGCCGATCTCGTCGCGCGGCAAGGCGGCCGCTTTCCGGACAGCGAGTCCGGCTTGAGGGAACTGCCCGGCATCGGCGCCTACACGGCGGCGGCGATCGCGGCGATCGCCTTCGACCGACCAGCCGCGGTCGTCGACGGCAATGTCGAACGGGTCGTCTCACGGCTGTATTCGATCGCCACGCCTCTGGGCGACGCCAAGGGGGAGATACGCGGCCAGGTCGAACGCATGGTTCCCCCGACAAGGCCCGGCGACTTCGCGCAGGCGATGATGGACCTGGGCGCGACGATCTGCACGCCGCGCCGGCCCCGCTGCATGCTCTGCCCCGTCAGGCAGGATTGCAGCGCCACAATCTCGGGCGATCCCGAGCGCTTTCCGGTCCGCCTGCCCAAGGCCGAGAAACCCTTGCGCCGCGGCGCCGCCTTCGTCGCCGTCAGGAGCGACGGCGCCATCCTTTTGCGCAAGCGCGCGAATAAAGGCCTGCTGGGCGGCATGACCGAAGTGCCGACGACCGGCTGGACCGCGCGGATCGATGGCGCCACCACGGTGGCGGCAGCCCCGTTCCCCGGCGACTGGCGGCAGGCCGGACGCATCGGCCATATCTTTACCCATTTTGCGCTTGAACTCGACGTGTTCAAGGCGGAGACCGACAGCGTCGGCCCGGCCGGGCATTTCTGGTCGCTGGCCCATGAAATTTCCGGGGAGGCGCTGCCGAGCGTCATGAAAAAGGTAATCGAAGCGGCGATACCGGGCGCGACGAAAAAGCAGCGGCCGCATTGAAAGAGAGAAGAATGTCCGAAATCCGCCACATCGTTTTCGACATCGGCAAAGTGCTGATCCACTATGATCCGAACCTGCCCTTCAGCCGCTTGATCCCCGATCCCGACGAACGGAAATGGTTCTTCGAAAATGTCTGCACGCACGACTGGAACATCGAGCAGGACCGCGGCCGCAGCTGGGAAGAGGCCGAAGCGCTGGCAATCGCTCAATATCCCGACCATGCCGAAAACATCCGCAATTTCCGCCGGCACTGGCACGAGATGGTGCCTCATGCCTATGAGGACAGCGTCGCGATCATGATCGGGCTGATCGAGAGCGGCCACGACGTGACGATGCTGACCAATTTCGCGGCCGATACGCTTGCCGAGGCCCGTGAGCGGTTCGATTTCCTCAATAGGCCGCGCGGCGTGACCGTGTCGGGCGACATCCGCCAGATCAAGCCGGATCGCGCCATCTACGATCACCACGTCGCCGCGTTCGGCCTCGATCCGGCAGCCACGCTGTTCATCGACGACAGCCAGAAGAATGTCGACGGCGCCAAGGCGGCCGGTTGGCAGGCTGTGCTGTTCACCGACGCAAAGACGCTCAGGGCGGACCTTGAGCGCCTTGGGATCAAAGTGTGATTTGAATCGCTTCCAGAGGTTGGGTGAGCCTTGGCATAACCGATCTATCGCAACTCGGAGCCTCAGGCCCCTGCCCGCTCCATGCCCAGCCGCGCAATGCGGCGAAGCTCGTCGATCGGTGTCAGACCGCCGCTGCGCTCATAATGCCAGAAGGTCCATCCGTTGCAGGCGTCCAGCCCCTGGACGTGAGCGCCGATCTTGTGGATCGACCCGGCATTGTCGCCGATCGCCAGCGTGCCGTCGGCACGCACTTTTGCCGCCCAGCGCTTCTTGGCGTCGTAGAGCGTGGCGCCGGGCGCCACCAAGCCATTGTCGAGAAGCGTGACGAATGCGACGCGCGGCTCAGCCCGCTTGCCGGTCAGCACCGTCAAATTGGCGCCTTCCAGCGGCCGGACCGCATCGATACGTTCCATGGCGGCATCGATGTAGGCCTGCTCACGCTCGATGCCGACGAAGTGGCGGCCAAGCCGCTTGGCCACAGCCCCGGTGGTACCTGAACCGAAGAAGGGGTCGAGCACGATGTCGCCTGGCCTGGTCGATGCCGTCATGACGCGGGCAAGCAACGCTTCCGGCTTCTGCGTCGGATGCAATTTGTCACCATTGTCGTTCTTCAGGCGCTCGCCGCCGGTGCAGATCGGAAATAGCCAGTCGGAACGCATCTGAATGTCGTCATTCGACGCCTTCAGCGCCTCGTAGTTGAATGTGTAACCCTTGCCCTTTTGGTCGCGCGATGCCCAGATCATCGTCTCATGCGCGTTCTGGAAACGGCGGCCACGGAAATTGGGCATTGGATTGGTCTTGCGCCAGACGACGTCGTTGAGGATCCAGAAGCCCAGATCCTGCATCTTGGCGCCGACCCTGAAAATATTGTGGTAGGAGCCGATGACCCAGATCGTGCCGTTGGGCTTCAACACGCGGCGCGCCGCCAGCAGCCAGGCGCGGGTGAAGGCGTCGTAGGCCTCAAAACTGTCGAACTGGTCCCAATGGTCGTCGACGGCATCGACCTTGGATTGGTCGGGCCGGTGCAGATCGCCATCGAGCTGCAGATTGTAAGGCGGATCGGCAAAGATCACGTCGATCGACTTTTCCGGCAGCCGTTCGAGCGCGGCGACGCAGTCGCCCTTCAGGATCGTATCCAGCCACTCGGATTGCTGGGGAGCATCGGAAAGGTCGTCGAGAAGACGCACGGCAGACATTGTGACACCCAAGGCACGCGTTACTGTTTACTGTCCGTTATGGTTACCGATCAGCGTAAATATTCAGTGAAGCAGCACGCCGAATTTGCGAAGCCCGGCCTGTTGGTGTATGCCGCGCCGCCTGAGCCGTTTTGACCAAGGGCCCTCTCGGCATTCCCCTCATCCCGCTTCCCGGATCACCATGCCCCAGCCAGATCTTGTCATCTTCGATTGCGACGGCGTGCTCGTCGATTCCGAAATCATCGCCGCGCGTATCGATGCCGAGCTTTTGACTTCGGCTGGCTACGAGATATCGGCCGAGGAGATTTCCGAGGTCTATGCCGGGCTGACTTTCAAGGACATCATGATGCGGGTCGAGGAAAAGTCCCGGATCCCGTTCCAGGCCTCGCTGATCGACAAGGAGGAACAGCTTGTCGATCGTAGGCTGCGCAGCGACGTGCGTGCCATCGACGGAGCGCACGAAGCTGTCGCCGCGGTAGCAGTGCCGCGCTGCGTCTGTTCGAATTCGCGTTCTGAGCGGATCGAATTCATGCTGGAGAAGGTGCAGCTTTTGCCGTTCTTTGCCGGCCGGATCTTTTCCTCGCTGGAAACCCCGACCGGGAAAACCAAGCCGGCGCCGGACGTGTTTCGGTTCGCCGCAGAAAAGCTCAAGGCCGATCCTGCGAACACCTTTGTCATCGAGGATTCGGTGCATGGCGTCACCGGCGCCAAGACGGCGGGAATGCGCGTCATCGGCTTTACCGGCGCGGCGCACAGCTATCCCGGCCACGCCGATGCGCTGACCGAGGCCGGCGCGGAAACGGTCATCCGCCGCTGGGCGGAACTGAAAAGCGTGATCGCCGCGCTGTCGGAATGGTCGGCGGACGCGTGAGAGGCCGCCTCAGCCGCCGTGGCGCGAATGCAGCGGCTTAGTTGGTCGCGGCGGCTTTCTTCTTCCTCGGCTTGTCTGTCGCTACTTTCGGGGCGCCCTCGTCATACCCGGCATATGCCTGGTAGTCCTTCGCCGTCGGCTCCGGAACGACGACGTTGGAATCGGTGAAGACGAACTGCGTGGCACTCGAAGGATCGGTAACCTGGACCTGATAGGAGTGAAGCTGCGAATAGAGAACTTCGGTGCCGTGCATCACCGCGATGCGGATCGGCATGGTGATGGTCCCGGGGGTGAACATCGGGCCAGGCACGACCTTGCCGGCGACGGCTATCTTCATCGACAAGGAGCCGTTGGCGCGGCTGCAGTCGCGGGTCACATCGGTAATCGAAGCCTGATAGATGATCTTGGCGGAATCGTCCGGCTGATCGACGCCTGCTGCGCCCGCTGCTGGCTGGGCGGCTTCCTCGGCGGCGACATCGGTTTTTTTCTTCGGCTTCGGACCGCTCTTGGCGTAGGTATTGAAGAAGGCGGTGCCGTCACGCAACGTCACTTTCGGGCAATAGGCCTGCAGCTGGCTGGAAAGCACCTTGGGATCGGGTGGCGGTGGCGGCGTCGTGTCCTTCTTGCCGAAGCCGAGAATACCATTGTCGCTCGATTGGCAGCCTGCGGCGGCAAGCATAAAGCCGGCGAGCCCCAGACCCGCGACAAAACGACCGTTGAATGAATGAAACGCCATGAACTGCACTTCCCTCTCGCAAAGCCGGTGACGTATATCAACCGCGCGGCAAAAATGCGACTGAGCCAGCGCAGAAATCCACCACCTCGCGGCGGGCGAAAATTCCCGACAGCAATGGAAACGTAACGATGCAATATGTGAGTACCCGCGGGGAAGCGCCCGCGCTTGGATTTTCCGACGCGGTGCTGGCCGGACTGGCGCGCGACGGCGGGCTCTACCTGCCGAGCGCCTGGCCGCATTTTTCCGCAGCCGAGATCCGCGCCATGCGCGGCCTTGCCTATCCCGACCTTGCTATCCGTGTGCTGTCGCCATTCCTCGGCGGCGAGATCGCGGCGCCGGTGTTTGAACGGCTGGTGCGCGAAGCCTATGCGAGCTTCCGCCATGAGGCCGTCTGCCCGCTGGTGCAGACCGGGCCGAACAGCTTCGTGCTCGAGCTCTTCCACGGCCCGACGCTCGCGTTCAAGGACGTGGCGATGCAGCTTCTTGCGCGGCTGATGGACCATGTGCTGGCCGAGCGCGACCAGCGCGCCACCATTGTCGGCGCCACCTCCGGCGACACCGGAGGGGCCGCCATCGATGCCTTTGCCGGGCGCAACCGCACCGACATCTTCGTGCTTTTCCCGCATGGCCGCGTCTCGCCGGTACAGCAGCGGCAGATGACGACCTCGACCGCCGCAAACGTCCATGCGTTGGCGATCGAAGGTAATTTCGACGACTGCCAGGGCCTGGTGAAGGACATGTTCAACGACCACGGTTTTCGCGACCGGGTATCGCTGTCGGGCGTCAATTCGATCAACTGGGCCCGCATCATGGCCCAGATCGTCTATTATTTCTCCTCCGCGCTGTCGCTCGGCGCGCCCGACAGACCGGTTTCCTTCACCGTGCCGACCGGCAATTTCGGCGACATCTTTGCCGGCTATGCCGCCAAGAAGATGGGGCTGCCGATCGAACGGCTGATCATCGCCACCAACGACAACGATATTCTGGCGCGCACGCTGGCGACCGGCGAATACCGCATGAAGGGGGTCTTTTCGACCACGTCGCCCTCGATGGATATCCAGGTGTCTTCGAACTTCGAACGCTTGCTGTTCGAAGCGTCCGGCCGCGATGCCTCGACCGTGCGGCGCTACATGAACGGGCTCAAGCAGTCCGGCGCCTTCACCATCGAGGCTGGCGAAATCGCCAAGATCCGCTCCGAATTCGACGCCGGCCGCGCCACCATGGACGAGGTCGCCGCCACCATCCGCACCACACTAGCGGCGAGCGGCTATCTGCTCGACCCGCATACGGCCGCGGCCGTGCATGTGGCCGCCGGCAAGGCTGCGGGTGAGGTGCCGATGGTGGTGCTGGGCACTGCGCACCCGGCAAAGTTTCCCGCCGCCGTCGAAGCCGCCAGCGGCGTGTCGCCTGCCCTGCCTGCATGGCTAGGCGGGTTGATGAGCGCCGAGGAAAAATACACGGTACTTCCATCCGACCTGAAAATGGTGGAAGATTATCTCGGCCGCCACACGCGGGCGGCGCGTTAGGGAGTAATTGCCATATGGGTGTTGAGGTAAGCCGTCTGTCGAACGGCCTGACAGTCGCCACCGAAACCCTTCCAAGCCTCGAATCTGTTGCCCTTGGCGCCTGGGTCAAGTCGGGCGCACGCAACGAGCGTGACGAAGAGCACGGAATGGCGCACTTGCTCGAGCACATGGCTTTCAAGGGCACCAGGCGGCGAAGCGCCTTCGAGATTGCCTCGGAGATCGAGGACGTCGGCGGTGAGATCAATGCCGCCACCAGCGTCGAGACGACCTCCTATTATGCAAGGGTTCTGAGCGACGACGTGCCGCTGGCGGTCGATATTCTTTCCGACATCCTGCAGGAATCCGAATTCGATCCGCAGGAGTTGGAACGAGAGCAGCATGTGATTCTGCAGGAGATCGGCGCCGCGCACGATACGCCCGACGACGTCGTTTTCGATCACTTTACCGAGACCGCCTTTCGCCACCAGACTATCGGCCGCTCGATTCTCGGCACGCCGGAAACCGTCAAATCCTTCACGTCGAAGCAGTTGCACGACTTCATCGAACGACAGTACGGCGCCGAGAACATGGTGATGGTGGCGGCCGGCGATATCAGGCACGACGATTTCGTGCGGGAGGTCGAAAAGCGTCTCGGCAACTTCCGCGGCAAGGCCGACGGCACCATCCCGCAATATGCGCAGTATGTCGGCGGCGATTTTCGAGAGGACCGCGACCTGATGGACGCCCAGATCGTGCTGGGTTTCGAGGGCCGCGCCTATCACGTCCGCGATTTCTATGCCTCCCAGGTCCTGTCGATGATCCTGGGCGGCGGCATGTCGTCGCGACTTTTCCAGGAAGTCCGCGAAAAACGCGGCCTGTGCTATTCGGTCTATGCCTTCCATTGGGGTTTTTCCGACACCGGCGTCTTCGGGGTCCATGCCGCGACCGGACAAAGCGATATTGCCGAGCTGGTGCCTGTGATCATCGACGAGCTGCAAAAGGCCGGCGAAAACATCCTGCAGGAGGAGCTCGACCGGGCGCGGGCGCAATACCGCGCCGGGCTGATCATGTCGGCCGAGAGCCCGGCCAGCCGCGCCTCGCAGATCGCCAGGCAGTTGCTTCTGTTCGGCAGGCCGATCGCCAAGGAAGAGCTGATGGAGCGCCTGTCGGCGTTGACTGTCGAGCGGCTGACGGATCTGTCGTCCCGGCTTTTTTCGACCAAGCCGACGCTTACAGCTGTCGGGCCGGTGGGTACGCTCGCGCCCTATGAGGCGATCCTCGATTCGCTTTCGGGCACGCAGACCACTGCCCGTAAGCTTGCCGTCTAAGCCCATTCGAGCATCGTGTTCGCGCTCCCTTTCTTTCGCCGCGACCTGCCGGCACTGAAGGGCGAGCTGGTCACGCTGCGCGTGCCGCTGACCAACGACTATCGCGAGTGGTCGGTGCTGCGCAGTGAAAGCCGCGCCTTCCTCGAGCCGTGGGAGCCGCGATGGACGCCTGACGAGCTCGACCGCACGGCGTGGCGGCACCGTATCGGGCGCTACCGCGAGGACTACGCGCAGGGGACGGCGATCGCCTTCTTCATCTTCGAGAAAAGCAGCGGCAAGCTGGCCGGCGGTATCACCCTCGGCAATATCCGCCACGGGGTCGCCCAAAGCGGCCATATCGGCTACTGGATCGGCGAGCGCTTCAGCGGACGCGGCCTGATGACCGATGCCGTCAAGGTGGTGACGCGTTTCGCCTTCGAAACGCTGCGGTTGCACCGGATCGAAGCTGCCTGTATCCCCGATAATGCCCGGTCGATCCGCGTGCTTGAAAAAGCCGGATTCCGGCGCGAAGGACTGCTACGATCCTATCTCAGGATCAACGGCATCTGGCAGGACCATTACCTATACGCCCGAATCGCGGACGATCCGCCGGGCGTTGGAACAAAGGACTGATTTTTGACGAATTTTCTGCGCAACGGGTCGCTGCTTGCCTTTATGCTGGCGGCAATCGTCACGCTCTGCGCGGCATCGTCAGCGTTTGCGGTCGAACCGATCAAGATTGCCCGCGACGACGTGGCGCTCGATCTTTCGGGTGCCGTCGCAATCTACCGCAACCAGGGCGAGAATTTCCAGGTCTCGACGGCACCCGGCCCGGACGGCATCGTGCGGCGCATCGAGGTCGAGGCCAATGACGCGCGCTCGACCGGCGACTGGGCGGTGTTCGCGCTCGCTAACACCACCGACCAGCAGCTCGACAGGCTGATTGTCGCACCGCATTTCCGGCTGGTGAATTCCGGCCTGTTCTGGCCGGATCTCGGCTCGACCCGTATCGCTGCGATCACGCCCAGCGAAGGCTTTGCGCTCGACCGCCAGACCAGCCCCGACGCCGACGTGTTCCGGGTGACGTTGAACCCCGGAACGGTGATCACCTTCATCGCCGAGCTCGCCTCGCCCAAGCTGCCGCAGGTCTATCTGTGGGATCCTGAATCCTACAAGGACTCGGTCAATTCCTACACGCTGTTTCGTGGCATCGTCATCGGCATCGCCGGCCTGCTGGCGCTGTTCCTGACCATTCTTTTCGTCGTCAAGGGGACCTCGATGTTTCCGGCGACGGCGGCCCTTGCCTGGGCGGTGCTTGCGTATATCTGCGTCGATTTCGGCTTTCTTAACAAGATCATAGAAATATCCCCGGGCAACGAGCAGATGTGGCGCGCCGGAACGGAGGTGGCGCTTGCGGCGACCTTCGTGGTGTTCCTGTTTGCCTATCTCAACCTCAACCGGTGGCACGGCCATTTCAGCTACGGCGCGCTGGTCTGGATTCTCGGGCTGGTGCTGATCGCCGGCGTCGCCATCATCGATCCGGCGGTTGCCGCCGGCATTGCCAGGCTGTCCTTCGCCGCCACCGCACTGACCGGGCTCGGCCTGATCATCTTCCTCGGTATCCGCGGTTACGACCGCGCTATCATGCTGGTGCCCAGTTGGGTGATGGTTCTGCTGTGGCTATGCGGATCGTGGATGGCGATCACCGGCATGCTGGACAACGATATCGCCCAGCCGGCGCTGGGCGGCGGGCTGATCCTCATCATCCTGCTGATCGGCTTCACGGTGATGCAGCACGCTTTTGCTGGCGGCGCCCTGCATCAGGGCCTGTTCTCCGATCTCGAGCGGCAGGCGCTGGCGGTTGCCGGATCGGGCGATACTGTGTGGGACTGGGACGTGCTGCGCGACCGCGTCGTCACTCGTCCCGACGTCAGCATTCAGCTCGGCCTTGCCCCCAACAGTCTCGGCGGTCCCGCCCGCAACTGGCTGCCGGTGCTGCATGCCGACGACCGCGACACGTTTCGCACGACGCTCGACGTGGTGCTCGAGCACCGGCGCGGCCGGGTGTCGCAAAACTTCCGTCTGCGCGGCGCCGACGGGCACTATCACTGGTTTGCGCTGCGCGCCCGGCCGGTGATCGGCTCGGACGGCGAGGTCATCCGCTGCGTCGGCACCATGGTCGACGTGACGGAGCAGAAGAAGTCCGAGGAACGGCTGCTGCACGATGCCGTGCACGACAATCTGACCGGCTTGCCCAACCGCGAGCTGTTCATGAACCGGCTGGAGGCGATCATTTCGATCGCCCGCACCGAAGAGAAGGTGCGCCCGACCGTCTTCGTCATCGACATCGACCGCTTCAAGCAGGTCAATGATGGGCTCGGCATCTCGGCCGGCGATACCATCCTTTTGACCATAGCGCGGCGGCTGCACCGGCTGCTCAAGCCGAAGGATTCGCTGTCGCGCTTTGCCGGCGACCAGTTCGCGCTGATGCTTTTGTCGGAGCAGGATCCGGCTCGCATCGCGGCCATCGCCGATGCCATCAAGCACGCCATCAACAACCCGATCACCTTCGCCAAGCGCGAGATCGTGCTGACCGCCTCGATCGGGCTGATCACCTGGACGTCCACGCAGACCTCGGCCGAGGACATGGTCAAGGATGCCGAGCTTGCCATGCATCAGGCCAAGCGCTTCGGCGGCGACAGGATCGAGCCGTTCCGGCCCGCCTTCCGCACGGTCGGCACCGACCGGCTGCAGTTCGAGTCCGACCTGCGCCGCGCCATCGAGCGACGCGAATTCACGCTTGCCTATCAGCCGATCGTGCGGCTGGAGGACGGCAGCGTTGCCGGCTTCGAAGCGTTGCTGCGCTGGGACCATCCGCGGCGCGGCATGATCCCGCCGGCGGATTTCATTCCGGTTGCCGAAAACTGCGGCCTGATCGTGCAGCTTGGGCTGTTCGCCATGCAGCAGGCTGCCGAAGACCTGGCCGGATGGCAAAAGCAGATCGGCGATGCGCCGCTGTCGGTCTCGGTCAATCTGTCCAGCCGTCAGCTCATCCGCCGCGACCTGGTCAGCGACGTCCGCTCGGTGATCGCGCGAGCCAACCTGAAACCGCGCTGCTTCCGGCTCGAACTCACCGAATCGCTGGTGATGGACAATCCCGAGCAGACCGCCCATGTGCTGACCAAGCTGAAGCAGCTTGGGATCGGCCTGTCGCTGGATGATTTCGGCACCGGCTACTCATCGCTGGCCTATCTGACGCGCTTTCCGTTCGACACCATCAAGATCGACAAGAGCTTCGTCGACGACGCGACGCCGAAACGCGCGGTGCTGCTCAAATCGATGGTCAACATGGCGCATGAGCTCGGCCTGTCGGTCGTTGCCGAAGGCATTTCGGACGAAAGCGATGCGCTGGAGCTACGGCAGATGGGCTGCGAATACGTGCAGAGCTTCATGTTCGGCGCGCCGATGCCCGGCGACCAGGTGCTGAAGACGCTGAAGGAACAGTATCCGCTCACTCAAGCGTGACAAGTTTCGGGGACGTGATGAGGCTCAGGCGTGACCGGCAGCCAGGCTGAGATGCGCGAGATCGATGCCGATCGAGGCAAGGATCCGGTCGTATTTGCGGTCGATGTCGGCGTCGAACAGAAGCTCGGCACTTGCCGGGCAAGTCAGCCATCCATTCTCGGCGATCTCGTTTTCAAGCTGGCCCGCGCCCCAGCCGGCATAGCCGAGCGCCATCAGCGCCCGCCGGGGTCCGCGGCCGGAGGAGATGGCGCGCAATATGTCGACGGTCGCGGTCAAGCAGACGTCGTCAGAAACGGCGAGCGAGGATTCCACCCGGTAGTCGCCCGAATGCAGGACGAAGCCGCGGCTGCGATCCACCGGTCCGCCATTGCGCACGACGAAGTCGCGCGCCGGTGCCGGCAGTCGGATCGCCTCCATCTCATTCATGATGCCAAGTTGCACGAGCAGGTCCGGAAACAGCATCTGCTGCGTCTGGTTGATGATCAGCCCCATCGCGCCTTCGTCGCTGTGCGCGCAAATGTAGATGACAGAGCGCGTGAAGCGGTCGTCCTTCATGCCGGGCATGGCGATCAGGAACTGGTCGTCGAGAAAGCCGGGTCCTGTGGCCGTCCTTTTATGGCGCAACAAATCCATGGCCACAGCGTAACGCGTTTCCGAAGCCTCGAAAAGACGGGCGGCGCTCGATTTGATCAGGCTCGTAAATCGAAGGTCACGCAAATATGATGCCGGCCGCGTCATGAAATCATTGTGCGGCCATCAACGGACGATCAAATCACCGTCATGCAAAGCTTGAAAATCCTGCTGCTTGGTGTGGCCATTGGATCGGCGACCGGCCTCCCGGCCGCAGCCTCCTCCTCGGCCTGGTATAACAGCGAAGGCGGCAGGGTGAGGCTGGTGACGAGCGGCAAAGCCGACCAGGCCGGACGTCTCCAGGGCGTCCTCGACATTGCGCTGAAGCCCGGCTGGAAAACCTATTGGCGCGATCCGGGCGATGCGGGCGTGCCGCCACAGATCGACGTCTCGGCCAGCACCAACATTGCCGACGCGACGCTTTTGTTTCCGCCGCCGCAGCGCCATGACGACGGCTATGGCAAATGGGCCGGCTACGACCACCCGGTTTCGTTGCCGGTGACGTTCACGCTTGCCACGCCCGGCCAGCCGGCCGTCATCGATGCGGACATTTTCCTCGGCATCTGCGAAACCATCTGCATCCCGGTGCAAACAAGGCTGACCGTCGATCCCGGCGCCGATCCGGACAACGCCGAGGACGCGGCACTGGTCAAGGCAGGCCTTGCCACCCTGCCCGCCACGGCAACGCCCGATTTCGGCATAAACGTACTGCCGGGCGACCACGAAACGCTGATTGTCGAAGCGAGCTTTCCGGGCAGCCCCGAGGGCGCCGACTTCTTCGTTGCCGGCGAACGCGATTACATGTTCGGTGCCCCGGCACGCAGTGTAAAGGATGGCAAGCTGATCTTTACTGTGCCGATCCTCGACAGGCCGTCGACAACGCCAACCGATGGCGGCCTGCACTACACACTGACAAGTGCCGCAGGCGCGGTCGAAGGCCTGTTGCCATTCCCGTGATGCCAACGTCTGGACGGTTGCCGGGCGCGCCTTAATTCGCTATCGCAAGGACACTCCCTTCCATTTCCAAACGAGGACCATCATGACGATCTCCGTTGGCGACAAACTGCCCGATGCGACCTTCAAGACAATGACCGCCGATGGTGCAAAGCCGATCACGACGGGCGAGATATTCTCAGGAAAGACGGTCGTGCTGTTTGGCGTTCCAGGCGCTTTCACGCCGACCTGCAGCAACAATCATCTGCCCGGCTACCTGGACAATTACGACGCCATCCTGGCGCGCGGCGTCGACACTATCGCTGTTGTCTCGGTCAACGATGTTCACGTCATGGGGGCTTGGGCCCGCTTCAGCGGCGGTGAAGGCAAAATCCTTTATCTTGCCGATGGCAATGGCGATTTCGCCAAATCGGTCGGCCTCGACGCCGACCTCTCCAGCGGCGGCATGGGGCTGCGCTCGAAGCGTTTTTCGATGATCGTCGAGGACGGCAGGGTCACCGCACTCAATGTCGAGACAAAGCCCGGCGTCGACGAATCCGGTGCGGCTCACATTCTCGGACAGCTTTCCGTCCTGGCGACAGCTTAGGCCTGGGACGGCGGCGGGGCGCCTTCGAGCGCTCAACGTCCAAAGGACGCTGACTTTTGCATCGGCGCATGATCCTTCCGAAAGCCGACCCGGTTTTCGGGGCCATGTGTCGGCCCTTCGGGACTGCTTGCTTTTGAGGACCTCGATTATGTCTGACATCTTGTGGCGCAGCGTCGCGATCGGCATCGGCGCAACCGCGCTTATGGATGTCTGGACGATTTTCCTGAACAAGGCCTTCGCCCAACCGCGGCCGAACTGGGGGCTGGTCGGCCGCTGGGTCTGGCATCTCAGGGAAGGCAAGGTCTTCCATGACGACATTGGCAAGGCCTCGCCCTACCTGCATGAATCAGTACTTGGCTGGACCTTTCATTATGCTGTCGGTATCGTCTACGGCATCATACTGGTCGTGCTGGCCGGGACGGCCTGGCTCACCGCGCCGACCTTCCTGCCGGCCTTTATCCTCGGCATCGTCACCGTCGGCGCCGGGTGGTTTCTGCTGGCGCCCGGCATGGGTGCCGGCTGGGCCGCTTCGAAGCGGCCCAATCCGATGCAGGTCCGCGCCCTCAATCTTGTGTCGCATACGGTGTTTGCCATCGGACTGTTCGGCACCGCCCTTCTGATCCGCTGATACGCCAGTTCAACCGGATCAATAACTCTGGGTCGAGCCCCGAACCTTCTTGGCGGCCGATTGCCTGGACTGGGTGCCTTCCTTCGGCGGCACGGACGCGAGCACGGGTTTCGCCGACTTCGTCTTGAATGGCGCCATGCCGAGCCGCGCCAATTCGTCGGCGCGCTCGTTCTCAGGATGGCCGGCATGGCCCTTGACCCAATGCCAGGTGACCTGGTGGCGGTTGCGCGCCGCGTCGAGCTGCTGCCACAGCTCGGCATTCTTCACCGGCTGCCGGGCGGCGGTCTTCCAGCCGTTGCGCTTCCAGCCATCGATCCAGCCGAAAATGCCGTCCTTGACGTAGTTGCTGTCGGTATAAAGGTCGACGACGCAAGGCTCCTTGAGCGCATTGAGCGCCGAGATCGCCGCCAACAACTCCATGCGGTTGTTGGTGGTCAGAGCCTCGCCACCATGGAGCTCCTTGATGGCGCCGTTGAAGCGCAGGATTGCGCCCCAGCCGCCAGGCCCGGGATTGCCCGAACAGGCACCATCGGTGAAGATTTCAACGCGCTTGGTCATGTCAGTCCATATTCGGAAGGAGAGTTGATCGCCCGGTGGAAGCGCATCCGGCGGATATACTCTGTCGGGTCGCGTTTCACCACCAGCCCGCCGTCCGGAACCGTCAGCCAGTCGTAGAGCCGGGTCAGCATGAAGCGCAGCGCCGAGCCGCGCGCCAGCATCGGCAGCGCAGCTTTCTCGTCACTGCTCAACGGCCGCACGCTTTGGTAGCCGGCAAGCAGCGCCGTGCCCTTGGTCAGATTGAAGGAAAAATCCTTCTCGAAGCACCAGGCGTTCAGGCACGTGGCAACGTCATAGGCGTAGAGGTCGTTGCAGGCGAAATAGAAGTCGATCAGCCCGGACAGTTTCTCGCCGAGGAAGAACACATTGTCCGGGAAAAGATCGGCATGGATGATGCCTTGCGGCAGACCGTTCGGCCAGTTCCGCTCGAAATCGGCGAAATCGGCATCGACCTCGGCCGCCAGTCCCGGCTCGACCTCGTCGGCGCGGGCGCGGGCGGCATTCCACAGCTTGCGCCAGCCATCGATGGCAAGGGCGTTGGGGCGGGTCATCGGAAAATCCGCGCCGGCGAGATGCAATGCCGCCAGCGCCTTGCCGACCTCGCCGCAATGCGCAGCCGTCGGCCGCCGCAGCGACAGGCCTTCGAGAAAGGTGATGATGACCGCCGGCCGACCGGCAAGTGTTCCGATCACACCGCCATCATGTGCGGTGACCGGGAGCGGACACGAAATGCCCTTTCTGGCGAGGTGGGCCATAAGGCCGAGAAAGAACGGCAGGTCAGCCTTGTCGACGCGCTTCTCGTAAAGCGTCAGGATGTAGGAGCCGCTGCTGGTGTGCAGCAGAAAATTCGAGTTTTCGGTACCTTCGGCGATGCCCTTGTAGGACAGGAGGTCGCCGACCGGATAGTTCCTGAGGAATGCGCCGAGCTCGCCCTCGTTGACGTCGGTATAGACCGCCATCGTTGTTACGCGGCCCCGTTGACGAAGGCCATGTCGGCAGCCGTCAGTTCGACATCGCGCAACACCCGCATCACCGGAAAGTCCTCCGTCTCCGTCGCCGTTACGGCCAGCTCGATGGTCACGTCGAAGCGCTGCCTGAACGCATCGACGATTTCATCGACGATGATCTCCGGCGCCGAGGCGCCCGCCGACAGGCCGAGCGTCGAAATGCCGGCAATCTCATTCCACGGAATTTCGGACGCGCGCTGCACGAGAAGCGACATCGAGGCGCCGGCGCGCTCGGCCACTTCGACCAGGCGCCGCGAGTTGGAGGAGTTAGGTGCGCCGACAACCAGGAAGAGATCGGCGCCGGCCGCTGTTTCCTTGACCGCTTCCTGGCGATTGGTGGTGGCATAGCAGATCGATTCCGCCGCCGGCGCGTGCAGCTCGGGAAACCGCTGCTGCAGGGCGCGAATGATACCGGCGGTGTCCTCGACCGACAGCGTCGTCTGGGTCACGAAGCCGAGCGCTTGCGGGTCTGCAGGCACGAAGCTTGCGGCGTCGGCTTCGGTCTCGATCAGAGTGACCGCGCCATCCGGCAACTGGCCCATTGTGCCGATCACCTCGGGATGCCCGGCATGGCCGATCAAAAGCACGTGGCGGCCAAGCCGCTGATGGCGCATTGCCTGCTTGTGGACTTTCGAGACCAGCGGGCAAGTCGCGTCGAGATAGAAGAGGTTGCGCGACTGGGCGTCGGCCGGCACCGATTTCGGCACGCCATGCGCCGAAAAGACGACCGGGCTCTGGCGATGCTCGGGCGGGATCTCGGAGAGCTCCTCGATGAACACCGCGCCGAGGCTTTGCAGCCCTTCGACGACGTAGCGGTTGTGCACGATCTCGTGGCGGACATAGACCGGCGCGCCGTATTTCTTCAGCGCCAGCACGACGATCTGGATGGCACGGTCGACGCCGGCACAGAAACCGCGCGGCTGGCAAAGCCGGATGGTCAGCGGTGGCTTTGTGTGAAGCATGATTGCATCTTACGCTGATTGTAGGCCGGTTGATCGGACTGTGACTTCTGAGCTCTAGGCGCGAAATGAGGTGCGCGGCCCTGCCCTGTCAAGGGTAGTGGCGGCGATCATTGGTCTTTCGCCGGGCGGCGGAGCCAGGAGATAAGGACACCGGCAAGGGCGGCGGCAAGGCCGTACCAGGTTATCGCATATTGCAGATGGCTGTTCGGCAGGTCGATGACGGTGACGCCGCCGACCGGCAGCCCGCCGGGGTTGGGCGTGGCGTTCGCATCGATGAAGATCGGCACCAGCGCCGCACCTGCCGGCAGGCCGGCGCTCGAGGCCATCGCATCACGATCCTTCCAGTAGAAGATGTTCTTCTGCGGATCATTGTCGGGAAGCATCATCGAGGGCCTGGCCGGCAGCGGGTTGCGGGCGAGCCCCGTCACCGTCACTTCGCCCGTTACCTGCCCCTGCGGCCGCTTGGCTGAGTCCTTGAAATCGTAAGGCACGAAGCCGCGGTTGATCAGTACGAAACGGCCATTGTCGAGCTGCAGCGGCGTGAAGACATCGAAACCGGACTGGCCTTCCCAGGTGGCGAGGAAATGCCGCTCGCCTTGATGCAGGAAAGTGCCGGTCACCGTTACCGGCGTGTAGTCCACGTCGCCGGTGGCAGCAAACCGCTTTTCGACCTCGGCCAATGGCACGGGCGCCGAATGCGTGCGCTGGTCTATCGTCTCGAGAAGGCCCTCTTTCCAGTGCAGGCGCTGAACCTGCCAGGTGCCGAGCGCCAGCAGGATCAAAAACACGATGACACCCAGGCCGAGCGCCAATGCGCGCTTGGGCCGCGACCGGCCGGCCACCAAACCTGATGCCTCGCTCATTCGCCGCGGTCCAGTCGGCCCTCGGCCGCCTTGTTGCGGTATTGCAGCGTCAGCAGCACGCCCTTGATCAGCCGGAGCGCCGCCAGGCAAAGCACCAGCGTCAGCGGAATCCACAGCAGCAGATGCAGCCAGAGCGGCGGATTGAGCGTCACCTCCGTCCACAACGCCAGGCCGACGACGATGAAGCCGATGATCAGGATAACGAACACCGCCGGCCCGTCGCCGGCATCGGCGAAGGAATAATCGAGGCCGCAATTGGTGCAGCGATTGCCGACCGTGAGGAATCCAGAAAACAGCTTGCCCTCGTCGCAGCGCGGGCAGCGGCCATGCAGGCCGGCCGAGATCGGATCGATTGGTGGCCAGATCGCCTTGTCGTCGCTCATCGGATCATCCTAGGAGCATTTGCCGCAAAAGATAAGGCGGCCGCGTCGCCGCAGCCGCCTTGTCGATTTCCTCAGGTCGATCTCAATGCGGTTCGATCATCGCGCCGTTCGAGGCCCAGACGTAGATCGAGGCAAACAGGAACAGCCACACCACGTCGACGAAGTGCCAGTACCAGGCGGCGGCCTCGAAGCCGAAATGCTGCTTGGGCGTGAAGTCGCCCTTCATGGCGCGGATCAGGCAGACCAACAGGAAGATCGTGCCGATGATGACGTGGAAACCATGGAAGCCGGTCGCCATGAAGAAGGTGGCGCCGTAGATTGAATCCCTGAAGCCGAACGGCGCGTGCATGTACTCGTAGGCCTGGACCATGGTGAACAGCATGCCGAGGCCGACGGTCAGCACCAAGCCATTGATCAGGCCTTTACGGTCGCCGTGGATGAGCGAGTGATGCGCCCATGTCACCGTGGTGCCCGACAGAAGCAGGATGACGGTGTTGTAGAGCGGCAGATGGAAGGGGTCGAGAACTTCGATGCCCTTGGGCGGCCAAACGCCGCCGGTGAAGGCGGTGCGGGCGTATTGATGGACCTCGCCCGGAAACAGGCTGGCGTCGAAGAAGGCCCAGAACCAGGCGACGAAGAACATCACCTCGGAGGCAATGAACATGATCATGCCGTAGCGCAGATGCAGCGACACGACGCGGGTGTGGCGACCCTCATGCGCCTCCTTGATGGTGTCAGACCACCAGGCGAACATCGTGTAGATGACGATCAAAAGGCCAATGAAGAACAGCCACGGATTGGCAATGTTGAAACCGAAGATCGGGAAATCGCCGCCCTTGAGATACTGCATGTAACAGACGCCGCCGATCGCGGTCACCAGTGCCCCGACGGAGCCCAGGAAAGGCCACGGGCTCGGGTCGACGAGATGATAGTCATGCTGTGGTTTTGCGTGTGCGTCTGCCATATCAACCCCCGAGGCTTGCTTCGGTATCTGAAATCTTGTTGCGGCGGCCGTCGGCCGGCACCGATGATGCGACCGGCTTGGTCTTGTCGACCGGGAACATCGTGTAGGACAGGGTAATCGTCCTCAAATCCTTCAATTCCGGCGCGTTGACGATGTCGGGATCGACATAGAACACGACCGGCATGTCCAGCGTCTCGCCCGGCTTCAGCGTCGTGTCGGTGAAGCAGAAACACTCGACCTTGTTGAAGTAAGGTCCGGCCAGTTCAGGCTGTACATTGAAGGTGGCGCGTCCGGTGATGGGCCGGCTGAATTTGTTCGTCGCGCTGAAATGCGCCTCGGCGGTCTCGCCGATCTTGATGGTGATCGAGCGGTCGACCGGCTGGAATTGCCAGGGAACGCCGGCGGTGTTGGCATCGAAGCGGATGGTGATGTCGCGGTCGAGCACCCGATCGGCATATTGCTGGGTCGCCCGTTTGACGGTGCCGCCGTAGCCTGTCGCCTGGCAGAACATCGCATAGAGCGGCACCGCGGCGTAGGCCATGCCGATCATGCCGCCGAAAAACGCTATGCAGACGGCAGCGACGACGCGGTTCGTATTCTTCTTCGTAGGATCGGTGACTGTTTGCCTGGTCATCGTCAGCTCACATCGAGCCAGGGAAACTGTGGCCAAATTTCACGATGGTCGCGACGTAGAATATGACGACCAGCGCCGCCAGCGCGAAACCGATTGCGGCCGAGCGATTGCGGCGCGCCTTCTGCTGACGTTCGGTCAGCGTAACCAGTTCAAGCTTCTTTTCGGCCATGCTCATGCTCCGCCGACGGTCAGCGCGCGCGCGACGACGCAATCGCCAAGGTAGGTGGCGAAGATGGCGAAGAGATAAAGCAGCGAATAGCCGAACAAGGCCTTGGCCGGCTTCATCGCCCTGTCGTCATCGGCCATTTGCAGCACCTTCCACGCATACCAGACGAAGCCGGCGCCGAGCAGCAATGCAACGATGCCATAGGCCGGCGTGGTGAAGCCAAGAACCCATGGCAGCACGCCAACCGGCGCGAGGACCAGCGCATAGGCAAAGATCTGGCGCCTGGTCGCGGGATGGCCGGCGACGTTCGGCATCATCGGAATGCCTGCCCTGGCGTAGTCCTCCGACTTGAACAGCGCGAGCGCCCAGAAATGCGGTGGCGTCCACAGGAAGATGATCAGGAACAGCACCAAGCTTTCGAGGCTGACCGATCCGGTTACCGCCGCCCAGCCGATGACCGGCGGAATGGCGCCGGCAGCACCGCCGATGACGATGTTCTGCGGCGTCCGGCGCTTCAGCCACATCGTATAGATGACAGCATAGAAAAAGATGGTGAAGGCCAGAAGCGATGCGGCCAACCAGTTGACCAGCACGCCGAGCGTCATCACCGACAGAACCGACAGCACCAGCCCGAAACTCAATGCCTCGCCTGGCCGGATGCGGCCGGCCGGCACGGGACGGCCGGCGGTGCGCGTCATCACCGCATCGATGTCTGCGTCGTACCACATGTTGAGCGCACCGGACGCGCCAGCACCAATGGCAATAGCCAGGATCGCGATCACCGCCAGCAGCGGATTGATGGTCACCGGAGCGGCGACCATGCCGACAAACGCGGTGAACACCACCAGCGACATGACGCGCGGCTTCAGCAGGGCGAAGAAATCGCCCGCCGTCGCTTCCGACATGCGGAAGCCTGGCTCGTCAATCAGTCTGTCTTCGGCAAGGGCCATGCGTACTTAAAGTCCATCATTCCGTTGGCCAAAACCGCCGGTCGGCCGGCGGTTCCGTATTAAAGGAGGCAACCGCCTACTTGATCTTCGGCAACTGTTCCCACTGGTGGAACGGCGGCGGCGAAGGCAGCTGCCATTCCAGCGTGGTCGCACCCTCGCCCCAAGGATTGGCGCCGGCGACACGCTTCTTCTGGAACGCCTCGAAGACGCCGAACAGGAAAATGACGACGCCGACAGCCGAGATGTACGAGCCGTAGGACGACACCATATTCCAGCCGGCGAAGGCATCCGGATAGTCGATATAGCGACGCGGCATACCGGAAAGGCCGAGGAAGTGCTGCGGGAAAAAGACCAGGTTGACGCCGACGAAAGTGACCCAAAAGTGGGTGTTGGCGATCACGGGCGAATACATGTAGCCGGTCATTTTCGGGAACCAGTAATACCAGCCGGCGAAGATGGCGAAGACCGCGCCCAGCGACAGCACGTAGTGGAAGTGCGCGACCACGAAATAGGTGTCGTGCAGCGGGCGGTCGAGGCCGGCATTGGCCAGCTGCACGCCGGTGACGCCGCCAACGGTGAACAGGAAGATGAAGCCGATCGCCCACAGCATCGGCGTCTTGAGCGAGATCGACCCGCCCCACATAGTGGCGATCCACGAGAATATCTTCACACCCGTCGGCACCGCGATGACCATGGTGGCAAAGACGAAATAGCGCTGTGTGTCGAGTGACAGGCCCGTCGTGTACATGTGGTGGGCCCAGACGATGAAGCCCACTGCGCCGATGGCAACCATCGCATAGGCCATGCCTAGATAACCGAACACCGGCTTCCTCGAAAAGGTCGAGATGATGTGGCTGATGATGCCGAAACCCGGGAGGATCAGAATGTAGACCTCCGGATGGCCGAAGAACCAGAACAGGTGCTGGAACAGGATCGGATCGCCGCCGCCGTCCGGGGCGAAGAAGGTGGTGCCGAAATTGCGGTCGGTCAACAGCATGGTGATGCCGCCGGCCAACACTGGAAGCGACAAAAGCAGCAGGAAGGCGGTGATCAACACCGACCAGGCGAACAGCGGCATCTTGTGCATGGTCATGCCGGGCGCGCGCATGTTGAAGATGGTGGTGATGAAGTTGATGGCACCAAGAATCGAGGAGGCGCCGGCGATGTGGATTGAAAGGATCGCCAGGTCCATGGCCGGTCCGGGCTGGCCCGATGTCGATAGTGGCGGATAAAGCGTCCAGCCGCCGCCGACGCCGTAGGCGCCGGGCGCACTCGGGACGAAGGCCGAGATAATCAGCAGGATGAAAGCCGGCGGCAGCAGCCAGAACGAGACGTTGTTCATGCGCGGGAAGGCCATGTCCGGCGCGCCGATCATGATCGGCACCATCCAGTTGGCAAAACCGCCTATCAGCGCCGGCATCACCATGAAGAAGATCATGATCAGCGCATGCGCGGTGGTGAAAGCATTGTACATGCTCTTGCCGCCGTCGATGGCGGCGTCACCATTCATGCCGTAGACCATCTGCGCCAGGCCAGTGAATATCTGGATGCCCGGCTCCTGCAATTCCATGCGCATGACGACCGACAAGGCGCCACCGATGCAGCCCGCCATGATCGCGAAGATCAGATAAAGCGTGCCAATGTCCTTGTGGTTGGTCGAATACACCCACCGGACCCAGCCATGATATGGCTTGTGGTCGTGGTCGTCGTGAACTGCAGCGTCTGCCATGATCGGCTCCGTTCCCTGAATCTTTTCTGGTCGCGGCATCAGTTGCCGGCGGCCGCTACCTTGTTCGTGCCATCGACCTCGGCCATCAGCGCCTTGTTGGCGCCGGGAAGGTCGGTCTTGGCTGCCGCCAGCCAGGTCTTGTATTGCGCATCGGAGACGACGCGAATAGCGATCGGCATGAAGGCGTGGTCCTTGCCGCAGAGTTCCGAACACTGGCCATAATAGAGGCCTTCCTTGTCGGCCTTGAACCACACCTCGTTGATGCGGCCCGGCACTGCATCGGTCTTGATGCCGAAGGACGGCATGGCAAAAGCGTGAATGACGTCGGTCGCCGTCACCAGCACCCGGGTCATGGTGTTGACCGGAACCACCATCTCATTGTCGACGGCGAGCAGGCGCGGATACGCGGCGCGATCTTCCTTGCCGGCAGCAGCCCTGTCGGCATCCTGAAGGATCGCGGAATTGAAGGAAAGCGTATTGTCGACCTGGTATTCGTAGTCCCAGTTCCACTGATTGCCGGTCGCCTTGACGGTCAGCTTGGCTTCTTCCGGCGGCGTGTACTGCGCGGTCAGCAGCTGGAACGAGGGAATGGCGAGACAGAGCAGGATGACGACGGGACCGACAGTCCAGATGACCTCGATCAGCGTGTTGTGGCTGGTGCGCGACGGGGTCGGGTTAACGCTCGCCCGGAACCGCAAAATGCAGTAGGCGATCAGGAAAAGCACCAAGGCGGTGATCACAATTATGAACGCGAACGAGTAGTTCCCGAACCACTCGATCTGCCTCATAATGTCGGTCGCCGCAGGCTGAAAACTGGTTTCCCAAGGTTGGGGCTGGGCTGCACGAGCCGATGCAGCGGCAAACAACGTGGCGGCGGCACTAGCTACGATTTTGGCGGTTGCCAGGAATTTTCTCATCGCGCTCGTCATCTCCCAGTTCCTCGCGATCGGACCGCAAGAATGTCGAACAATGCCGGGACGGGAATCCCGGACAATTCAAGGCTGGTTCAAACCATACTCTATTTGCCTCCGCAAGGAAGGAGCGCCGGAACCCGTGCGGCATTTTTGCGCGCAAGCGCGGCGCTGGCTTCGTGCGGTGACGGCTCGCCGCGAATCACCAGAGCGGCATCCGAGTAGAATGAGCCGCGCGGCGCGCGGAACCGTCGCAATTAGGGCGAAATTGGCACGGAAAAGCGCATTGTCGCCTGTGTCGGGGCAGATCGCCGGGGTCTCGTCCTTTACTTGGGTTTAGTGCGGCTTAAAGTGCCGTGATTCGCAATGGAGCCGTCATGAACCCTTGGCTTTCGAGAACCTTGGCGAAGGTCATCCTTGTTGCCGCCGCAATAGCCTTGCCCGGCGCCGGCTTGGCCAATGCCGCGCAGCCAAGCGGCACCGTGAAGTCGACGCATGGGGCGTGGTCGATCATCTGCGATACGCCGGCCGGTGCTACGTCCGAACAATGCGTGATGATGCAGAACGTCGTCGCCGAGGACCGCCCGGAAATGGGTCTTTCCGTGGTCGTGCTGCGTACAGCCGACAATAAGGCCGAAATCCTTCGCGTGCTGGCGCCGCTCGGTGTGCTGTTGCCCAACGGGCTCGGCCTCAATGTCGACGGCAAGGATATCGGCCGCGCCTATTTCGTGCGCTGTTTCCAGGACGGCTGCTACGCCGAGGTCATCCTGGAAAAGCCGCTGCTCGACACGCTGAAGACCGGTACGTCCGCCACCTTCATCGTCTTCCAGACGCCGGAAGAGGGTATCGGCATTCCCGTCGACCTCAAGGGTTTCGCCGACGGCTTTGCCGCCCTGCCTTGAGGCTGCACGTTTGACGCTGAAACTGCTCGATGCGGACGACTTCGAGATATTCAAGCGAATTCGCCTGGAGGCTTTGCGCGCTGCGCCCGAAGCCTTCGCCAGCAGCGCAGCGGAATGGGAGCAACTTCCCGACGAGGAATGGCGGCGGCGCCTGACGAACAACCTGGTCGTCGTCAGCTTTCGGAGCGGGGAGTCTGTCGGCATAATGGGCCTGATGCGCCAGCCGGCCAGCAAGATGATGCACCGCGCGACGATCGTCATGGTCTATTTGCGCGGCAGCGAGCGTGGCGGCGGATACGCCGTCAAGATGCTCAATCTGCTGCTCGATCACGCCCGAGCATTGGGCATAAGGCAGGTCGAGCTGGCTGTAAGTGCTGAAAATCCAGCGGCCATACGATTCTATCAACGAGAAGGTTTTCACGAAATAGGCTGCATACCGGCCGGCTTTCTTCATGACGGCAGGGAGATCGACGAAATCATGATGGCACGCCGCTTGACTTAGGTCGTGGTGTTCCACCGTGAAGTTGCCGAACGGCGCCCAGGCGCCTACATGCCGTAAAATCACTTCTCAAGAGGCCAGCGCCATGAACAGCCTGATCGGCCAATTCGACATTTCCGACGATCGCATCAAGCAGATCGTCGCCGAGACTATAAACGGCGCCGACGACGGTGAACTGTTTCTCGAATACAGCGAAAGCGAAGCGCTGATGTTCGACAATGGCAAGCTGAAGACCGCCAATTTCAACACCGACCAGGGTTTCGGCCTGCGCGCAGTCGCCGGCGAGGCCAGCGGCTACGCCCATTCCAGTGATCTCTCCGAAGCCTCGCTGCTGCGCGCCGCCGATGCGGTTTCGACGGTCAAGAGCGGCTATTCCGGCACGCTTGCTGCGGCTCCCGCCCGCACCAACCGCCATCTCTACGGTGACGGAAACCCTATCCCCTCGCCTTCCTTCGAGACCAAGGCCAAGCTGCTTCAGGAAATCGACGCGTGGCTGCGGTCGGAGGACCCGCGCGTCCGGCAGGTGACGGCGTCGCTCGCCGCCTCCTGGCAGCATGTCGAGATCGTGCGCGCCGACGGCCAGATGGTGCGCGACATCCGCCCGCTGGTCAGGATCAACGTGTCGGTGGTGGTCGGCGACGGTGACCGCCAGGAGAGCGGCTCCTACGGCATGGGCGGGCGCAAGGATTTTGGCGAATTCCTGATCGAGGACAGCTGGAAGCATGCGGCCAAGGAGGCGCTGCGGCAAGCACTGGTCAATCTCGAAGCGGTTCCCGCGCCTGCCGGCACTTTCGACATCGTGCTGTCGAGCGGCTGGCCGGGCGTCATGCTGCACGAGGCCGTCGGCCACGGGCTGGAAGGCGATTTCAACCGCAAGAAGACATCTGCCTTCGCCGGCCTGCTTGGCCAGCAGGTGGCGGCGAAAGGCGTCACCGTCGTCGACGACGGCACCATTCCCGAACGGCGTGGTTCGCTGACCGTCGACGATGAAGGCACGCCTTCTGCCCACAACGTGTTGATCGATGATGGCAAGCTGGTCGGTTACATGCAGGACCGCCAGAACGCGCGTCTGATGGGCATGAAAGCCACCGGCAACGGGCGGCGCCAAGGTTACGCACACGAGCCGATGCCGCGCATGACCAATACCTACATGACCGCAGGCGACATGGAGCCGGAGGAAATCATTGCCTCGGTCAAGAATGGCATCTATGCCGTGTCGTTCGGCGGCGGCCAGGTCGACATCACTTCGGGCAAGTTCGTGTTCGGCTGCACCGAGGCCTACATGATCGAGAACGGCAAGGTAACGCAGCCGATCAAGGGCGCCATGCTGATCGGCAACGGGCCGGATGCCATGCATCGTGTGGCGATGATCGGCAACGACATGAAGCTCGACACCGGCATCGGCATGTGCGGAAAGGCCGGACAGGGCGTGCCGGTCGGCGTCGGCCAGCCGCATCTCAGGATGAACCAGATGACGGTCGGCGGCACCAGGGTTTGATGCGGCCGGCTTCGAACACCCTGTCCGTCCTGTCGATTTTCACTTATCTTACGTTCGTCTTACATCCAGAGGAGCGCCATCATGGCTGCCGCGGAAAAGCTCGTGACCACCGTCTCGACCAAGGGACAGGTCATCCTGCCCAGTTCGATCCGGAAACGGAGAGAATGGGACGCCGGCACACGGCTTCTGGTCGAAGATACCCCGGAGGGCGTGCTACTGAAGCCTGCGCCAGTCTTCGCCGAGACGCGGCCAGAGGACGTGTTTGGATCGCTGCGCTATAGCGGCAGGCCGAAGACGTTGGAAGAAATGGACGCGGGCGTGCTCGCCGAAGCGCGGCGGCGCCATGCTCGCGATTGATACCAACCTGATCGTCCGCTACCTGACGGACGATCACCCGACTCGGTCTTCCCGCGCCCGCGCGTTGATCGATAGCCAGCCAGTCTTTGTCGCCGTCACGGTAATGCTGGAGGTCGAGTGGGTGTTGCGCAGCGCCTACGGTTTGGCACCGCTCGAAATCGCCCGCACGCTACGGGCGTTTAGCGGGCTCCCTACGGTAGAGGTGGAAGACGGGACGGTCGTGTCGTCCGCGCTCGACCTCTCGGAAAGGGGATTGGATTTCGCTGATGCGCTGCATCTGGGCAAATCTGCTCACTGCGTTGGCTTCGCGACTTTTGATCGTAAGTTCGTCACGGCAGCGCAGGCGGCTGGATATGACGGCGTGCAAGAAGCATAGCAGTTTATGGCCACCCAGCCTGGCATGAAGGCGCGCCGTTCAGGCATAGATACCGGAACGAGCGGCCTTCAGGTAAGCGAGATTATCCGTCTTGCCTTCGCAAACCAGATCATAGGCGGTCTTTCCCACCCAGCCGGGATCGGCTGATGTTTGAACCAGATCGCTGCACGCACTTGATCGCCGGTCATCTCGCCGGCCGTCGCCAGAATACGAATGATGGGGCTCAATGCGGCGTCGACCTTGCGCGCTCCGGTCTTAGCGGCAAACGTGTTGCGGGCGATGCCGCTCAGGCCCGCCAGTTCGGTTTGGCTCATTATAAATTTCCTAGAATATTTGACCGGCGTACGCTCAAATGCGCTTTTCTAGTGCGCATTTCACGCCCGATAAATGCTGCTAGCGCCTTCTCTTGGGCTTCTCCAGCAATGCCACTGCCTCGACATGTGGCGACCACAGGAACTGGTCGATCGGGGTTACGCTCTTCAAGGCGTAGCCGCCATCGAGGAGGATGCGAAGATCTCGCGCCAGCGTTGCCGGATTGCAGGACACCGCGGCGACGAGCGGCACGTCGGAGCGCGCGATCTGCTTCGACTGGTCCTCGGCGCCGGCGCGGGGCGGGTCGAAGACTACGCCGTCAAAGGCATTCAACTCCTTGAATGTGAGCGGCCTCCGGAACAGGTCGCGACGTTCGCCGGTCACCCGCTTCAGGCCGCTGGCGAAACGGAATGCCCGGTCGAGCGCCGCGAGTGCTGCCGCATCGCCTTCCACCGCGTGAACCTCCGATCTTGCGGCCAGGCGCAGCGCGAAGCTGCCGCAGCCGGCGAAGAGATCGGCGACCTTTTTGGCGCGCGCGAAATGCTGGCCGACAATGTTGGCCATCGCCTGTTCGGCAGCCTCGGTTACCTGCAGGAAAGCGCCCGGAGGCACTGCGACGGCGACGCCATCAAACAGGACGACCGGTTTCTTTGGTTCGATAATGATCTCGCCGTCGATCGACAGCCTGGCTAGCCCCTCGGCCACGACGAAGTTGGACGCGACGCGGCGCTGGTTCTCGCCGAGCTTGCCGGAATCGTGAACCGCGACATCGAGGCCGGAACCGGTCACCGTCACCGCCATGTGGAACGATTTGGTCGTGGCGCAGATCAGTCCGGCAAGCATCCTCAAACGGTCGAGCGCAGCGACGATCTGCGGCAGCGAGATGGGGCATTCCTCGATCGAAATGATCTCGGATGACAGCGCGCGAACGAAACCGAACTGCATTCCCGCCTCGCTCCGCCGGGCGGTGAAGACGACGCGGCGGCGCGTGTGCGGCGCGCACGGCACCGGCGCGCCGACATCGCAAGCGATGCCCTTGCTCTTCAGCGCATGCACGACCTTTTCGCGCTTCCACCGGTGGTAGGCTTCAGTCTCGAGATGCTGGACGGCGCAGCCGCCGCATGCGCCGAAATGCCGGCACGGCGGATCGACCCGCAACGGCGAAGCCTCAAGGACCGACATCAAGGTGGCGCGATCTTTCTCCCGCGCGGCGGTGACGACCTCTCCCGGCAGCGCGAACGGAATGAAAACCTCACCGGTTTCCGTCTCGGCGATGCCGTCGCCCTGCGAGCCCAACCTTGCGATCGTGAAACGGGTGCTCATCGCTTCTGGGTCTCGACGTCCTTGATGCCGCCGAGCAGGAACTCGCGGTTACCGTCGCCGCCCTCTATCGGCGACAGATGCAACCCCAGCGAGCGCCAGCCGGGAATGGCATCGAGCCAGTCCTGCATCAGGCCGGCAATGCGCGCCGCATCATAGGGGTCCTTCAGCAGGCCGCCCTTGCCGATCGCCTCGCGGCCGGCCTCGAACTGCGGCTTGACCAGAAATACAGCCTTTGCGCCGTTCCCGGCCAAGGCAAGCGCCGGCGGCAGCGCCAGTTTCAGCGAGATGAAGCTGACGTCCGAGACGACGAAATCCGGCACACGGCCGCCGAGATCGGCTGCCGACAGTTCGCGCGCATTCAGGCCTTCAATTACCGTCACGCGCGGATCGCCGGCAAGGTCGGAGTGCATCTGGCCGTGCCCGACATCGATCGCCGTGACATGCGCCGCGCCGCGTTCGAGCAGCACCTGCGTGAAGCCGCCGGTCGAGGCGCCGACATCGAGGGCTTCGCTGCCGGTGGGGTCGAGGCCGAAATGGTCGAGACCAGCCTTCAGCTTCAGTGCGGCGCGCGACACGTAACCTTGCGCCGGATCGTCAACGACGATGTTGCACTCAGGCAGAACGGCCTGGCTTGGCTTGCGGGCGACGATGCCATCGACCGTCACGGTGCCGCGCGCCACCGCATCGCGGGCACGCGAGCGGCTGGCAAACAGGCCGCGCTGGACGAGCAATTCGTCGAGCCTCTGGCGTATGCTGGCTGGCGGAAGGAAAGTCATCGGCCTTCATGGCGAATGCCAACGATGATGGCAAGGATATTGGCGATGAGACAAGGCATGGGTGGAAAAGCGGTGAACGCATCAAGCCGCTCCGCTACCAGTCGAACCTCGCGCCAGGCGCGACGCAATGCTAAGAACGAGATGCCGTTTTGCGGTCGAAACGCGGAGGAGGAAATGCTGACGGGAACCTGCCACTGCGGTGCCGCCCGCTGGACCCTGGAGGGCGATCCCGGTTCGGTAACTGCCTGCAACTGCACACTTTGCCGTCGCTACGGCACGCTCTGGGCTTACGATTTTGTCGACGAACGCATCCGCCTTGCCGGGCCCGTAAGCGCCTATCGGCGCGTCGGAAAGGCTCATCCTTCACTTGAGATTCTCTTCTGTCCAACGTGCGCTTGCGTCCTGGCCTGGCACGGTTTGCATCCCGATGCGGCTGGGCGCTACCGCATCGCCGTCAATGTGAGGCTTGCGCCGCCCGAGGCCGTCGCCGATCTCCCGATCGACCATTTCGATGGTCTCGATACATTCGAGGATTTGCCGAGAGATGGTCGCTGCGTGCGGGATATGTGGTTCTAGTTCTAGAGTCTCTTCGGGATCATGCTTTAGAATATCGTCCGCGAAACCCGCCGTTCGACGGGCGGCGCCAGACCGTCGCTGCTGTCGCCGGACACCTGCGTGCGCGGCCGGAAACAGCAGCGTAAACAGCATGTTACGACTGTTCGCCGGCAATTTGATTCAAGCAGTTGAGATTTTGATTCAGACCGGCATTTTGCAGCCAAGTTGAATCGCTTCGGCGTCGCGGGAAATGCGTCTAAAACTAGGCGCGCTGGGCCTGCGCGGTATGCCCCAACGCCACGAACACAGTGCGCACGATGCCGGCGCTGTCCAGCCCGGCATCGGCATACATTTTTTCCGGCTTGGCATGGTCGACGAAGGCGTCGGGCAGCACGAGTGGGCGCACCTTCAAGCCGCTCTCCAGCAGCCCTTCATGGGCCAGGAACTGCAGCACATGGCTGGCGAAGCCGCCGACCGCGCCCTCTTCCACCGTGACCAGTATCTCGTGCGAACGGGCCAGCCGCCGGATCAGGTCCTCGTCGAGCGGCTTGGCAAAACGGGCATCGGCGACCGTGGTCGAAAGCCCGGCCGCGCCAAGCTCCTCGGCCGCGGCAAGGCAATCCTGCAGCCTGGTGCCGAAGGAAAGCAGCGCAACCTTGGTGCCTTCCCTGACGATCCGGCCCTTGCCGATCTCCAATACCGAGCCGCGTTGCGGCATCTCGACGCCAACGCCGTTGCCGCGCGGGTAGCGGAAGGCGATCGGGCCGTCATCGAAGCTTGCAGCGGTGCGTACCATGTGGCGCAGCTCGGCCTCATCGGCCGCGGCCATGACGACGAAACCGGGCAGCGTCGCCAGGAACGTCGTGTCGAACGCGCCGCAATGGGTGGCACCATCGGCGCCGACGAAGCCGGCGCGGTCGATCGGAAAGCGCACCGGCAATTTCTGGATCGCCACGTCGTGAACGACCTGGTCGTAGGCGCGCTGGAGAAAGGTCGAGTAGATCGCCGCGAAAGGCTTGAAGCCTTCCGTGGCAAGGCCGGCGGCGAAGGTCACCGCATGCTGCTCGGCAATGCCGACATCGAAGGTCCTCGCCGGAAACGCTTCGCCGAACAGGTCAAGCCCGGTTCCGTTCGGCATGGCGGCGGTGATGGCGACGATGCGGTCGTCCTCTCGGGCCTCCTGGATCAGGCTTTCGGCAAACACCTTCGTATAGCTCGGCGCATTGGCGGGCGCCTTGGCCTGGGCGCCGGTGATGACGTCGAATTTGTTGACGCCATGATATTTGTCGGCCGCCGCCTCGGCCGGAGCGTAGCCCTTGCCCTTCTGGGTCACGACATGGATCAGCACCGGGCCGTCGGCATTGTCGCGGACGTTCTTCAGCACCGGGATCAGGTGCTCGAGGTTGTGACCGTCGATCGGACCGATGTGGTAGAAACCCATCTCCTCGAACAGCGTGCCGCCGGTGACGTAACCGCGCGCGTGCTCGACCGCGCGCTTGATGGCGCGATCCGCGCGCTCGCCGAGATAGGACGTCAGCTTCTTGCCGAAATCGCGCAACCCAAGATAGGTCTTGCCTGAGGCGAGCCGCGCCAGATAGGCGCTCATCGCACCGGTCGGCGGAGCGATCGACATGTCGTTGTCGTTCAAGATGACGATCAGCCGGGCATCGAGTGCGCCGGCATTGTTCATCGCCTCGTAGGCCATACCGGCCGACATGGCGCCGTCGCCGATGACGGCAATGACATTGTTGCGGCCATCGGACAGATCGCGCGCCATCGCCATGCCGAGGCCGGCTGAAATCGAGGTTGAGGAGTGGGCTGCGCCAAACGGATCGTATTCGCTCTCGACGCGACGCGTGAAGCCGGACAGGCCGCCCTCCTGCCGCAGCGTGCGGATGCGGTCGCGGCGGCCGGTCAGGATCTTGTGCGGATAGGCCTGGTGGCCGACGTCCCAGATCAGCCGGTCGTCCGGCGTGTTGAAGACGTAGTGCAGCGCGACAGTCAGTTCAACGACGCCAAGGCCGGCGCCGAGATGGCCCCCGGTGTGGGAAACGACGTCGATCAGTTCGGCGCGAAGCTCTGACGCCAGCTGCGGCAGGTCGGCTTCGGCAAGCGTGCGCAAATCGGCTGGGACGCGGACCTTGTCGAGAAGCGGCGTATCGGGCTTTGCGTTCACTGTTTGCGAGCCTGGTCAGATTTTCTGTTCATCGTGAAATATGCCGCTGGCCGGCGAATGTAAATGTGGCGGTAACGCGCATCAGCTTTCGGGCAGCGGGATGAACTCTTGCTCGTCTCCAGGAACGATATCGAAGCGGCCCGTCTTCCATTCTTCTTTCGCCTGCTCGATGCGTTCCTTTGAGGACGATACGAAATTCCACCAGATATAACGTTTCGAACCGAGGGAAGCGCCGCCAAACAGCATGAAGTGGGCGCCGCGATCCGATGAAACAACGATCTCATCGCCGGGCCGGAAAACCAGCAGCCGCTCGGCCGGGAAGCGGTCACCGGATATCGAAACCTCGCCTTCCAGCGTATAGATGGCGCGTTCCTCGGCTTCGGCCGGGATCTTCACGCTGGCACCCGGCGCCAGCCTGAGGTCGGCATATAGCGTGTCCGAAGCGGTGGCGACCGGGGAGCGCAGTCCGGACAATGCACCGATGACGATACGGCCGCTGACACCCTCTGCATCGATTTCGGGCAGGCGCAGGGCCGCGGTGTTTTCGAAGACCGGCGCGACCTCTTCCTTGCCGTCCGGCAGCGCCAGCCATGTCTGCAGGCCGGAAACCGACATCGGCAAGCCGCGCAGTTCTTCCGGCGTGCGCTCCGAATGGACGATGCCGCGGCCGGCGGTCATCAAATTCACGTCGCCGGGCTGGATCACCATCTCGGTGCCGAGCGAATCGCGGTGCCTGATCTTGCCGTCGAACAGGTAAGTCACCGTCGACAGGCCGATATGCGGATGCGGGCGCACGTCGAGCGCCTGGCCGGCCCGCAGAACGGCTGGACCCATGCGGTCGAAGAAGATGAAGGGTCCGACCAGCCGGCGCCTGGCCGTCGGCAAGGCGCGGCGAACCTGAAATCCGCCGATGTCCTTGGCATTCGGAATGACCATCAGTTCGATCTGATCGCTGGCGAAGGCATCGCCCATCTGCGGATCGTTTCCGGGAAAGAAGCTCACGCGGTCCCCTCAGGCGAAGCGAAGTGCAGATTTGGCCTTCGCCTTGGCCGCCACCTCTTCGCGATTGCGCGGATGCTGCGTCGTCTCGAGGCTGTCGAGCAATTCACGCGCCGAGGCGGCAATGGCCTCGACGGCATGGTCGAACGCATGCTGGTTCTGTTTCGACGGCCGTGTCGTTCCGCTCAGCTTGCGGACAAACTGAAGTGCGGCATCGCGGACCTCGTCATTGGTTGCCGGCGGATCGAAATTGAACAGGGTTTTGATGTTTCTGCACATCGTTCGCAATCTCCTCTCGTCCTGGAGCCGTTTCAAACGGGATGAGTTTTACCCTCAATCGTGATGATGTCCAAAGCCGGTAAGCACAATCGTCGTTCGAGGCCGCGCCTCAGTCCGCATCCAGCGGCTCTGTCCCCACCGGCTTGCCGTCACGCGACAGCCTGATTTTCTCGACCTTGTCCTCGGCCGCTTTCAGCAGCCGGTCGCAATGCGCCTTCAGCGCCTCGCCGCGCTCGTAAATGCGGATCGACTGGTCGAGCGGCACGTCGCCGCGCTCCAGATCGTCGACGATCCGTTCCAGCGCCTCGAGCGCCTGCTCGAAGCTCATCGCCTTGACGTCCTCGTTGGTCTCACCAGCCATCATTTATCCCTTCATCAGCCGCCCGATATGGGCGGCGACCGAAAATGCCAATCCCTGCAGATCGTAGCCGCCCTCGAGAACGCTGACGAGCCGGTTGCGGCTATGGCGCCCGGCTCGTTCGAGCAACTGGCCGGTCGCCCAGTCGAAATCATCCTCGGTCAGGTTGATCTCGGCCAGCGGATCGCGGTGGTGGGCGTCGAAGCCGGCGGAGATGATGATGAGATCGGGCGCAAAATTGTCGAGCGCCGGCAGGATGCGTGACAGAAAGGCGTCACGGAAAACATCGCTGCCGCTCTGCGGCGCCAGCGGCGCGTTGACGATGTTGCCGGCGCCGGTTTCGCTCGCGGCCCCGGTTCCCGGGTAAAGCGGCATCTGGTGTGTCGAGCAATAGAGCACCGACGGATCGTCCCAGAAGATGTCCTGCGTGCCGTTGCCGTGATGCACATCCCAGTCCACGACGGCGACGCGGCCGGCGCCATGGTTCTTCTGCGCGTAGCGTGCCGCGATCGCCGCGGTGTTGAACAGGCAAAAACCCATGGAGGTGGTCTTCTCGGCATGATGGCCGGGCGGCCGAGCGGCGACGAAGACGTTCTCGGCACGGCCGGTGAAGACGTCGTCGACCGCGGCGTTGGCAGCGCCGATCGCGGTCACGGCCGCCTGCCAGCTCTTCGGGCTGGCGGTGGTATCGGCGTCGATACGGGCGATGCCGGTGTCCGGTATCGCTGCGCGGACACGTTCGACGAATTCGGGCGGATGCGCGTAGAGAATGGTTGCCTCGTCGCCCTCAGGCGCCTGGACGCGATCGAGCGCCGCGAAGGCCTCGTCGTCAAGCACACGCTCTATGGCGCGCAGACGGTCCGGCCGCTCCGGATGACCGGGCGGTGTTATGTGCTCGAGGAAAATCGGATGGGTGTAAAGTCTCGTGACCATGCCCCGATATAGGCGCGCCTTACCGCTTTGGCCATGTTTTCGCGCGCTGGCGACGCGATGTTCAACAGGGTTTAGGCAACCGGCGTCGGCTGAGCCCACCGCGAGCCGCCTGGGATTGGCGAAAAGATGACCTCAGGCCGGTGATCGGTCAACCTCGGGCTGCATCGCTGACGGTCGATCAGGTTGATGCAGCCTGCCGGTGCGATTGAGCAGCCCTTCCAGAAGAACCTTGAACGCCTTCACTGCCTTCTTCGACGTCGCTTCGGGATCGTTCGAATTTGCGATCCACTGCGCCGCATGCAGCGAGGCGCCGCTGACCAGCCTTGCCGCGGCTTCGGGATCGACGGCGAGAATTGTCCCCTCGTCGCTCAGTCTTTGCAGGCTCTCTGTCATCGAGCGGATGCATGTGCTCTGGCTTGGCCATTGCGATGGATCGCCGAGCACCGCCGGCCCGTCGCGAAGCACGATACGCTGGATCTCCGGCTCCAGCGCCATCTCGATATAGGCGGTGCATTCGTCGACAAAGCCCTGCCAGAGATTGTCCGGCTTGGCCGAAACGACCTTCAGCCGGGCTGCCATTTCGGCGTCGATCTCGGCGATAACCGCCTGGAGCAGGCCCTTCTTGTCGCCGAAGTGATGATAGAGCGCACCGCGCGTCAGCCCGGCCGATGCCGTGAAGTCATCCATCGAGGCTTCGGCATAGCCGAGCGTGCCGAAGGCCTGGCGCGCCGCGGCAATCAGTTTGGCGCGGGTCTCGGCAATCATCTCCCTGCGTGGTCTGTGCATTGCCCTGGCCCTATTAACATACGCCTCGTATGCCAATTGACATACGCCGCGTATGATCTATTTAAACTCATACGCTACGTATGTAATCGCCGAACCGGCCGTTGTCGAGGAGCCAGACCATGCAAAATCCCTATTCCCAGATCTTTCGCGCGCCGGGCGCCAAGGGCTTTGCTGCGGCCGGGTTCGTTGCCCGGCTGCCGATGGCCATGGCTCCGATCGGGATCGTCGCAATGCTGTCGCAGACCGATGGCGAATACTGGCTGGCCGGTGCCGTTTCCGCGACATATGCGCTGGCGAACGCTTTCGTCGCCCCGCAGGTATCGCGACTGGTGGACCGCCTCGGCCAGACGCGGGTTGTGGTGCCGACCACCATGATTTCCACGCTCGCTTTCGCGATCCTGATTGCAGCGGCCAATCAGCATTGGCCGATATGGACGCTATTCGTCTCGGCGCTGCTCGCCGCCGTGATGCCCAGCATCCCGGCAATGGTGCGCGCACGCTGGACCGAGATTTTTCGCAACCGCCCCGAGTTGAACACGGCGTTCGCCTTCGAGTCGGCGGCGGACGAACTGGTCTACATCGCCGGCGCATCGCTGTCGGTCGGACTGAGTGTCGCGCTTTTCCCGGAAGCGGGAGTGCTCGCGAGCACATTGTTCCTGGCCTTCGGTTCGACGGCCTTCATCCTGCAGCGCTCGACCGAACCGCGAGCGCGACCGGTGGAACACGGTTCGGGCGGCTCGGCAATCCGCCTGCGGCCGGTCCAGATCATTACCTTGGCCCTGATCTTCATCGGCGCGACCTTCGCCACCACGGAGGTGAGCACCGTGGCGATCACCAAGGAGCTTGGCCAGCCGGGCGCCGCCAGCTTCGTCATCGGCGTCTACGCGCTCGGATCGTTCGTCGTCGGCATCGTCATCGGCGCCCTGAACCTGAAAGTGCCGCTGCAGATTCAGCTTGCCATCGCAATCGCCATCATTGCGCTCACCACGCTGCCGCTGCTCGTCGCCGACACCGTGCCGCTGCTGGCACTGGCCGTCTTCGTTAGCGGCGTGGCAATCTCGCCGACCTTCATCACGGCATTCGGCCTGATCGAGCGGCGCGTGCCGGAGGCGGTGCTGACCGAGGGCGTGACCTGGGTGATGACCGGCATCGGCATCGGCATGGCGCTCGGCTCCTTCGCCGCCGGCTGGGTGGTGGACGCTTTCGGCGCGCAGAACGGGTTCTGGGTCTCGGTGGCATCGGGCACAATCGCTTTGGCCATCGTGCTCGCCGGCCAGCGCAGCCTTGCCGCGCCGAACTGCGACATGGCGGCATGCGACGCAGCCGCGGTCGCTGCGGAATAGTTGCCGGTGCGGCCGGCCCCGAGCCGGGGCCGGACGCATACCAGCACCGTGAGAATGGCCTAAAGAATCTCGGTCTTGGCGATGTGGATGCCAAAACCTTCGAGGCCGACATAATGGCGCTCGCGCGAGGCGATCAGATTGATCGAGGAAATGCCGAGATCCTTGAGGATTTGCGCGCCGAGGCCGATCTCGCGCCATTCGTTTTCGCGGCGGCGAGCCTCTTCGTGATCCTCGCGGTCGCCGGCAGCCGGGCGCTTGCGCTCCTGATGGGCGACGCCGACCGAGCCTTCGCGCAGATAGACGATGACGCCGCGCTTACGCTCGCCCATCGTCTTCATGATGGCGTCCAGTTTGTGGCTGGTGCCGAACACGTCGCTGACCACGTCCTCGGAATGAAGGCGCACCGGCACCTCCTCGCCGTCGCGGATGTCGCCGAAGACGATCGCTACATGATGCATCGAATCCCAGGGCAGCGTGTAGGTGAAGACCAGTGCCTTGCCGCCTGCCGTCTCGATGTCGGAACAGGCGACACGCTCGACCAGCGTTTCCTTGCGCTGCCGGTAGGCGATGAGGTCGGCAACCGAGATCTGCTTCAACCCGTGCTTTCCGGCGAAGGCCTGCACCTGCGGGCCACGCATGACGGTGCCGTCATCGTTGACCAGCTCGGAAATGACGCCGACCGGCGGCAGGCCGGCGAGCTTGCAGAGGTCGACAGCGGCCTCGGTATGGCCTGAACGCATCAGCACGCCGCCTTCGCGTGCGATCAGCGGAAAGATGTGGCCGGGCCGGACGAAATCGGAGGCGCCGACATTGCCGTTGGCGAGATTGCGCACCGTCAGCGTGCGGTCGTCCGCTGAAATGCCCGTCGTGGTGCCGTGCTTGAAATCGACGCTGACGGTAAAGGCGGTGGTGTGGGCCGAATCATTGTCGGCGACCATCGGCGACAGGTTGAGCCGCTTGGCTTCCTCGCGCGGCATCGGCGTGCAGACGATGCCCGACGTGTTGCGAACGATGAACGCCATCTTTTCCGGCGTGCAATGAACGGCCGCTACGATCAGGTCGCCCTCGTTCTCGCGGCCGTCATCGTCCATAACGACGACGATCTCGCCGCGCTCGAAGGCGCGCAGGGCTTCGACGATCTTCTTCTGGTCGTAAGGCATAAGTGCTCGCTTCGCTCGCAGGGAATAGGGGAGTAGGGCAGTACGGGAGTAGAGAAAAGGAAAAATGCTGTCGTGGGAGCTGCGTAACCTACTCCCCTACTCTACTCCCTACTCCCTTCCCGTTTGTCCCCGATGACGCAGATAATGATCGGCAATGACGCAGGCAACCATCGCCTCGCCGATCGGTACGGCGCGGATGCCGACGCATGGATCGTGCCGGCCCTTGGTCATGATCTCGACGTCGTTACCGTCCTTGTCGATCGACTTTCGCGGCGTCAGGATCGACGAGGTCGGCTTGACGGCGAAACGCGCGACGATCGCCTGGCCGGTCGAGATGCCGCCGAGGATGCCGCCGGCATTGTTGGACAGGAAGACCGGCTTGCCGTCATTGCCCATGCGCATCTCATCGGCATTCTCCTCGCCGGTGATGCGGGCGGCCTCGAAACCGTTGCCGATCTCGACACCCTTGACGGCGTTGATCGACATCAGGCCGGCGGCGATGTCCTGGTCGAGCTTGGCATAGATCGGCGCGCCAAGCCCCGCCGGAACGCCGTCGGCGACGATCTCGATGACCGCACCGACCGAGGAGCCCGCCTTGCGGATGCCGTCCAGATATTTGGTGAAGACGGCGACGGACGCCGGATCCGGCGTGAAGAACGGGTTTTCGGCGTCGCCGACGAAATTCCAGTTCCAATTGGCGCGATCGATCGATTTATCGCCCATCGACACCAGCGCGCCACGCACCACCATGCCGGGCACGACCCTGCGGGCAAGCGCTCCGGCCGCCACCCGCGCTGCCGTCTCACGTGCCGAGGAGCGGCCGCCGCCGCGGTAATCGCGCAGGCCGTATTTGACCTCGTAAGTGTAATCGGCATGGCCCGGCCGGAACTGGCGGGCGATGTCGCCATAATCCTTCGAGCGCTGGTCGACATTCTCGATCAGCATCGACACCGGCGTGCCGGTGGTGATCATCGTCTCACCGTCCTCATCGAGGATGAAGCCGGACAGGACCTTCACCTCATCCGGTTCGCGACGTTGCGTCACAAAACGTGACTGGCCGGGGCGGCGCTTGTCGAGTTCGGCCTGGATCTCGTCGCGAGTGAAGCGGATGCCTGGCGGACAGCCGTCGACGACGCAGCCCAACGCTGGCCCGTGGCTTTCGCCCCAGGTGGTGACGCGGAAAAGATGGCCGAACGTGTTGTGCGACATGGAACCAGCCCTGCCGGCGTCGGAGCCGGCCTTGCGCATAACCCCGAAAATCGGAGCGATTTTCGGAAAGGATCATGCACAAAATCAAAAGTGCTACAGCGTCCTTTGCGCGTCCAGGAGGACGCGCGGCGCTGTCGCCTGCCTTCTATTGGCGTTTTCCACAGTGGTCAAACTGTGATCCGGCGGATTTAGTTTTGACACATTCGATTGGTTTCTGCTCAGTTCCGTTCCGTTGGACCGAGCCGCTGTACCGGCGATGATTAAAGAGGACGATGATGCGTATCCTGATTGGCGCTGTTGCCGCCACGCTGTTGATTTCCACCGCGGCCTTCGCCGGCCAGACCGAAGGCCTGATCAAGAAGGTCGACAAGGATGCGCTGATGCTGACGCTGGACGACGGCAAGTCCTACAAGCTGAACGCCGAAACCGACCTCGATGCGCTGAAGCCAGGCATGGACATCGTCCTCGCCTATGACGTGACGAATGGCGAGAATGTCGTCACCGATATGGAACTACCGGACACCGGATCGACCGAGTAGGACGCGTCGACACTCAGCTGATGCCGGCCCGACCTGATCTCAACATATGCTGCGTCATCGGTCTCAAAGCCACTCCAGGCGCCGGCCCTCCAGTCTGAGCACGCGGTCCTGCGGCACGTCCATGCTGACCGCATCTTGTTCGGACATCCCCAGTACCAAGCGGAACATTACGCGCATGACGCCACCATGGGTCACGCAGACCGTCTGGCGATCGAGCGCGTCGAACCACGGCTTCACCCGTTCGAGCAGCATCTGATAGCTTTCGGCGCCTTCGCCGGGCGGCTGGAAATTCCATTTATCGAGCCGGCGGCGCCTGGTCGAACCAGGATTGTTCGCCTCGAGTTCGGCAAAGGTGAAACCCTGCCAGTCGCCAAAGCTCAATTCCACGAGCAGCGGCTCGGTACGATAGGCGTGCGGATCGAGCTTCATCGCCGCGCGCAGGCGCTCCATCGTCTCGCGCGTGCGCCGCATCGGGCTGGCGACAAAGTCGAAATCCTCGGGCTTGTCGATGAGTTCGGCCAGCCTGCGCCCGTTGCGGCTAGCCTGCTCGCGGCCAAGCTCGTCGAGGTCGGTATCGGCCTGCCCCTGCAGCCGGGCCTCGGCGTTCCACGCCGTCTGGCCGTGGCGCACGATATAGACGAGCGGGTACATCGGGTCTTCCGGAAGAGGTCAGGCGGTGGCGTCAGTCCTTGACCGTCGAAATATCCGGCGCGTCGACCGCCTTCATACCGACGACATGATAGCCGGAATCGACATGATGGATCTCGCCGGTGACGCCACGCGAAAGGTCGGACAGGAAATAGACGCCGGAATCGCCAACCTCCTCCTGCGTGACCGTCTGCTTCAACGGCGAATTGTATTCGTTCCATTTCAGGATATAGCGGAAATCGCCGATGCCGGATGCGGCAAGCGTCTTGATCGGGCCGGCGGAGATCGCGTTGACACGGATCTTCTTGGCGCCGAGATCGACGGCCAGATAGCGCACGCTGGCTTCGAGTGCCGCCTTGGCGACACCCATGACGTTGTAGTGCGGCATCACCTTTTCCGCGCCGTAATAGGTCAGCGTCAGCAGCGAGCCGCCGTCGGTCATCAGCGCCTCGGCACGTTTGGCAATGGTCGTGAAGGAATAGACCGAAATATCCATGGTGCGCAGGAAATTATCGCGCGTCGTCTCGACATAGCGGCCGGTCAGCTCGTCCTTGTCGGAAAAGGCGATAGCGTGGACGAGGAAATCGAGCTTGCCCCAATGGCTGGCGATATCGGCGAACACCGCATCGAGGCTGGCCGGGTCGGTCACATCGCAATGGCCCGCGACATGCGCGCCCAGTTCCGCCGCGAGCGGCTCGACACGTTTCTTGAACGCCTCGCCCTGATAGGTCAGCGCGATCTCGGCGCCGTGATCGACACAGGCCTTGGCGATGCCGTAAGCGATCGAGCGATTGTTGGCGATGCCAAGGATAAGGCCGCGCTTGCCGGCCATAAGGCCCCGTTCACCCGCCATGTCAGCGCTCTCCGCAAGGTTCTCTGCTTTGTGGAGTGCCTATCGCACAGCCACAGTGCCCCTTCAAGCGTTCAAAGCGGACAGTTCGCGGGACAAAGCGGTTGCTCAGCAGTGCCGCGCGTCCTTTGGACGTGCAAAGGACGCTGTAGCGCTTTGACCTTGCGGTCGTGGGCCGGTGGGCAAATCCGACACTTGGTGTCCGTGTGGCACGGCGGAAGATGACCCTTTGGCGGAAGTTTCGTTGGCCAGCGGCCGAAGTCACGCTCATGACCCCAAGCCGACAATGGGACCGCTTACATCGAACGACCGCTTGATGTCGCTACCGAGTCCTTCCGTCACAGCAGAAATCCCGTCTCGAATCCTTTGCCACGTGTAGGTTTGACCTCACGGAAGCCGAGAATTACAGATAGACTTATATTAGCAGATGCTATATTAGGGTGCGGGGACGCGAGGGGCCGCTAGTGTACTCGGATTGCCGTCCTTTCCTTAGATTGATTGGGCCATTCGCGATTGAGAGCGCGGATGGCGCGGACGTCACGCCGCATGGCAGACGGTCTAAGGCGCTCTTGGCCATGCTCGCCCTGGCACCCAACGGTACGCGGAGCCGAAAATGGCTGCAAAGCAAGCTCTGGAGCACTCGCGGCGAGGAGCAGGGTGCAGCAAGCTTGCGGCAGGAGCTGTCCGAGGTTCGGAAGTCGCTCCGCAGCGCCGGCATTGATCTAATCTCGACCGATCGTGATGTGGTTCGACTCGACGTCGCTTCGATCGGCATCGATTTGAACGATCCACCCGAAGGCTCTGCCACGCGTGATCTGCTTGAGGGCCTCGATATTCGCGATCCAGAGTTCGAGGATTGGCTTCGTGAGCAAAGAAGCCAATGGCCCCGGCCTCGCACAGTGCCAGCAAACGTCTTTCCTGTTGCCGCGGCAGATCAGTTGTCCGGACAGCGAAGCGCCTCACTTCTGAATTCGTCGCGGCTATGCTTGGGCCTGGTTCGCGATGCCAGGTGGACGGAGGGCTCCGCTAACAGGGCCGTCAGCGACCTTGTCCTGGATCTGGTGGTTCGATCGATCCTGAATTTCGAAGTGGTCGACGTCGTGGATTTTCAAGCGCAGGGACCGCTGACCCAAGCGCCTGACACTGCGCTACCAGACTGGCTGTTGCAAACCAGGGCAACGGTGGTGGGCGACAGAGTGGGCCTGACATTTGCATTAATTGCGCCCGGTGACAGCCGGCTCTTGTGGTCGCATACGGATTTTCTCGAGCCGGCCGACCTGACTGGCCCGGCGAGCCTGAAGCTGATGTCGTTCGTCAATCAGATCGTGTTTTCGATCCTCGAATTCGTTCTCGATCCTAAGTCCATCCGCGACGAGCCCCGACACCGGGCGTCTCGGCTTGCATTGACAGCGCTGCGACAGGTATTCCGCATGCGCGATACGGACCTGGATTCGGCGGAGCGCATGCTCGCCGAAGCATATGAGCTCGACCCGCGTAGCACGTATCTGGCGTGGCAGCTGTTTGTGTTTGTCACCCGCTTTGGCGAGAGACGGGTCGGCCGCTCGGGCACCTTTCACGATCAGGTTCGGGAATGCGCCAGTCGCGCCGTCGAAGTGGCCCCCTTCAATCCTATCACCCTGGCGTTGGCCGCTCATGCCCATTCGTTCGTCTTTCGTGAATACGCACAGGCACTGGAACTCGCCGATCGAGCGATAGCCGCTAACCCGCTACAAGCCATTTGCTGGGACATGCGTGCCTTGACGCTCGGCTATCTCGGCGAAGTGAAGCGTGGCTATGAGGATGCGATGCGCGCACGTGCACTGGGCGGGCCTCCCCTGTATCGTTACTGCATCGATACCACGTGCTGCATCTTGGCAACTCTGAACGGGCGCTTCGAGGAGGGGATACGTCACGGCGAGCGTGTCCTTGCGCAGCAACCCACATACCTACCCGCTTTGAGATACTCGGCTGCCTGCCACGGGCATTTGGGGCAGACTGTGGAGGCAGTTCGAACTATCGAACGCTTGCGCGCCTGGGAGCCGGATTTCTCGCTCGAGCTGCTTTCGGAGGAGAATTATCCAATTGCAGGCGTACTCGGAGTTTCGGTTATCAAGAGCGGGTTGTCGCGGATAACGCTGCCAAGGTACGCACCCTAGCGCTGCGCACCGCAGGCGTTACGTCGAGGCTCCGACCAACAGTTGGCGCGGATCAAATTTAGAAGCTTTAGTTGAGGGGTGGACATGATGTCGACAATTGATCTCAATAACAAGTTGTTTAGCGCCCGATTCTTAGTAAGTGGATCGGCCATAAGGCAATATCCGCTGATATTGGGTGACGCAAGTCCTGAAAAATCTCTTGAGGAATACATCAAAAATAGAGGCGGCGAAAAACTGCATCCTTTCGCGTCTATGATGACCAAGAGCAGCGTTCTGTCGATTCAAGAAGAGCAGATCGTGATAACGATTTCTGATGACCCTGTGGAGGGTGCCATGCGCCTTTCGCCAGCCTTCCTGGCGGGGCCGAGCGCAGGTCGAGGTCGAGGCAGGGGCAGAGGGCGCGGACGAGGACGGGGACGCGGCAGGGGGCAAACGGCTTTCGAAACTGGCGAGGAGGCTTTGCCGGCGTGGCACGACAAGCGTGCTTTGCACAGGATCGGACTAAGCGTCGCCAACAAATATCTCGGTGCGATCTGGGAGGACATTCTTATGGATCCCCCGCCCGGACCTTCAGAGAGCCTCAGGGAGACAGAAGCGCTTATCGATCTGCAGAAGAGGAGGGAAGGTGACCCGCTGCGGCGCGAGGAGATCGTCCGCCAGGCATCGTTCGGGATTTTGGACTACACGGCGCCGCTCGGAATAGACACTCTCGCGGGCTTCGAGGGGACATGCGCATTGATCGTTGCGATCCTCGAACTCACGGAGGAGATCGGGCTCAACTACAAAGATCGATTCAATCGGCCACGGCCCAACATCATTGAGCCGAGGCTGCGGCCGGCGCTTCCGGTTCCCTCGCACGCTTCCTACCCGTCCAACCATTCATTTCAGTCATTTGCAGTGGCGAACGTTCTGCAACGGATGCTGCCTGAGCATGCCGGCGTAACCGCGGTTTATGAGCGCGCCCGCCGGGTGGCCGAGAACAGGGAATGGGCCGGGCTGCACTACGCCAGCGACACCGATGCCGGCGAGGAACTGGCTGCGCGCATTTCTCCGTACTTGGTGGACGCGATGGATGAAACGATCCGACGCGCCCAGAGCGAATGGTAGGTGGGTGCCATGATGGACGACATCAAGAAGGGCGAAGGCCATCTTTGTTATGACTGGTATCACTACCTGTGGCACCTGATCGCAATCGGCGCCTTACGCGATCGTCCGCGCATCCCTGAAGCGCGGTTGCCGCACGAGGCCGCATACCTGCTGGAGGCCGACGCCTGGGATTTGTTGGGTACTGACAAGCCCGGTTACGGCGAGGTCATTGCCCAGATCGATACGGGAGTGAACTCAAGCCATCCCAATCTCGAGCCTCGTATCCTTTCTGCGGTCAGCTTCGCCGCTCACCCTTTCGGGTTGAGTTACGTCACACCCAAGCAGCAACCGCTCGTCTTGCGAGGGCCGGAAAAAAAGCAGAGCAAGAGCTTTGTGGGCGACGATACCTGGGCGTGGGCGGCAAGCCTGATCAAATCGAGGAACAATGCGCAGGAAGTCGAGGTTCAGAAATCGCTGCTTCGAGCACTGAAAGATGGGCGCGGCGTAATTCAGGAGACTGCTGAGACCTCGCGTATGCGCTACTCAGCGCACGGGACCGCCTGCGCTGGGCTGATGGTCGGCGCCCCTGCGGCCCCGCCCACGAAGTTGAGGCAATTTAGCAACGGTGAAGGCGCAATACCTTATTGGGGGGTCGCCCCAGGCGCTGAACTCCTGCCGATCGAGATTTCAGCACGGCCCGACGCAGCGCAGCTCATTCTGGCGTTCCTCTATGCCCGCGACCAGAAGGTTTCAGTCATACACTTTCCCCGGGAAGTACCCGATCCATGGCGAGCGCACCGTTCCTATCCTGGATATGGCGACAGCAGATATACTTCGGTCGAACAGGCAAAGCCAATTTGGGATTATTTCGAGACGCTTTTCGAGGCGATCAGCGAGGAAATCCCCATCATCTGCGCAGCCGGCAACGATGGCTACGACCATCTGATTTACCCGGCGAGCAAGGCCGGCGAAAGCAATGGCGTGGTTGCGGTGGCGGCCGCCACTTATCGGGCGAGACGTTCAGCATATTCCAACTACAGCGGCGATCCGACCGACAATTCCGTCACCATTTCCGCGCCGTCCGACGACCAGGAGGTGTGTACACGCTGCCAAATACGACTGGACCGTGAGTCGCTGCGTTCACGTGACCACAATTTCGAGATCTACGAGAAGCTCCCCCAGGTTGAATACGCGCCGCAGGGCGTGCTCACCACCGACATCCCGGGCCACCACGGCTATTCCGGCGGACAGCTGGAAGGAATCCAGCCACCGGGCGTCGAAAGCAGAGACCGCGCCGGGCTCTACACAGTATTTGGCGGAACATCTGCAGCCTCGGCCATCGTCGCGGGAGCAGCCGCTTTGTTGCAGTCGAAACATCGCTCCGCCGGTAGACCGCTCAACGGCATAGAGGTTAAGGCGAAGATGACCCAGTCAGGCGCAAAGGAGGTTTCATGGCCTTGGCTTGAAGCTGACGTTCCGATTCTACCGGACAGCCCTAATTGCGAGAGAAGGGTGCCTTCGTTCGATCAGCAGTTTGGAGCGGGGCTGCTTGACCTCCGTAAGTTGCTGAGCTGAGGGTCCCGCCGAATTTTGACTAAAAGGTCGGCTGCAAGCCGCCAAAGCCGGGCCCGAATGGATTTCTGACGTAATTCTGACGTGCCCGCCACGGCGGGCTTACGATCCGCCTACGCCGTCCAGTCATATTCGAGCGACATTTGAAACCGCTCGGGGGCCGGACTCCAATGCATCCGATCACTGCCTATACGAATCCACAGACTGACCGCGTGCTCCCGTCATTCGGCATGGGTGAAACGAAATTCCAGCGCGCCATCGCCACGATCATGTTTACCGACGTGGAGGACTCGACCGGCTTGGCGAGCGCGCTTGGCCTGGTCGAAACCACGCGGTTCATGATCGAGCACTTCACGTTGACCCGCCAGGTCGTGGTGGCCAATGGGGGGATCGTTCAAAACTTTACAGGCGACGGCGTGCTAGCTCTCTGGCTGGGGAGCGAAATGACGCCCAGCGAAACGGCGCTAAAGGCGCTGGCCGCCGTCGCGGAACTGATACCGGAAATCTCGCTCGGCAACGCTTGGAAGCGTTCAATGGGCTCCCTGTCGCGCCGCATCAGGATCGGCTTACACTCCGGCGAGGTGATGTTCGTCAACGATCGCCAGCGGGATTTCTCTTTTCTGGTCGGCTCGGAGGTAAATTTCGCCCGCCACGTCGAGCAGGCTGGCAAGAGGGAGAATGGCGCAGGCGTCGATGCGCTGGTGATGGTCAGCGGTGCGACCCTCCACCTTGCTGGCCTGGCGACTGCATCGATCGACCCCTACAAGCTTGTGCGGCTAACCCCCGCCGAACTGGCTCATCGCCAGTCGGTCGACTGGCGTCGACCGTGTTCGCGAAGCGGAACTACGGCGCGTGCAAATGTCGGCCTTTGAGGCGTTAGCTGACGTTGAACCTACTTCGGCCAAATGGCGGCTCCTGGCGCTGATTGCTCGCTTGCTGTCGATAATCGATGGCATGAAACCACTCGCGCCCGCTTTTCACACACGGTATCAAGCGCCAGCCTTTTCGACCGTCAGCGCTTTCGCCGGCGCATCAGCGCCTCGAGCTCGGCGTCGCCGCCTTCCGGCAGCATCAGCCGCACGTGTGCGTAGAGATCGCCGTGACCGCCGGCCTTTTCCGGCAGGCCCCTGCCCTTCAGCCGCAGAACCTTGTCCGAGCTCGACCAAGGGGGGACGTTGACCGCAATCCTGCCGGTCGGGGTTTCGACCGCCACCTTGGCGCCATGCACCGCATCGGCCAGTTCCACCGGCAGGTCGACATGCAGGTCGCGGCCTTCGACGCGGTAGCGCGGGTGCCGGCGGAAACGGATCTTGACCAGCGCATCGCCCGGCTGCCCCGGTCCTTGCTCACCCTGGCCTTTCAACCGGATGGTCTGACCGTCCTCGACATAGGCCGGCAACTTGACCGCCATCTTGCGGCCGTCGGGGAACATCGCCGTCACTTTCTCGGCGGTTGCGGCCTCCTCGATGGTGACGTCCAGCGTCACGTTGAGGTCGGCTGCGGTCGGCATCCGGCGGCCGGCGCCCATGCCGGAACCGCGCTGCTGGCTGAAAGCATCGCCGAAGATCTGGCTGAAGATGTCGCTGTTGCCGTCGAACGGGTCACCACCGGGACGGCCCGTGCGGAATTCGAAATGCGCGCCGCCCGGCCCTTGCTGCCGGCGGAAACCGGCGAAAGGATCGGCGCCGCCGGCCGCACTCTCGAAACCCTGAAACCGCGGTTTGCCTTCGGCGTCGATCTCACCGCGATCGAAAGCCGCCCGGTTCTTCTCGTCGCCGACGATCTCGTAAGCCTGATTGGCGGCGGCAAAACGCTCCTTTGCCTTGGGATCCGGATTCTGGTCCGGATGATACTTCTTGGCGAGCTTCCGGTACGCCGATTTTATGTCCTTGGCCGATGCGTTCTTGGCAACGCCCAGCACGTCATAGGGGTCGCGCATGCTTACTGCCCTGGAGAAGGAGTGGTTCCATGATCGCCTCCTATATGCGCTTGCATAGGAAGAAATTCCAGTGGCTTACCGCTATATAGCCGGCGGAAAATCAGAGCGCCTTGAAGTCCTGCATTCGCCAGGCGCTGCCGCCGGCCAGGCATACTTCGCCTTTGAACAGCGCGATGCCGTCGAAGCTCTCGCGCGACGCGGTGAAGCGACGGCATGTCTCACCGTTAGCCCTGAATTCTGCGAGCTCGGTGATGGAGCCGCGCGAGCCGGTGTCGGCATTCGCCCAGGGAATGGCCTGCCCGGCCAGTTGCTCGACGTCGGCGGAGGACACGGCGTTGCGGATCGTAGCCTGGTCGGAAGCGCGGTCCTGATCGAGCGGCGTGACTGAGGCCGGCGTGCTCGAGGTCAGTATCGAGCGGTCCACCTCCGCCTGCTCCAGGCTGAAGCCGCCCCCGCCACAGGCGGCAAGCGGCAGGATGATTGTCACGATCATGGCTTTGGCGCTGGCCGAAGCGATAACGCTCCATTGCCCACTGTCAAAAGCTTGCGCGATACGCGACAATCGGCAATCTCCCCAGCCGGCGACAAATTTGGGAAAACTATGAGCGAAACCGGGTTAACAAGCGGTGACTTTACCGAGGCGGCGGAGCCGTTCCGGCTTTTTGCGGCGTGGCTCGACGACGCTACGAAGAGCGAGATCAACGACCCCAACAGCGTGGCGCTGGCGACGGTCGATGCCGAGGGCATGCCGAATGTGCGAATGGTGCTGCTCAAGGGGTTCGATGAGGGCGGCTTTGTCTTCTACACGAATTTCGAGAGCGCCAAGGGCCGCGAGATCCTTGGCAGCATGAAAGCAGCGATGTGCTTCCACTGGAAATCTCTGCGCCGGCAGGTGCGGGCGCGGGGCCCGGTGGAGATCGTCACCGACGCCGAAGCCGATGCCTATTATGCGACGCGTCCGCGCGGCAGCCGCATCGGCGCCTGGGCCTCCAAGCAGTCGCGGCCGCTGGAAAGCCGCTTCGCGCTGGAAAAGGCGGTTGCCGAATATACGGCGCGCCACGCGATCGGCGAGATCCCGCGGCCAAAACACTGGTCGGGCTTTCGCATCGTGCCGCAGAGCATCGAGTTCTGGCACGACCGTCCGTTCCGGCTGCACGACCGTGTCGTGTTTTCGCGCAACGCCGAGGGCGGCTGGGACAAAATGAGGCTTTATCCGTAGGGCACGACGGTGGAGCGCCGATCTCCCCCTTGTGGGGCGGATCGGCAGCTTCCGCACCGGCGCCCATTTTTTCAGCCCTTCTTCCTGGTCATGAAGGCGGCCAAGGCCGGGCCGCTTCTGGCGGATTTCCAATTCCCACGATCACGATCTCGTGTGCGTGAAACGTTCCAGCTTGCGTGGACGAACCAGGAAAGGGCTCAACGCGCCGCTGGCGCAAATTCAGGAGGAAACAATGCATTCACTCAGGTTGGTCACGATGGCCGGTCTTGCCTGTCTTTTCGCTTCGCAGGCCTTTGCGGAGGATGCGATGGGGACAATGACGGTGATGAAGGGTGGAGAGGTCATGGCGATCATGCCCGATGGGCATATGGGCACCATGATGCCCGACGCGAAGATGAGCGCCGAAATGATGAAAATGGCGAAACCGATCAAGCATTGCATGATGTTGATGACCGACGCCAAAGGCAAGACATTCATGATCGACACGTCTTCGGCAAAGGCCCAGGCCGAATGTAAAAAAATGGCGATGTGACAAAGAGATCATGGCAAGAAAACCCGCCGGTTGCTGCCGGCGGGTCCACGATGCGAGACAAGGGCAGAAGGTCTAGGCCTTCTTCCTGGTCATGAAGGCCATCAAGGCTGCGCGGGCCTCGTCGGATTTGAGCCGCTCGCGGAAATGCTGGCTTTCCTGGCCGATGCGCTCGACAAGGGCGTCGCGCGAGCCGCGCATCAGGTCGCGCGCGATCTTCAGCGCTTGCGGCGGTTTGGCAGCGATCTGGCCCGCCGCCGCCAATACCGATGCTTCGAGTGCCTCTTCCTCGACCACCTCGTAGATCAGCCCGGCGGCCTTCGCCCGCTCGGCCGAAAAGCCCTCGCCGAGGCCAAGCAGCGCGAAGGCGCCTTGGCGGCCGAGGATCTGCGGTGCGAGCAGGCTCGAACCGGCCTCCGGCACAAGGCCGAGATCGACGAAGGGCGTCCGGAATAGTGTGCGCGGCGTGGCGAAGGTCAGGTCGCAATGCAGGTTGAGCGTGGTGCCGATACCGACGGCAATGCCGTCGACGCCGGAAACCATCGGCTTTTCCACCTTGGCCAGCGCCATCAGGAAATCCCAAACCTCGGAACCGCCTTCGCCGCCCGAGGCGACGACCATGAAATCGGCAAGGTCGTTGCCGGACGAGAAGGCACCGGGCATGCCGAGAAAGACATGGACGCGGATCGCCGGATCGGCGTCGCCGCCGGCAAGAGCCGCCGACATCGTCGCGTACATGGCGCGGGTCAAGGCGTTCTTCTTGTCCGGACGGTTGATGCGGATGATCTGGATGGCGCCCTGGCGTTCGACGAGGATGTGGTCTGTCACGGATTGGTCCTTTGTGAATTTCGGGCCTTTGTGAATTTCGGCGCGTGCGAACGTCAGGCTGAAATCAGCGCTTTGCCGGCAACGGCAAGGCTGTCGGCGCCGCCGACGACGCGCTCTTTGAGCGCGGCCACTTCGCCAAGCAGGTTCTCGGCGAAGAACCGGCAAAGCGCGATGCGGTTTTGGTCGGCAAGCGCGCCGCGCGCCAGATAGGCCCCGCCCGCGGCAAGCGAGATCAGCCTGAGATAGGGCGTGGCGCCGGCCAGCGCCTCGTCCGATCGGCCTTCGGCCTGCAGGTCTTGCAGCAAACGGGTTGCCTGGGAGAGCTCGTCGAGCGCCTGGTCGAGGCGATCGGCGGTGCGGCCGAAGCCTTCAAGGTTCGACGCTCGCGCCGCATCGGCGACGGCCTTGAGTTCGGCGATGTAGCCATGCACATGCCGGCCGCCGCCGAGCGGCAGCTTGCGTGTCACCAGATCGATCGCCTGGATGCCATTGGTGCCTTCGTAAATGGGCGCGATGCGCGCGTCGCGATAAAGTGCTGCGGCCCCTGTCTCCTCGATGAACCCCATGCCGCCATGCACCTGCACCCCAAGCGAGGCGACCTCGACGCCGACGTCGGTCGAAAAGGCCTTGGCCAGCGGCGTCAACAGATTGGCGCGTTCCTGCCAGTGCTTTGCATCTTCGCTCTGCGACGCAAGATCGATGGCGTGGGCGCAGGAATAGCAGATGGCACGGGCAATCTGGGTCAGCGCCTTCATGGTCAGAAGACTGCGCTGGATGTCGGGGTGATGCACGATCGGCGCCATGCCGGCACCGCCGTAGCTTGCCGCTTTGCCTTGCCGGCGGTCGTTTGCATAGGCGAGCGCCTTCTGCGTCGCCGCCTCGGCGACCGCGACGCCCTGAATGCCGACGGCAAGGCGCGCATTGTTCATCATGGTGAACATGCAGGCGAGGCCCTTGTTCTCCCCGCCGACCAGCCAGCCGATCGCGCCGGGCATAGCACCTTCGAAGCCATCGCCATAAATCATCGTGCAGGTCGGCGAAGCGTGGATGCCCAGTTTGTGCTCCAGCCCGGAGCAGAAGACGTCGTTGCGTGCGCCCAGCGCGCCATCGTCGCCGACCAGGAATTTCGGCACCAGGAACAACGACAGGCCGCGCGTGCCGGCCGGCGCGTCCGGCAGCCGCGCCAGCACCAGATGGATGATGTTGTCGGTGAAATCGTGCTCGCCATAGGTGATGAATATCTTTTGCCCGAAGATGCGGTAGGTGCCGTCGCCGGCCGGTTCGGCGCGGGTTCGCAAGGCATTCAGGTCCGAGCCTGCCTGCGGCTCGGTCAGGTTCATGGTGCCCATCCATTCGCCGGAGACCAGCTTTTCCAGATATCTGGCCTTGAGTGCCTGCGAACCATGCTTGTCGAGTGCTTCGACCGCGCCCATGGTCAGCGTCGGGGCGATGCCGAACGCCATCGAGGCGGAGTTCCACATTTCGAGCGCGGCGACGCCGAGCATGGCCGGCAGCGCCTGGCCGCCATACGCTTCAGGCGCCGACAGCGCATTCCAGCCGCCGCCGATCCAGCGGCGATAAATTTCCTTCCAGCCGGGCGGGGTAGTGACGGCAGCACCGTCGAGCACCGCGCCGCGCTGGTCGCCGATCGTGTAGAGCGGCGCCACCTCCTCGCTGGCGAAGCGGCCCGCCTCGGCCAGAATGGCGTCGACGAGGTCCTCACCGAGTTCGCCAAAAGTGCCGGCATCGAGCGCCGGCTTCAAGCCGGCGACATGCTTCAGGGTGAAGGCGATTTCCTCGACCGGTGCCCGATACATGGCGCTCGCTCCTCCTCCGTCCGGCCGCCCTCAGTCCGGAAGGTCTACTTAAGACCCGTGCCGAGGCAAAATCATCTGCTTTCGGCTTCCCTGGCGATCTTCTTTTTACGTAAACGTCAAACTTTGTCACGCGGATTTTGCCAATTGCTGCGACGCAGGCTAAATTCGCCAAAAGCCGGGATAAGTTCGACCGGCGGAATCAGGAATACCGGATCGGACCGCCCGTGCTCGCCAGACCTGACGCCTATCGCTGCATCGAATGCGGCCTGCCCTACCGGGCGACCGGTTTTTGCTATCACGAAGGTAAGATGGAGAACGGAGCAGCCTATTGGTCTGATCGCGGCATATTGTGCTCGCCGCAATGCTCGCTCGCCCATCACCGTAAGCGCGAGACGGCGGGAACCCTGTCGCAAGTGCCGGCGCCCGACCCGTTTCAAACCCGCTCTCGACATTGACGACCATCAAAACCATCGACGGAGAAGCTGTCCGAGCCGTGGCGTCCCCGGGCCGCGATCGAGAGCATTTCCTTAACCATGGCGGTTCAGGATTTGGCTTTGGCCAGCAAGGATCTGCTGCTTGAAAACGCCGGCGCGCCCCCTTGTCCGCTCAGCGCTTCTCCTTGTCGCGGCGGCGATGACGCTGGCGCTGACGCCGGCAAAGGCCTCGGATTTCTCCGAACCGTGGAAGGATGCGGACCGGGCACTGGTCGTCGACGCCTACGAATACAATTCCATCGACTGGACCCGGCTAGCCGCCGACAAGCGTCTTGTCGGCTTCATCAACAAGGCATCGGACGGAATGCCGCCACCCTATTTCTGTTTCGGAGACGAGACCGAGCTGCGGCTGTGCAAGACGCTCTGGAAACGCCATGCGATGGCACAGGAACTGTTCCAGACGCGCAAGGTGGTGGCCAGGGCACTGGGCCTGAAATGGGGTGCCTATCATCTCGCCCGCCCCGGCAACCCCGTGGGACAGGCCAATAATTTCATCAATTTCGTGAAACCCGGGCCGGATGACCTGCTTGCCCTCGATATCGAGGACGATGATCCCACCCAATGGATGTCGCTCGAGGATGCCGAGGAATTCGTGCGCCATGTGCATCGTCGGGTTGGCCGCTTTCCGGTGCTCTACACCAACGGCACGACAGCCAGGCATATCGCCGACAACAGGTATAAATACCCGCTCCTGTCCCGGCTGCCGCTGTGGTATGCGCGCTACAAGCCAGACATCGGTCTGCATTTTCCGATGGGCAACTGGCAGGGGTATGCGCTCTGGCAGTTTTCGGCGCGAGCAAATTGCGGCCGATTCCGCTGTCCCTACCGGGTCGCGGGCACACCCAACGATATCGACGTCAGCGTCGCGCCGATGAACGCGACGGAATTGCGCGCGCAGTGGCCGTTCGGCGGCCTGATCGACGTGCAGCCGGATTATCTCGCCTTGATACCGGTGCCGCTCTCACGCGAGGCGGGGCTCGCCGGCACTGCTATGACCTACGCCACCGTGGCAGCAACCCCGAGCCTCGAGCAACTGGTCGCGGTATTCAGGGCGCGCTTGGCCAAATTCAGCAGCGGCTTTCAAATGCCGGCAGGGAAGACGGCGCCGAGCCTTCCCCGCGGGATTGCCGAATATGTCGCCTGGACGCGAAACGAAAAGCGTGCGGCATCGGACCCTGGAATTGTCTCCGCCGCCGGTGCGGTCACCGTCTCGACCGAATTCTACCGCGGTCTGCACTGAGCCGGAGGCCGCCTGAAGCGTCAGTTCGACTGCTCGCGCGCCAGTGCCAGCCAGCCAATGTCACGGCGGCAAAAGCCTTGCGGCCAGTCGATCCGGTCGAGCGCGGCATAAGCCTTCCTCTGCGCCTCGCCGACGGTGCGGCCGGTCGCCGTGATGTTGAGCACGCGACCGCCATTGGCGACGAGTGCGCCGCCGTTCATGGCGGTGCCGGCATGAAATATCTCGACGCCCTCGCCCGCCGCCGCCTCGACGCCGCGGATGACCGAGCCTTTTTCCGGCGCTCCGGGATAACCCCTGGCCGCCATCACCACGGTGAGCGCCGCGTCGTCGCGCCAGCGCACCGAGGTGTGCGCCAGTTGGCCGTCAGCGGCGGCGTTGAGCAGGACGAGCAGATCGTCCTTCAGCCGCATCATCAGCACCTGGCATTCCGGGTCGCCGAAACGGGTGTTGTATTCGATCAGCTTCGGCCCCTTGTCAGTAATCATCAGCCCGGCGAACAGCACGCCGGAAAACGGAGCGCCTGTTTCAGCCATGCCGCGCATGGTCGGCTCGACGATCTCGCGCATGGTTCGGTCGATCATCTCCGGCGTCATCACTGGTGCCGGCGAATAGGCGCCCATGCCGCCGGTGTTCGGGCCGGTGTCGCCGTCACTGAGGCGCTTATGGTCCTGCGCCGTGCCAAAGGGCAGCGCGGTGGTGCCGTCGCACAGGCAGAAGAAACTTGCTTCTTCGCCGATGAGAAACTCCTCTACCACCACTTCCGCGCCGGCTTGGCCGAAGGAGCCGTCAAAACAGGCGTCGAGCGCGGTCCGCGCCTCGTCAAGCGTCATGGCGACGGTGACGCCCTTGCCGGCAGCTAGGCCATCGGCCTTGATGACGATCGGCGCACCCGTCTTCTCGACATACGCCCTGGCCGAAGCCAGATCGCGGAAGCGGCCATAGGCGGCGGTCGGGACGCCGTATTTGGCGCAGAGGTCTTTGGTGAAACCCTTTGATCCTTCCAGCCGTGCCGCCGCCTTTGACGGGCCGAAGACGCGGATGCCCTCGGCGCGCAGGTCGTCGGCAATGCCGGCGACCAGCGGCCCTTCCGGCCCGACCACGACGAGGTCTATTTCATTCTCGCGGCAAAACCGGGCCACCGCCATGTGATCCGCAATATCGAGCCTCACCAGCTCGGCTTCGCGGCCGATCCCCGGATTGCCGGGCACCGCATAGAGTTTGGTCAGCAGCGGTGACGCCGCCATCTTCCATGCCAGCGCATGTTCTCGTCCGCCGGAGCCGATCAGTAAAACACGCATGCCCAGATTCCTCGTCATTCCAAGACCAGGACTGCGCTATTGCGCCGCGCCCGACGGGTCAAGACATTTGGCTGCCGAAGCGCCGATTGCGCGTGGCGAGCCTGCGGGGGCTGCTTGACGCTTGACGGCATTCGCCTCTGCTGCCACTTCAGCAAAATGGAAACCGTCCAGTCGAAAGCGGCCCAAGGCCGCGTCGCCGATGCGCCGAGCGGCCACTGGGTCTATCGCGCGCTGCCGCGGGGGTTGTGGCCCTATGCGCAGCTTGCCCGGTGGGACCGGCCGATCGGCTGGCAATTGCTGCTGTGGCCATGCTGGTGGTCGGCTGCACTTGCCGCGAGCGCCTATCCGCGTCCGACGGATCCGCTGCTCTCGCTGCTACCATCGCCGTGGTACCTGCTGCTGTTTTTTCTCGGTGCGTTCGCCATGCGTGGCGCCGGCTGCACCTACAATGATTTGGTCGACGAGGACATCGACAACCAGGTGGAACGCACGCGCTCGCGGCCGCTGCCGGCCGGCAAGGTCACGCGCCGACAGGCCTGGATGTTTGTTGTCCTGCAGGCACTGGTCGGCCTCGCCGTGCTTTTGCAGTTCAACAGCTTTGCCATCTCGCTCGGCATCGGCTCGCTGGTCATCGTCGCCATCTATCCGTTCATGAAGCGATATACCAATTGGCCGCAACTGGTTCTCGGCCTTGCCTTTTCCTGGGGAGCGCTGATGGGATGGGCGGTCGAGTTCGGCGATCTCGATGGGCCGGCAATCATGCTCTACATCGGCTCGATTCTGTGGGTGATCGGCTACGACACGATCTATGCGCATCAGGACAAGGAAGACGACGCCATCGTCGGCGTGCGCTCGACGGCGCGCCTGTTCGGCGATAACACCAAAGCCTGGCTGGCCGGGCTTTATGGCGGAGCGCTGGTCTGCTTCGCCATTGCCTTTGCCTCGGCGCAGGCACCGGTGCCGGCGCTCGCCGGGCTGATCGCCGCCGGCGCGCATATGGCGCGGCAGATCGCCGTGCTCGACATCGACAATCCGGACCAGTGCCTGAGGCTGTTCAGATCGAACAACCAGGTGGGCTGGCTGATCTTCCTCGGGCTGATCGGCGGCGCGGCCTGGGTGACGCTGAAGCCGCTGGTTTAGCTACTCCCGCGAAATAAGCTCCTCGCCGCCGATGACCAGCCTGAGGCCGAGATCGCCGGCGCGGCGGCGGGCGAGGAAGCGCGGGCGGCGCATGGTCGAAATGCGACCCTTGCGGCGGTCCTGCGCCGGTAGCGCCTTGATGGCGGCGCCGAGCGATTCTTCCAGCGTGCGGGCAATGCCGTCGGCCTCGATCAGCAGCATGGGCAGGCGGTAGGCGTCGGCCCAGGCGCGCCAGTCGGCGGCGACATCGTCGAGATCGTCGGCGACCAGCAGCGGCACCGACAGCATCGGATCGTTGTGCAGAAGCTCGAGCGTCACTGTGACATTGCCATCCGGATCCTCCATGGCGCGGGCGGCGACGCCGCGAAACGCATTGGCGGGCAGAGCGATGATCGCCGGCACGCCGCTCATCTCCAGCGTGCGGCGGATAACCGCGCCTCGCTGGTCGATGGTGAAGGTAACGTCGCCATAGTCGTCACGCGTGGCGTAGCTCACCACCTGCGGCAGGCGGAATGGGTCGAGACGCATATTGCGGCCGGCCCAGACTGGCTTCAGTCCAGTGTTCATATCGTGCCTTTCCTGTTTCTCCTGAGAGCCGGTGTTTCCGGTTCTCCGGGCCGGTTTTCCCAGCCTCGTTGTGGAGAAACATTAGCGCGAGCTTCTTATCCTCGCGCTTAAGAAAGTCGGTTAAATTTTGCTGATCCGGGGCGGATGGTTATCGGATTGCGAACCGGCGCAGGCCGGCGAAAGGATCAGATAACCTTACCGGGATTCATGATGCCGGCCGGGTCGAACGCGGCCTTCACCCGGCGCATCAGCTCGATCGTCATCGGCGGTGCCGTCGCGATCAATTCGTCCCGCTTCAACTGACCGATGCCGTGCTCGGCCGAGATGGAGCCATGAAACGAGCGCACGACGTCGTGCACGGCCTTGTTCATGACGTGGTAAAGGCCGAGAAACGCCTCGTCATCGCCGTCGACCGGCCGGGAGATGTTGTAGTGCAGATTGCCGTCGCCCATGTGGCCGAAGCAGACGACGCGTGCGCCGGGACTGACCGACTGCACCGCACCGGCCGCCTTCTCGATGAATGGCGGAATTGACGCCACCGGCACCGAGATATCGTGCTTGATCGAGGCACCTTCCGGTTTCTGCGCCTCGGGCAGCACCTCGCGGAAATTCCAGAACGCGTCGCCCTGGGCAATGCTTGCCGCGATCACCGCATCGCCGACGATCCCTTGCTCGAGGCCTGCCTCCAGCACCTCCTCGATCAGCGCCCTTGCATCGTCGGCCGAACGGCCCGACGAGATCTGCATCAGCACATACCACGGCCAATCGCCGGCCAGCGGCCGCACCACGCCTTGTGCGTGGGCAAGCGTGAAGTCGTAGGGCCTCTGGCCGATCAGCTCGAAGGCGGTGAGCGCTGCCCCGGCACGGTCCATCGCCAGGCTGAACAGCGACAGTGCCGCTTCGGACGATGACAGGCCGGCAAACGCCACCTCGCGCCCCTTGGGCTTGGGGAAAAGCTTGAGCACGGCGGCGGTGATGATGCCGAGCGTGCCTTCCGCGCCGACGAACAGGTTCTTCAAATCGTAACCGGTATTGTCCTTTTTCAGCTTGCGCAGATCGTCGAACACTTCGCCGGTCGGCAGCACCACTTCGACGCCGAGGCACAGCTCGCGCGCATTGCCGTAGGCAAGCACGCCGGTGCCGCCGGCATTGGAGGAGAGATTGCCGCCGATCTGGCAGGAACCTTGCGCGGCAAGCGACAGCGGAAACAGCCGGTCGGCGGCATCGGCCGCTTCCTGCAGCGTCTGCAGGATGACGCCGGTTTCGACCGTCACCGTGTTGGACAGCGTATCGATTTCGCGGATGCGGTTCAGCCGCGACAGCGACAGCACGATCTCGCGGCCGGATGCGTCCGGCACCTGGGCACCGACCAGCCCGGTGTTGCCGCTTTGCGGCACGATGGGCGTGCCGGTTTCGGTCGCCAGCCGCATGATGCGGCTGACCTCCTCGACGGTCCCCGGCCTCAGCACCAGCGCCGTCCTGCCATGCCAAAGTCCGCGCCGCTCGGTGAGGTAAGGCGCGATGTCCTGCTGGTCGCGCAGCGCATATTTGTCGCCGACGATTGCCGCAAAGCGCGCGACGAGGGCGGGGTCGAGGTCGGGGGAAATGTCGTTCATGGGTGGAAACTATGGTGCCCAATCCATATTGTCACGAGGGGCGATCTTGTCACGCGGGGCGGCGGCGCGCGAAAGCCTGTCGTTGATCGCCTCGCCCAAGCCGTCGAACGGGATCGGCTCGACGGCGATGGTTTTGGCGCCGCTGCGATCGAGATCCTGCAGATGGGCGAAGAGATTGCTCGCTGCCTCGCGCAGGTCGCCGGTCTCCGACAAATTGCGCAGTGCGGCTGCATCGCGCCAGCCTTCGGCACGGCTGCGGCCGAAGGCCAGCAAGGCTTCGCCCGGTGTGACCTCCGCAGCATTGAGCCGCACCGCCGCACCTGGTGCATAGTGCGAGGCGAGCATGCCGGGCGCCTCGATGCCCGAAGCGCCGCGCAGCAACTTCATCCCGGCGACCGCTTCGATCTCTTCGGCGGCAATACCGCCCGGCCGCAACAGCCGCAGCTTTCCAGCTTCGACCTTGAGGATGGTCGATTCCAGCCCGACCGGCGTCGCGCCGCCATCGACCACCAGCTTGATCCTGGGGCCGAGGTCGGCGGCCACGACTTCCGCCGTCGTGGCGCTGATCCTGCCCGAGGAATTGGCGCTGGGCGCCGCCAGCGCGCGACCGAACCTGGCGATCAGCTCGCCGCCAAAGCCTTTCGGCATGCGCAGCGCGATGGTGTCCAGCCCTGCGGTGACCAGCGGATGAATGCCGTTGCCGGGCTGTTGCGGCAGGACGAGCGTCAGCGGCCCCGGCCAGAATGCCTGCGCCAATCTTTCCGACAGCGGATCGAACAGCGCGATGCGCTCGGCCATCGCCGGATCGGCAATATGGGCGATCAGCGGGTTGAAGCGAGGTCGGCCCTTGGCTTCGTAGATACGAGCCACGGCAACGCCGTTGGTCGCGTCGCCGGCCAGCCCATAGACGGTCTCGGTCGGGATGGCGACGACATCGCCGCTCTCGAGCAGCGCCAACGCCCTTTCCATCGCCTCGCCCACGGCACGAATTTCAGCCACTGTCGTCACCTCACGGATGCGGGTGCCTAATACGGCGACGCCGGGCGGGCAAGCCCAGGCGTCGGCGAATCGCAAATCGCTAAAATGCTATGTTTCCTCGCAAGCCGGCATCAATTGCCCTCGGCTATGGTGCCGTCTTCTTGGACAAGGGGAACTATCATGCTTTCGGTGCGTATCGTTGGCGCGCTTGGCCTGGCGGTTATGGCCGGCACGGCGCAGGCTTCATCGCTGGTTTTTGTCGGGCAGACGACTGCAACGCCGTCGGTGGTAAGTGTCGGCGCGCTCGAACGGGCGAAAACACCGTCGATCGTCGCGCTCGGCGCGCCGTTGCCTGACATTAATGAAAACGTCACCGATGAAAAGGTCGCGGCAATCCCGAGCCAGCCGAGTCATGGCTTCAACGAAAGCCCGATGATCATTCGCGGCGGTATCGTCGGCGATGCCTTTGCAACGCCCGCGCCCAAAGCCGCGCCGGCCACCGCTGCCGCGCCCGCCGCGAACAGCAAGGCCGATCCAAAGGTCGCCAGCAAAACCCCTGAGCCGGCCGCGCCGCAGCCTGCGCCGCTAGCAGCTCCCGATCAGCCCAAATAGCGCCTGAAGCACAAGCGATGATTTTTTCGCGGATGTCAGCCGGCTATTTTCGAGAAATCGGCGACCCGGTCCGTCGCCGCGCGGATGCGGGCGAGCAATGCCAGGCGATTGGCGCGCACCGCCTGGTCCTCATCGTTTACCAGGACTTTCTCAAAGAATGAATCAACTGGCTCGCGCAACACGCTAAGCGCCAGCATGGCGGCGGAAAAGTCTTCGTTTTGAATTGCTTCGCCGGCTTGCCTCTCGGCCTGATTCACCGCCGCGAACAAGGTTTTTTCGGCGTTCTCCCGGAACAGAGCCGGCTCAACATGGTCGGCGATCGTCGTTTTCTTCTTCTCCTCGGCGGTGAGAATGTTGGCGGCCCGCTTGGTACCGGCAAGCAGGTTCCTGCCGTCCTCGGTATCAAGGAATGAGCCGAGCGCTTCAACGCGGCGGACGATCTGCAGGAGATCGTCGTTTTGTGATTGGCCAATCTCCCCCCTTGTGGGGGAGATGCCCGGCAGGGCAGAGGGGGGCGCCTCGCGCCGAGAGGCCGGCGGGACAGCGCCCCCCTCTGTCGGCTTCGCCGACATCTCCCCCTCTAGGGGGGAGATTGGGCGCGAACCTGCCGCGAGTACGGCGTCGATCAGGTCGTGCCGGGCGCCCTGGTCGCGCAGATAGACCTTGAGGCGGTCGTGGAAGAAGGACAGGAGGTCGTGACTCAAGCGCCACGCCATCTCAGGTGTCTTTTCGGTGAAGGCCTCTTTTCCTGACAGCCCTACAAGGCGGTCATAAACTTCGGCCCTGTAAGTTGTTGTAGCAAGCCCAGCTGACGTCAGTCGATCCGCAGCCTCAAGATAAGGCCGCGATCCCTCACGTTGGAATTTCATATATGCCGCCACTATCGGAGACATCATCGAACGGAGAAGCGAAATGTTCACGCCGTTCTCAACCACGATCCTGATCACCCCCAGCGCCGCTCTTCTGAGCGCATAGGGGTCCTTCGATCCCGTCGGCTTTTCATCAATGGCCCAGAACCCGACCAGCGTATCAAGCTTGTCGGCCAGCGCGACGGCGATCGAAACCGGATCGGTCGGTACGCGATCGGACGGTCCCTGCGGCTTGTAGTGTTCCTCAATCGCGGCGGCGACGGAGGGATGCTCGCCTTGCAGCAGTGCGTATTTGCGGCCCATGAGACCCTGCAACTCGGGGAATTCGCCGACGACTTCGGTGGTGAGATCGGCCTTGGCCAGAACGGCAGCGCGACGCGCCAGCGCGGTAATCTCCCCCCTTGAGGGGGAGATGTCGCCGAAGGCGACAGAGGGGGTCGGCTCGCGTGGAGCGCCGACTTCCTCTTTCTTCGAAAGGCCAGATCGCGTCGCGCCAGCCGAAGCGACCCCCTCTGGCCTGCCGGCCATCTCCCCCTCAAGGGGGGAGATTGCGCGCACCACGACCGACGCCAGTTCTTCCGCCAGGCGCTTGATGCGCTCCACCCGCTCGCCCTGTGTGCCGAGGTTGGCGTGGAAGGTGACGCCGAGATGGTCGAGGCGGGCCATGCGCTGGTCGAGCGGTTTGTTCAGATCGAGCCCGAACTTTTCCGCCGATGCCTGCAACTGGTCGAGATCCGGCAGGTCGCCCTGGTCGGTCTTCCAGAAATAGAGCGCGTCGGACAGGCGCGCGCGCACCACCTTGCCGTTGCCGTGGGCGATCTCCTTGCCGCCGTCCTTGGCCTCGATGTTGGCGGTCAGGATAAAGCGGTTGGAGAGCGGCGACTGGCTGATCTCCCCCCTTGAGGGGGAGATGGCCGGTAGGCCAGAGGGGGTCGGCACAACCTGACGCGACTCCCTATCGCGGACAGGGGATGCCGCCGATCCACGCGAGGCGACCCCCTCTGTCGGCTGCGGCGACATCTCCCCCTCGAGGGGGGAGATTTGGCACGTCGTGACGAAACACTTCTGGTTGGCGCGGATGGTGAGCCGGATCACCTCGGCCGGAATGGTCAGAAAGTCCTGCTCGAATTCGCCCATCAGCACGACCGGCCATTCGACCAGGCCCGACACTTCCTCCAGCAGCCCGTCGTCCTCGACGAGGTCGAGCCCGCTGGCGAAGGCGAGGTTCCTGGCATCGGCAAGAATGATCTCCTTGCGTCGGTCGGCATCGAGCACGACCTTGGCCGCCTCAAGCTTGGCGACATAATCGTCGAAGCGGCGCACCGTGATGGCGCCCGGCGCATGAAAACGGTGGCCGTAGGTGACATTGCCCGAGCGGATGCCGTCGATCTCGAAATCCACCACCACCGGCTCCTCGGTTTCGGGGCCGAAGGTGCACAGGATCGATTGCAGCGGCCGCACCCAGCGCAACGAGCCGGGCTTGGCCGAAGCCGGCCCCCAGCGCATCGATTTCGGCCAGGGAAAGTTGCGGATGATGCCCGGCACCAGCTCGGCGATGATCTGCTCGGCCGGCCGGCCCGGCCTGGCAATATGGGCGACGTAGAAGTCGCCCTTCTTCGGATCGGAATGAACATGCGCGTCGGCAATCGAGGCAAGGCCGGCCTTGCGCAGAAAACCTTGCACCGCCTGCTCCGGCGCCTTGGTCGAGGGGCCCTTGATCTCCTCGTTGATGTCCTTCGAGCGGGCGGTCAGGCCGCGAATGTCGAGCGTCAGCCGACGCGGCGTCCAATATTCGCGCGCCGCCTCATAGGTCAGCCCGGCTTCGACCAGACCGTCGGTCAGCAGCTTCTTCAGGTCGCCGGCAGCTTTCCTCTGCATACGAGCAGGAATCTCTTCCGAACGGAGTTCTAGGAGCAGGTCGGGCATTGATTGTGCTCACGCGGCAAATGGTCCGGGCGGGGCATAGCAACTCGGCCGGCCGCTGTCACCCTTCCCAGCAAGATCGGGCCAGCACGATCAAGGCATCCAACCGCGATTTCCGAAAAAATTCAGCCGCCTGTCGGACACGAAGCGGTCCGCCCGTCCTTGGGTCAAAGATTTCCATGAACCGAACGCAGCGCTGAAGCGACCAACGCTCAGGCAGAGAACTATTGGGTGAACGAATGAAAACGGCATCGACATTCCTGCAGATCCTCGCGCTCAGCGCCTGTTTTACAGCACAGGTGCATGGCACGTTCTCGATGCCCGGCGTCAGGCAAGCGCTGCGGACAATAGCCGGTGCAAGCGGCCAAGGTACGTTGCCAATCAGCGCTCCTGTCGAAATCGCCTGGAGGTAATGTGCATGTCGCGCAAAAGTGTGCAGCGGTTTTGCGATAACGACATGCATCAAAACAAGAACTTAAAGCGCGTCGTATGAAGCCGGTCGAACGCGCTTTAAGCCGCCATTCCGCCCGCCTGCGTCAGCAGAAACGCCTCGCCGCAAGCTTTGGCCAGATTGCGCACCCGCAAGATGTAACTCTGGCGCTCGGTGACTGAGATTACGCCGCGTGCGTCGAGCAGGTTGAAGACGTGGCTGGCCTTGATGCACTGGTCGTAGGCGGGGAATACCATGCGGTGATACCCCTCCCCCTTGAGGGGAGGGTGGCCCGACGGGCCGGGAGGGGTCGCTCGTGCAGTGCTCGATGCTTGACTTGAGGCGCCTTCTGAGATGACCGCCTCTGCCCGCTTCGCGGGCATCTCCCCCTCAAGGGAGGAGATAGGCGCGCCGGCTTGTAGCAGCGCCTTGCACTCGGCTTCGGCGTCTTCGAAATGGCGCAGCAGCATCGTGGTGTTGGCGAATTCGAAATTGTGGCGCGAATATTCCTGCTCGGCCTGCAGGAAGACGTCGCCATAGGTCACCTTGTCGGCGCCTTCGCGGCCGTTGAAATTGAGGTCGTAGACATTGTCGACGCCCTGCACATACATGGCCAGCCGCTCCAGCCCGTAAGTGAGCTCGCCCGCTACCGGTGCGCATTCGATGCCGCAGACCTGCTGGAAATAGGTGAACTGCGACACCTCCATGCCGTCGCACCAGCACTCCCAGCCCAGCCCCCAGGCGCCCAGCGTCGGGCTTTCCCAGTCGTCCTCGACGAAGCGGATGTCGTGCAGCAGCGGATCGATGCCGATCGCCGCCAGCGAGCCGAGATAAAGCTCCTGCAGATTGGGCGGGTTGGGCTTCAGGATCACCTGGTATTGGTAATAGTGCTGCAGTCGGTTCGGGTTCTCGCCATAGCGGCCGTCCTTGGGGCGGCGCGACGGCTGGACATAGGCGGCGTTCCAGCGTTTTGGGCCGAGCGCGCGCAATGTCGTGGCCGGGTGGAATGTGCCGGCGCCGACTTCCATGTCGTAAGGCTGGAGGACGACGCAGCCATAGTCCGCCCAGTAATTATGCAAAGTCAGGATCAGCCCCTGGAACGAGCGGCTGGGATGCATGTGGGCAGGGATATCAATGGTCACGGCGGCCTCCGGCTGGATGCGGCACCTCGTAGAGTGCCGCTCCGCGACCGTCAAGGCGATGGGGTCACCCCTTCGGGGCGGGCGCCGGCTCGGGTTTTACGTTCGGGGTTTCCTGCGCCGTGTTGGATTCGATCGGCGGCAGGCCCTTCATCAGCTTTTGCTGCAAGGCGGCAAGCACATCCGGGTCCGGCTTCAGGTCGCGGGCCTGGTTCCACTGGAAGGTGGCTTCCAGCTTGCGGCCGACGCGCCAGTAGGCGTCGCCGAGGTGATCGTTGAGCACCGGATCCTCCGGCTTCAACGAAACGGCGCGTTCCATTTCGCGCACCGCGTCGTCGAACTGGCCAAGGCGGTAATAGGCCCAGCCCAGCGAGTCGACGATGTAGCCGTCGCTCGGCCTCAGGTCGACGGCCTTCTGGATCATCGCGAGGCCTTCCTTGAGGTTCATGTTCTTGTCGACCCAGGAATAGCCGAGATAGTTCAGGACCTGCGGCTGGTCGGGGTAGAGCTCCAGCGCCTTGCGGAAATTCGGCTCGGCCTTCGACCATTCCTTCAGCCGCTCATAGGCAATGCCACGCTGGTAGAAGATGTTCCAGTTGGCGGCGGTCGGCGTCTTCAGCACCTCGACTGCCTTGTCGTAAAGATTGGCGGCGGAGCGGAAATCCTCCTTCGCGGAATAGACGCCGCCGAGCGCCAGATAGGCGCGCATGTCGTCTGGATGCGCATCGACGATGGCCTTGAGGTGAGCGATCGCCTCGTCATTGCGGTCAAGATCGGCAAGGTTGAGGCCAAGCTGCAGGTCCGAAAGCTCCTTCAGCGGCGAGCCGGCGGGAATGCGGCGATAGAGCGCGATGGCGCCCTCGCCGTCTTTCAACTGCTCGGCAACGGCGGCAAGCTGAACAAGCGCCGCGTCGTTGCCGGGCCGCAGCGCCAGGGCATATCGCAGATAGAGCCGCACGAACGGCTCGCCGCCGCCGCGGTTGAGCGCGGTGGCGAGATCGAGCAGGATCTCCGAGGCGCCGTCCGAGGGACCGGCAACGAATGGTTCGATCTTTTCGCCCTTGTTGATCTTGTCGCGAAGCGATGCAATCTCGACCTTGCCGGGCGCAAACGCCTCGGCCTTGTCGAGCACCGACAGCGCCTTGGCCTTGTCGCCTTTGCGGGCGAGGAAAGAGGCGTAGGCCTGCGCGTTGCGCATCCATGTTTCGGGGGCCGCACCGCCAGCGGCCGTATCTTGCAGGGTGGCGGTGTAGAGCGCATCCGCCCTGTCGGGCAGGCCCGAGACGTCGGCAATCAAGGCACGGTGGAACGACTTGAACGGGCTGAACCAGTCGGGGCCCTGCAGCTTGTCGATGGAAGCCATGGCCTCGCCGGCGTCGCCCTCACCTTGCTTGGCCCAGCCGGTCATGACGCCGGAGATCAGCCGGTCGAGATCGGATTCGAGCGACAGCTTGAGCCAGTATTCGGCCTTGGAGAAATCCTTCTTGTGGAAGGAATCGATGGCCAGCGCCAGGCGCGAGAAGCGCTCGACGTCGGGAACCGCCTTGAGCTTGTCGGCGTAGACCAGGGACTCGTCGAAGCGCCCCTGCGCGATCAGCGACAGCATCAGGCTTTGCTGCAGTCCCGTATCGTTCGGATCGAAGGCGAGCGCCTGCTTGTAGTAGGAAATGGCGCTGTCGAGGTCGTTGTCGCCTTCGGCAATCCGCGCGGCGAGATACGCTCCCGAGAAGGATGTGATCCTGACCGCCTCGGCGGTCTGTCTGGCATGCGCCGGCAAAGCCGAGATCGCCATGCCCGTCGCGATTGCCAGCCCCGTCAGCCAGCGCGCATATCCTTGCCGCATCATATCCCTTTCAGCCAAACGCCATCTCCGCGTCAGCGGGATCGCCGTAGACTCGATCTTTACAGGTAAAGCATGGCCTTTTTGGGGTCACGCTTCAACCCGGCCCGAATTCACAATCGGGTCAAGCAATTAATAAACCATGCCGAAAGAGGTCGCACGACCGCATTGCGACAATCCGGCAATGGGAAACCGGCGTCACGGCCCGGAACTCAGGACGTTTGCGAAAGGCTTGCATCGAGCGCCTGCATGGCGACGGTGACAAGATCGTGCAGCCGCTTTTTCGGCACGCCGTCGCGTGCCTGCACCGAAAGGCCGTGCATCAGCGTGGCGTAATAATCACCCAACGTCTCGGCGTCGGTACCCGGCTTCAATTCGCCTTCGCGCACCGCTTGCTTCAATCGCTCGACGATCGATGCGGTACGCGCCAGCCGGTGCTCCGCCAGCCATTGCTGCACGGCGGCGTTTTCGACAGCGCAATTGGTGGCGGCCGTCACCACCATGCAGCCCTGCGGCTGCCCCGGCCGCGTATAGATTTCGACGCCGTCGCGAAGCATGCGCTCGATGACGCGCCGGACGTTTGGTTCTTCCTGCAGCGCGCGTGTGGCAAAGCCGCCCTCATTGGCCTCGTAAAGTCCCACCGCTTCGCGAAACAGATCCTCCTTCGAGCCGAAGGCGGCATAGATGCGCGCCGATGCGAGGCCAAGCGCCGAAACGAGATCGGCCATCGAGGTGCCCTCGTAGCCACGTCTCCAGAAAGCGTCCCGGGCTTTCTCCAGCGCCTGGTCGCGGTCGAACTCCCTTGGCCTTCCCGCCATTGCGACCTCCAATTTTTGTCGATCAACAAATAATCCGCTTGACTTCGGATTGCAAATCTTAATTCTTTGTCGATCATTAAATAATTGTCGACAAGGAGACCGACATGAGTTCACTGGATCAAGGCGCGCCGCTCGGGGCAATCGCAGCGCAAGGGACAACCGGTGTGAAGCGCGGCGCAACGCTGGCGCTGCTCGCCTTCGCGCAGCTCATCATCTCGCTCGACCTCAACATCGTCTTCGTGGCGCTACCGGAGATCGGCGCCGGCCTCGGATTTTCCGGTCAGACCCTGCAATGGGTGGTGAGCGCCTACACGGTCTTTACCGGCGGCTTCCTGCTGTTCGGCGGCCGGGCCGCCGACCTGATCGGCCAGCGCCGCGTCTTCATCTTCGCACTCTGGCTCTACGCGCTTTCTTCGCTTGTCGGCGGCCTGGCATGGTCACCGGAAATCATCATTGCGGCACGTGCGGTACAAGGCATCGGCGCCGCATTCCTGTTTCCGGCGACGCTGTCGCTGATCAACCGTCTGTTCGCCGAAGGACCGGAACGCAACCGGGCGCTCGCCGTCTGGGGCGGCGCGGGCGCCAGCGGCCTGACGCTCGGTTCGCTTGCCGGCGGGTTTCTGACCAGCGCCTTCGGCTGGCCGTCGGTCTTCTACGTCAACGTGCTGCTGGCCGGGATCGCCATCATCGCGGCTTTCACCATCATCCCGCGCGATCGCAAGCGGCACGAGCACCGCAGCTTCGATCTGCCGGGCGCATTGACCGTCACCGCCGGCGCGACGCTGCTTGTCTTCACCCTGGTTCAGGGGCCTGAATATGGCTGGGGATCGACCGCAATCATCGTCAGCGCAGCACTGGCGGCATTCTTCCTGATCGCCTTCACGATGATCGAGGCGAAGAGCGCCGATCCGCTGATGCCGCTACGCCTGTTTTACAACCGCAGCCTCGTCGCCGGCATGACGATAACCTTCCTCTACATGGCGACTTTCGGAGCGCTGCCCTACTTCCTCACCGTGCTGTTGCAGAACGTGCACGGTTTCACTGCCTTGCAGACGGGCCTCGCCTTTCTTGTGCCGTCGGTCGCCATCGCCACCGGCACGCAAGCCGGCGAGCGTCTGGCGACGCGCTTTTCGACGCGCAGCACGCTGGTCGGCGGCATGATCGTCGGCGCGGTCGGCACTGCATTGATGGTATCAGGCACAACCGCGGAGAGCAGCTATCTGTCCCTTGTACCCGGCCTGATCGTCTCCGGCGTCGGACAAGGCATCGTCTGGACCGCAATGTGGATTGCCGCCGCTTCCGGCGTTGCCCACGATCAGCAAGGCGTCGCCTCGGGCATGGCTTCGACGACACTCAATGTCGGCAACGCCATCGGCATGGCCGTGCTGATCGCGATTGCGAACAGCCAAATCGGCGAATTGTCCGGCGATGCGTTGAAAATTGCCGTCGCCGACGGCATCCAGGTCGCCTTCTGGTTCGCGGCGGCGGGCATCGCCGCCAGCCTGCTCGCAGCAATGGTTCTTCCGGCAAAGGGGCGATGAGAACGGCGCGGGCGCCGATGGCTGTCAATTCACCCGGCTGATGCAGAAATCGATGACGTCGATCAGCGCAGACTTCTGCGGCGTCGCTTCGAGCGGCGCCAGCGCGTCACGGGCGATCTCGCCGAAATGGCGAGCGCGCCCGATGGTGTCGGCAATCGCCCCGTGGCGGAGCATCAGGCCGATTGCCTTTTCCAGTCCGGCATCGTCGGCGGCATTGTCCTCGATGGCGCGTTTCCAGAAGCTGCGCTCGGCCTTGGTGCCGCGCCGATAGGCGAGGATCACCGGCAGCGTTACCTTGCCTTCGCGGAAATCGTCGCCGACATTCTTGCCGAGATCCTTGCTGGTGCCGCCATAATCCAGCGCGTCGTCGATCAGCTGGAAAGCAAGGCCGAGATTCATGCCATAGGAGCGGAGTGCTGCGCGATCGTTGCGCGTCGCCTGGGCGATGACCGGGCCGACCTCGGCGGCGGCTGAGAACAGCGCCGCGGTCTTGGCCTTGATCACGGCGAAGTGCTCGTCCTCGGTGGTTTCGAGGTTCTTGGCGGCGGCAAGCTGCATCACCTCGCCTTCGGCGATCACCGAGGCCGCACTCGACAGGATGTCGAGCGCTTCCAGCGAGGCGACATCGACCATCATGCGAAAGGCCTGGCCGAGCAGGAAATCGCCGACCAGAACACTGGCCTGGTTGCCCCAGATCATGCGCGCCGTCTTCTTGCCGCGCCGCATGCCGCTTTCGTCGACAACGTCGTCGTGGAGAAGTGTCGCTGTGTGCATGAATTCGACCGATGTGGCGAGCTTGACATGGCCGTCGCCGGAATAGCCGAACATCTGGGCGGCGGCGAGCGTCAGCATCGGCCGCAGCCGTTTGCCGCCGGATGAGATCAGATGGTTGGCGATCTCCGGGATCATCTCGACATCGGAGCCGGCCTTCGACAGGATCAATTTGTTGACGCGCCCCATGTCGGCCGCGGTCAGGTCGATGAGGTCCTTTATCGAGGCGGCTTCGCGCTTCCCGTTTTCAATGTTGAGAACGACACCCACGGCAAAACTCCCAACCTCGATATGCACGACGGCAACATGGTCCCTGGACAGACTCTAGGGTGTCACCCACCGGTGCGGCAAGAGGCGAATTGGCGCGCCGGCTCTGGTACATGATCACGCCTACGTTTACATCAACGCTGCAAACTGCGAGTTTCATCCGATGATAGAGCTCATCCGCACCAACGACGCCGTCATCATTTCGTTTGTCGAATCGCTGATGCGCGATGCCGGTATCGGCTGTTTCGTCGCCGACCAGAACATGAGCGTGCTCGACGGCTCGATCGGCATCCTGCCCCGCCGTGTCATGGTGGACGCCGACAAGGCCGATGCGGCGCGGCGCATCCTGACGGATGCCGGCATCGCCAACGAGATCCGCCAAAAATAATGTCCGCGTCGCCCGCTGCCCTTGTCCCCGACATGCCGGCTCACACGGTCGATGCCTTCCATCGCGGTCGCTTCTGGCTGGTGCAGCCGAGAAAGGCCGGCCACCGCGCTGGCATGGATGCGATGATGCTGGCTGCTGCCGTGCCGTCCTCCTTCGCCGGGCGGCTGGCCGACTTTGGCGCGGGTGCCGGTGCCGCCGGCCTGGCGGTGCTGTCGCGATGCCCCGCTGCCGCGGCCGTGCTTGTCGAGCGTTCCCCGGAAATGGCGGCCTTCGCCACCACCACGCTTGCCCATCCCGGCAATGCGCATCTCAGCGACCGCGCCTCGGTGCTCGTCGCCGATGTCGCGCTGTCGGGCCGGGCGCGAACGGCCGCCGGCCTCGAGGACAACAGCTTCGATTTCGTCATCATGAACCCGCCGTTCAATGCCGCCGAGGATCGCGCGACGCCCGATCCGCTGAGAAAAGCCGCACATGTCTCGGAGGATGGATTGTTCGACAGCTGGATCCGCAGCGCGGCCGCGGTGGTCAGGCCGGGTGGCGGGCTGGCCGTCATCGCCCGGCCGGAACAGCTCGGCGCCATCCTCGATGCCGTTGCCGGCCGCTTCGGCGACGCCGAGATGCTGGCCGTCCATCCTCGCCCCGAGGCGGCAGCGATCCGCATCGTCGTCCGGGCGGCACTCGGCGCACGCGGCAAACTGTCGATCCAGCCGCCGCTGATGCTGCATGCCTACTCAGGCAATGGCCCTTCGGAGCGGGCAGAGCTGATCAATAACGGGCTGGCGTCGCTGTTCGGAGACTGATCCATTCTGATTGCCGGGGTGACGGCATTGCCGTTGGCCGGCGAATTCCTACATGCCTCAAGCAAATCGACCGGAGACCGCCCCCTCGTGAAACGCCTTTTCAACCGCCTGCTGCCGAAATCCTGGCGCTCCACCGTCGTCACCATTCCGGTCATCCGGCTGCACGGCACGATCATGCCCGGCGGCGGCCAGTTCCGGCCGAGCCTGTCGCTCGCTTCCACCGCCGGTCTTCTCGAAAAGCTGTTTTCCTTCGATGCGCCGGCGGTCGCCATCTCGATCAATTCGCCAGGCGGCTCGCCGGTGCAGTCGCGGCTGATCTTCAGGCGCATCCGCGACCTGGCGAGCGAGAAGAACAAGAAGGTCCTGGTTTTCGTCGAGGACGTGGCGGCATCGGGCGGCTACATGATTGCGGTCGCGGGCGACGAGATCTTTGCCGACCCGTCCTCCATCGTCGGCTCGATCGGCGTGGTGTCGGCCTCGTTCGGCTTTCCCGAGCTGTTGAAGAAGATCGGCGTCGAGCGCCGCGTCCACACCGCCGGCCAGAACAAGGCGGTGCTCGACCCGTTCAAACCGGAAAAGAAGGAGGACGTCGAGCGCCTGAAGGCGCTGCAACTGGAGGTCCACGAGACCTTCATCGACCTCGTCAAGGACAGGCGCGGCAGCAAGCTCAAGGACGATCCCGACCTGTTCACTGGCCTGTTCTGGACGGCCAAGAAGGGGCTTGAACTCGGGCTGGTCGATGCGCTCGGCGACATGCGCAGCGTGCTGAAGAGCCGTTTCGGGCCGAAAACCCAGCTCAAGCTGATCACCGCGCCGCGCGGCCTGTTCGGCCGCTTCGGCCTGTTCGGCTCGAGCTTGTCGGCGCCCGACATCGCTGCCGCCGCGGCAAGCGGCGTCATCGATGCGGCGGAAGAGCGCGCGCTGTGGGCGCGCTTCGGGCTTTGAAAAGCCGGTGAAAGCGTCTAGCATAAATCATCAACCGACCCGACCGGCGGCCTTGCCGGCCTTGCGAGGGAGGAGTTTGACATGCCGCAGATCATTTTCTTCGCCGTCGTCGGCATTGCCGCCTATTTCGGCTACCGCTCCTTCATCAGGGAAGCCGAGCGGGTGACCGCCAAGGTACGTCGGGCCGAAAAGCAGACGGCCAACGGCACCATGGGAACACTGGTCAAGGATCCGAAGACCGGCGAATACCGTCTGGCCAAGGATTGACCGTCGTCCCCCTCGCGGCCGAGCCCATGAACGCCGAGACCAGCGTCCGGGGATTGCATGCGCACGCCAAGATAAATCTCGCGCTGCACGTCACCGGCCGGCGCGCCGACGGTTATCACATGATCGAAAGCCTGGCTGTGTTCACCCGCTTCGGCGACCGCATCGAGACAGAACTTGCCGACAGCGATGGGTTTTCCGTGTCCGGCAAATACGCCTCCGCGGTGCCGGTCGACGACAATAATCTGGTGGTGAGAGCGCGCGACGCACTGCGTCGCGAGGCCGGTTCCCAACACGCGCCGGCTGTCGCCATCCGGCTCGAAAAGAACCTGCCGGTCGCGTCCGGTGTCGGCGGCGGATCGAGCGACGCGGCGGCTGTGCTGCGCGCCCTGGTCCAGACCTGGGGACTTGATGTCGGCGATGCCGAACTGGCGCGGATCGGCCTGTCGCTCGGCGCCGACGTGCCGATGTGCCTCGCTGCCAAGCCGCTGATAGCCCACGGCGTCGGCGACGAGCTGACGCTCGTGCCGGGTTTCCCGGCGCTGGGTCTGGTGCTCGTCAATCCCGGCACTGCCGTCTCGACGGCCGACGTGTTCGAGGCGCTTGGCCGCCGGGACAATGCGGGGCTGCCGCCGCTGCCGCACAGCCTCGACTTCCACAGCATCCGCAACTGGCTGGAGATCACCCGCAACGATCTCGAGCCTGCGGCGCGTGCAATCCAGCCCGCCATCGGCAAGGCGCTTTCCGTGCTTAACAAGGCCGGAGCCGGTTTTGCCAGGATGTCGGGTTCCGGCGCCACCTGCTTCGGGCTGTTCGAGACCGGCAACGTGGCCAAGCGCGCGGCCGTCGATATTCGCGGCCGCCATCCAGACTGGTTTGTCGCAGCGACGCGAAGCATGACATCGGAGGCTGAGGCCCATGGCCAGGATTGACGTGAGCCGCCCCTTTGTTCCCGTGCGCATCGCGGTACTGACCGTTTCCGATACGCGCAGCCTCGCCGACGACAAATCCGGGCAGACGCTGGCCGACCGTATTGCCGAGGCCGGCCACATCCTCGCCGCCCGCGACATCGTCACCGACGACCGCGACAAGATCCGCGACAAGGTCCTGGGTTGGTCAAGGGACGAAGCGATCGATGTCGTCATCACCACCGGCGGCACCGGCTTCACCGGCCGCGACGTGACGCCGGAAGCGCTGGAGCCGATCTTCGAAAAGCGCATGGACGGCTTTTCCGAAGTGTTCCACCGCATCTCCTACGACAAGATCGGCACCTCGACGATCCAGAGCCGGGCAACCGGTGGCGTCGTCAACGCCACCTTCGTCTTCGTGCTGCCGGGCTCGCCCGGCGCCTGCAAGGACGCCTGGGACGGTATCTTGAAGCCCCAGCTCGACTACCGGCACATGCCCTGCAACTTCGTCGAGATCATGCCGCGGCTGGACGAGCATTTGCGGCGCGGCTGAGGCGAGCCAAGGTGTCAGCCAAGCGACCTCGGTTTAGCGAATGACCGGCTCGCCGTGAAAACGGCGGCGCGAGGGCGGCGACACGCCGAAGCCGACCTCCATCATCAGCCGCGGGGTGCGCGTCGGCACGGTGCCCATATGGAAGCCGAACGGGTCCTCGACAAAGCCGAGGCCGGCCTGCCCGGTCAGCGTTACCGGGCTCTGCTCGCCGTACACGCCCAGCACCTCTTCCGCCGAATGGCCTACCAGCAGCGTCAGCTGGTGCTTCAGGATGCGCCGGTTGTGGGAGCCGCGGACATAGACATGCGGCCCGGTGTCGTTGTCGACCGGCACCAGGTAGAAGAAAAACTTCAACATGCGCCAGTCGTCGAGGTCGAAATGGTATTTGCCGAGCGAGGCCATGTTCTTGTCGGCGTCCGAGACGCCACCGGTCGGAAAGCTCCACCAGACGCGGGTGGTGATCAGCTTGGCCTGGCTGCCGAGATAGTGCGCTGCGATATCGAGAAGCAGCGGATCGCGCTGCACGGCGACCGCAGCGTTGCAGTCGAGGACCCGTTCGAAATAGTGACCGCTGAGCAGCGGGCGGCCGAAATGCTTTTCGGCATCGGCGTGTTTTTCGGGCAGGAATTCCAGCCGGCGGTCGAAATTGCCGAAGCATGGCGTGCGCTCGGCGAAGCGGGCGATCTCCTCATGGATGGCGGCCGGCAGCATCAGGCCCGAATAGAGCCCCTCCGTCCGCAGCGCGCCGACGACGGCATCGCGATCGACGCCGGCGAACATCGTTTCACCGACATTGCGCGCCGGCGGAACGGGCTTTGCACCGCGCCAGTGCAGCCGCCGCGCCGGCATGGTGCGGGCCAGCATGAACATCGGCAGCCATGCCGGATTCTCGCGAAGGTCGGAAAGATAGGTCGGGATGCGGGCGGCGATGCGGCGCAGCGTACCGCCGTTGCGTGCGATCGCCTCGAGGCTTGCAGCGCCGGACTTGTCGGGGCTTGAAAGGGTCATCGGGGTCCTCAAATGTCGGGGGAACAGCATCGACATAATCGTCGCCGCCGCTCCGGCACACCCCAAACCCATTCGCCCGTTTCGCAGGGAATGGTAACCCCCGGCCAGATTTTGTGCAATGCACAATAAGCGACGACGCGCCAGAAAATTTGCTTGGGCGGCATTCCCTAGGCCCGGGATGGTAAGCCGTCACTTCCGCGGCGCCACCCAGATCTCGGCGTGGAGCCTTCTTGTCGCCAGGCCGCGGGCGATCGCTTCGGCGCTGCGGGCGCTCTTAGACAGCGCGGCGGCCTGACGCTTGCTGATCACCAAGCCTTCGGCGAGAGCGCGATTTCCGGCAAATACGCGTGACAGGAAGGGCGCGCGGCTGCCGCGGGCCCGCGAAAATCGCGCCGCCATGGTTTGCCTGGCGGTGTGGGCGACGACCTCGTCGATCCAGCCCTCCCCCAGCCGCGCGCCCGGTTCCAGCAAGAGCAGCCAGTCGCCCTTGGCCTGCCTGATGCCCGCAGCGATGCCGCCACTGACATAGTGGCAGCCGGCATGTTCGGCGACGCGGTGCGTCTGATCGGTCGAGCCGGTATCGCAGACGAGAACGTCGCGCACTACGCCCTCGACCGCGCCGCCGATCAGCGAGGCGAGCGTGCGGGCAAGGCCCTCCTCGTCATTCAGGGTTTCGATCAGGACGCTGAGCATGTTTAGCCGAATAGCGGAAAGCGGTGGGCAGCGCCAGTTTTTGCGGCGCGCCGCGAGAAAGTTCTTGCTTTGTTCTCGTCAATGCGATAGGAATACATTCATGAGCAGAGCGATTCGACAGCGGGCGGACAGTCCCTGGGAAAGGGCCAAAATGGAACAGATCGTGCGTGCCGACATTGCCGCCTTCGGCGCTGGCAGGGCCGAGATGGCGAATGCGATGATCGAGCAGAGCGGCATGCGCGTCCGTCCGGACCGCAATCGCGGCCGGTCGGCGGGCATCAATCCGTCCGGCCGTTTCGAGCCGGTCAGCCGGCATGTGTTCGATGACGGCTGGAATTCGCTGGAGGAGCTGCCGCCCTTCAAGACCGAGGTACAGGTCGAGAAGCCGCGCACCATCATCACCCGCAACGAATCACCCGATATCTCCTTCGACCGCTCGATCAATCCCTATCGCGGCTGCGAACATGGCTGCGTCTATTGTTTCGCGCGGCCGACGCACAGCTTCATGGGCCTGTCGCCGGGGCTGGATTTCGAATCGAAGCTGTTTGCCAAGCCGGATGCGGCGCGGTTGCTCGACAAGGAATTGTCCAGGGATAATTACCAGCCGCGCACCATCGCCATAGGCACCAACACCGATCCCTATCAGCCGATAGAGAAGCAATACCGGATCACGCGTGAGATCCTCGAAGTGCTGGAGGCGCGCGGCCATCCGGTCGGCATCGTGACCAAATCGGCACTGGTGACCCGCGATATCGACATTCTGTCGCGCATGGCCGAGCGCGGGTTGGCCAAGGTGGCGCTGTCGGTGACGACATTGGACAGGATGCTGGCCAGAACGATGGAGCCGCGCGCGTCGACGCCGACCAAGCGGCTGGAGGCGATCAGACAGCTTTCGGACGCCGGCATTCCGGCCTCGGTGATGGTCGCGCCGATCATCCCCGGACTGACCGACCCGGAAATGGAGCGCATCCTCGATTCGGCGCAGGCAGCGGGCGCGCGTGAAGCAGGCTATGTGCTGCTGCGCCTGCCGCTGGAGGTCGCGCCGATCTTCAAGGACTGGCTGCTGCGCCACTATCCCGACCGCTATCGCCACGTCATGTCGCTGATCCGTTCGATGCGCGACGGCAAGGACTACGATTCGGAATGGGGCAAGCGCATGAAAGGCTCCGGCCCCTATGCCTGGCAGATTGGCCGGCGTTTCGAGATCGCCGCCAAACGGCTCGGCCTCAATGCCGAACGGCGCTCGCTCAGGACCGACCAGTTCGTCCCCGCTGCCAAGGCAACCGAGCAGCTGATGCTGCTGTGACAAAGCGTCTCGCGCCAGCCGCTTTGAAGCGGCCGCAGCAGGCGAAAAATCCCGTCCGGCCTGTCCTGTCCCCGGGCTTGCAGACGGTAGCCCCCTCCTGGTCCGGTGCCCCGCCCGACCCGGAGGGGACTTGCGGAGAATCGGAGCCGATGCGAACCTCGCCGCACCATGGCTCGCCCGCGTTCCGATTCTCCGCTTCTCTTCGAAATCGTCGAGAAACCCGACTTCTCGTTCGAGACGAGAGCGATGGCCGAAGGCCTTTGGCCGGTGGCGGGGATGGACGAGGCCGGCCGCGGCCCACTCGCCGGGCCGGTGGTGGCGGCAGCGGTGGTGCTCGATCCCGCCAACATCCCCGACGGCCTCGATGATTCCAAGCGGCTGACGCATTTGCAGCGTGAGGCGCTGTTCATGAAAATCCTCGGCTCCGCACTCGCCGTGTCGATGGCCTCGGTCAGCGCCGAAGGCATCGATGCCTCCAACATTCTCAGGGCCAGCCTGGAGGCGATGCGCCGTGCAGTGGCCGGCCTGTCAATCCGGCCGAAGCTGGCACTGGCCGACGGCCGCGACGTGCCGCCCGGCCTGCCCTGCGAGGGCAAAGCGCTGATCAAGGGCGACCAGCGCTCGCAGTCGATCGCCGCAGCCTCGATCGTCGCCAAGGTGTTGCGCGACCGCATGATGTGCGGCTGCGGCAGCCATCATGCGCGTTACGGCTTCGAACTGCATATGGGCTACGCCACTGTGCGCCATCGCACGGCGATCGATCTGCACGGGCCGGTGGCGCGGCTGCACCGCGCCTCCTTCGCGCCGTTCCGGTTCGGCGGCACCGAGGTGCTGGAGGAAGAGGTTTTTTCGGGTTTGGATTGAGATTGGCGAAAGCGGCTGAGCGCGTAATCTCCCCCCTCGAGGGGGGAGATGGCCGGCAGGCCAGAGGGGGTCGCCTCGCGTGAAGCGCCAACGTTCTCTTTCGTCCCACGTGGTGTCGCGCCAGGACGTACCGACCCCCTCTGTCGCCTTTGGCGACATCTCCCCCTCAAGGGGGGAGATTGTGCGCTCTGCCGCTTTCGCCAACAAAAAAGCCGCCAGGTTTCCCCGGCGGCTTCCGATGAATTTCTCGACGAAGTCGCTTAATTCAGTTTCGACTTCAAATCCTGCAGGGAGGCGTTGAACAGGTCGGCGCCGGCCTTGGCGTCGATCTTGCCGGCCAGCAGCGCGCGCGCGGCTTCGACCGCAATGTCGACAGCGCTGGCACGCACTTCGCCGATCGCTTCGCGCTCGGCCTGGCCGATCTTCTGCTCGGCCAAGGCGGTGCGCCGGGCGACATAGTCCTCGGTCTTCTGGTGCGCCTCGGCGGCAAGCATGTCGGCTTCACGCTTGGCGGCGGCAACGATGGCCGCCGCCTCCTGCTCGGCTTCCTTGCGCTTGCGCTGGTATTGGCCAAGCAGCTGCTGTGCCTCTTCGCGCAACCGGCGCGCCTCCCCGAGCTCGGAGCTGATCTTGTCGGCCCGCGCATCGAGCGCCTTGGCGATCATGCCCGGCACCTTGATGTAGATGGCGATGCCGAGGAAGATTACGAGGGCAACCGTTGCCCAAAGCGTCGCGAGAGATGTGGCGTCCATGATGCGCTCCTCACCCGGCCACGGATTTGACCGCGGCCGCGATTTCAGCCTTGCTGGCCTTGCCGCCGACAAGCGCCTCGACGATGGCCGAAGCGGTGTCCTCGGCGATCGTGCCGACTTCCTTCATCGCATTGGCCTTGATAGAAGAAATACGCGCCTCGGCCTCGCCAAGCTTCTGGTCAAGCGCTGCCTCGATCGTCTTGCGGGCAGCTTCGGCTTCCGCCTTGGCCGCATCGTTGGCCTGCTGGCCGATCGCATTGGCCTTGCCCTTGGCTTCCGCCAATTCCTGCTCATAGGCGGCAACGGCGGCATCGGCCTCGCTTTTCAACCGGGCAGCATGATCGAGATCCTGCGTGATGCGGTCGTTGCGAACGTCGATGATGCCGCCAACGCGCGGCATCACTACCCGTTTCAAGAAGAGGTAGAACAGCCCGAAAGTGATTGCCAGCCACAGCAGCTGTGACGGGTACGTCGCCGGATTGAATGGCGGGAACGTGCCGTGCGCCTCGGCAGGCACGCCGGTGCCGGCGTGCGTGTCGCCTTCCGCTGCGGCTGGCGCGGACTCTTGCGCAAAGGCAGATGTCACGAACATGGACTATCCCCGAAATTCAGGCCCGCCGCAGGATCGCGGCCTGCCTGTTCAATTCTTCCCAATGTTCAGCCGAACAAATATTCAGCCGAACAGGGCGAGAAGCGCGATGAGAAGCGAGAAAATACCCAGCGCTTCGGTCACGGCGAAGCCGAAAATCAGACGGCCGAACTGGCCGTCGGCGGCCGACGGGTTGCGCAGCGCGCCCGCCAGATAGCTGCCGAAGATGTTGCCGAGGCCAACGCCCGCGCCGCCCATGCCGAGGCATGCGATGCCGGCGCCGATGTACTTTGCTGCTTCTGCGTCCATTTGTTCAACTCCTTTGGATCTAAAATTCCGTTGCGGTTCCATCCGGCGGCAATGCCGGAAACTCTAAATCAGTGCGAAGGGTGCAGGGCGTCGTTCAGATACATGCAGGTCAGCACGGCGAAGACGTAGGCCTGCAAAAGCGCCACGAGCAACTCCAGAGCCGTCAAAGCCACGGCCATCGCCAGCGGCAGGACCGAACCCGCAATGCCAAGCGTGCCGAGAGCGCTGAGGCTGACGACGAATCCCGAAAACACTTTCAGCGTGATGTGGCCGGCCAACATGTTGGCGAACAGACGAACCGAGAGGCTGACCGGGCGCGATACGAAGGAAATCACTTCGATCGGAACGACAAGCAACATCATCACGATGGGCACGCCTTTCGGCACGAACAGCTTCAGGAAGCCGAGACCGTGCTTCATGAAGCCGTAGACGACGACCGTTCCGATCACCAGCGCGGCGAGGCCGAAGGTGACGATAATATGGCTGGTGACGGTGAAGAAATACGGGAACAGGCCAAGCAGGTTGGCGACAAGCACGAACATGAACAGCGAGAACACGAACGGGAAGAACTTCATGCCCTGCGTGCCCGCGGCGTCCCTCAGCATGTTGCCGACAAATTCATAGGCCATTTCCGAGACCGACTGAAGGCGGCCCGGAACCAGGCTGCGGCTCGACGTGCTGAGGTAGAGAAACGCTGATGCGACAGCGACCGTCGCAAGCATGAACAGAGCCGAATTGGTGAAAGACAGGTCGTAGCCGCCGATGTGAATCGGAACGATCGGATGGATCTGGAACTGGTGGATCGGATCGACCTTGTCAGCAGCCACTTTAAATCCCCATCAAAGCCGCAGGCGGCTTCAGCATTCTGTTCAATGCGCCGGCATGCGGCGCCTCAATTCATTCTTTCGGATCGCGCGGTTTGTCGCCCGTTCCGAATTCCGACACAAGCCCGGCTGAACGCAGGACATTGAGCACGCCGGCGCCAAAACCCAGCAGCAGCCCGACTATCAGACCCCACGGCGATGTCCCCGCCACGCGATCGATAAACCAGCCGAGAGCCGCACCGACCACTATCCCGGCGATGAACTCGCTGGACAGCTTGAGCGCCTGGCCGTACCCGGCCACACTGCCCGTTTTCGCGTCGTCTTTCCCCTCGAGCCGACCCGGCCGCCTTGTCGCAAGCGATGCTTCAAGGTCGCGCCGGCGGCGCTCAAGATCGTCGTCGCGGATGTCGGCTTCATGCTGCTTGCCGCGGCCGGTTTTGCCGGTTCCGTCTGGCCCATTCTTGTCGGCCACGCAACCCCCCTGCCCGGTCAGACCGTCACCGTCCGTCCGCTTCTTAAAGTCGCCGGCAACATAGTTAGAGGGTCCGCGCCCGTCAAGCCACGGGCGGATCTTCAAGCTCAAGTATTTTTTCGTTATGAATCAGCTACTTGCCTGGGTGCGACATCGTGCCCGACGCGGTCTCCGGCGGGCTGCGGCCGAATCCCCACAGCGATGCGTCTTCCATCGGCCGCTCTCGCGGGAAAGATGCAAGGGCCGCCAGAGCGCTTAGCTCCAGCCGCCGCCATAGGTGCGGTAGAAGATATGCAGGCCGATCCTGGTCATTTTCTGCATCGTCCGCGCCCAGCCCGGATGGACGTAGTTGGCGTAATAATGGGTCGACGAGCCGACTTCCGGAATGAAGATCTTGCCGGCTGTGACGGCCATGGCGACATCCTGGGCGGTCTTGTAGGCAGCGGGGTTGTCGATCCGCTTCTTCCTGCCGTCGCAGGCGAAGGAAAACTGACAGCGGTTGAACCAGTTGTCGTTCTGGTAGACGACGCCGCAGATCGAGTTCGGATAGGCCGGGTTGCGGACACGGTTGAGGATGACCTGGGCGACGGCGGCCTGGCCGCGCACGGACTCGCCGCGCGCCTCGAAGTAGATGCCGTTGGCGAGACAGGCCTGCTCCGGTTTGGAAAAGACGCTCGCCGGCAGCGGCGTCTGCATCCAAGAATGATCGCCCTTGCTCAGCGGCGGAATGAAGCGGCCATCGTTCGGGTCCTCGTCCTGCAGCAAGGCCTCGAAAGGCGACGCCTTGGCGTAATCGGGGGCCGACGAGGCGTAGGCGGTCGCCAGCACGTCGGGATGATCGTTGTTGACCAGCGCGGCAAGCATCGCCGGCACGCCGGAATCCGGCTTCTTGTCGACACGCGTGTGGAAGGAGGCGGCGATCTGGATTTCCTTGCCTTTGATCTCGGGCTTGGCGAAGGCCATCCTCAGGCCGCTGTCCATGCTTGGGCGGAGCAGCGAGGAGGTTCGCTCGAAGATCGAGCCGGCGTTGAAGTTCTTCGGCGGCGAGACGGGCGAGACCTGGATGATGCGGCCCTTCTTGTCGGCACGCGTGATGCGGTTTTCGTCCGGCGTGGTGCCGGCGATGCCGCCCTTGCCGCGAAACGAGACGGCGCCGATGCCGGGCAGTTGCACGCCGGAGCCGGACAGCGAGCCGGTGCTGCTGGAATCGAGGAAGGGCATTTCGGCGGCGTGAACCGAGCCGGCGACGGATTTCTCGACATAGGCGTTCCAGCGGACGCTCGGCGCCTCCAGGCCGGAGACCAGGCTTGTCATGTCCTGATAGGCAGCGACCGTCGGAAAGCCGATCCAGATGCCAAGGCCAATAATAAACGGAGACAGGAAGGAACGCTTTTTCTCACCGGCGGCGGCGACAAGCCGCGTCAAAACACGTCGATGCACGGAACTCTCCAGAAACGCAACGGACCCCACTGGAGAGCTACAATGATGCATTAACCTTGATGGGGCGTTAACAGCTTAGAACGTTGTTTTCCCATCTCGTGTCGAAGTCAGGCGCTTTTGCGGCTGTCCGTTGGCGGAAGAAAGATCGGCCAGGCGATCAGCGCGCAAATAGCCGCACCCAGCCAGACGCCTGCCCACGAGCAGAGCACGAGAAGCCCGGGAATGGCGATCGGCACCAGGAAGAAGGCAATGAAGACCAGGCTGTTGGCAAGGCCGAGCGCCGTTCCGGCCTGGCTGGCGCCGGCCAGAGTCGCAAGCTCGGTGTAGGCGACGCCATGCCAGGAGGAGACGCAGATGCCGGCCACGACGAGCATCGCAACGATCGCCGGCGACAGCATCGGCGCTTGGCCTGACAAGTATTGGCCCGAAAACAAGACGAGCGCCGCAAGCACGGCGAAGGCGGCCACGCTCAGCATGCTGCACAGACGCAGGAACGACCGGCGGTTGCCGTGACGGTCGGTGTAGCGGCCGCTCCAGACGCGCATGACCATGGCGCCGACCTGCACGGCAGCCAGGCTGGCGCTGATCACGGCCGTTCCCATGCCGGCAAAATCATGCAGGAAGACGGAAGCAAAGGTGAGCACGGCCACCTGTGGGAAGCACAGCAGGCCGATGGCTGTCGCGATGCGCCAGACGGCCGGGTTGCGCAGCGGTGCCGGGCCGGCCGGCTTTGCCGCGCTGCTCGAATGGGCATGGTCGTGCGCCGGCGGCTGATGCAGCCAGCGCCAGGCGAGCGAGGTCGAGACGGCGGACGCAGCCGCCAGAAATCCGAAGACCGCCGTGAAGCCATGGGCCGAAGCGAGCGACGGCAGCACCAGCGCGCCAAGCCCGCCGCCAAGCGGCACCGCCGTCTGCCTGATGCTCATGGCAAAGCCACGCTCGCCTTCGCCAAACCAGGCCATGATGGCGCGGCCGCTGGAGCCGTTGACGCTGCCGCCGAGCAATCCGGTGACCAGCAGGGCAGCGGCGAGAAGCGCGACGCCGGGAATTTGGGCTGGTGACGGCACGACCAGCGCGGCCATGACGAGCAGCCACACCGCGGTTGCGCCGAGCCCGGTCAGCAGCACGCGGCGGTCGCCCCAGCGATCGGTCAGCAGCCCCCACGGCAATTCGCTCAGCGCCACGCCCAAGCCGAGAAGGCCAAGCGCCAGACCGAGCTCGCCATTGGAGAGATGATAGCCCGAGCGCAGGAACACGGCCGTGGCCGGAATGCCGGAGAATGTCGCGGAGAAGCAGGCATTGGCGGCGACGCCGATGCCCAGCACCTTCCAGCGATGATTGGGTCGAAGCGCCGCCTGCTCTGACAGGCTGGTAACGGCGGCCGGGCGACGCGTTTGCAATCTGCTCGTGTGGCGACAGCGGACATGGTTCAGCTCCTGCATGGGCTGGTTGCGTTCGGTTCTTGACGCGCTGTCTCTACCGCCATAATTTCGTACTGAAAATCAGGAAGTTTTTCACGTAATGTCCCAAATATCAGGATTATCGCTATGCGACGTGTGACATTCGATCTCGACGTTCTGCGCAGCTTCGTTACCGGCATGGAGCTGGGCAGCTTCGCCAAGGCCGCCGACCGGCTTGGCCGCTCGACCTCGGCAATCAGTGCGCAATTGAAGAAACTGGAGGAGCAGGCGGCGACGCCGATCTTCCGCAAATCTGGGCGTGGCCTGGCGCTGACGGACGCGGGCGAGACCATGCTCGGCTACGCGCGCCGGCTGATCGAGCTCAATGACGAGGCCGCGTCCGCCATCCATGATGTCGAGCTGGAGGGTTGGGTACGGCTTGGGCTACAGGAGGATTTCGGCGAGGCGGTGCTGCCGGAGGTGCTCGGGCGCTTCGCCCGCGCCCATCCCAAGGTCAAGATCGAGGCCAGGATCGCGCGCAGCCATGAGCTTGCCGAAAGGATCATTTCGGGCAGCCTCGATATCGCGCTTGCCTGGCACAATGGCGCGACGCTGCCCTACAGCCGGCATGTCGCCGGCGTCCAGATGCGCTGGATCGGCCCGGCAAAACAGATCGAGACCTGCCTGCGCGATGGCGAGCCGTTGCCGCTGGTGGCGCTCGAAGCGCCGTGCCTGCTGCGCAGCGTGGCGACCGAGACGCTGGACCGCGCCGGCCTGGCATGGCGGATGGCCTTCTCCAGCCCGAGCCTTGGCGGCATCTGGGCAGCCGTCGCCGCGGGGCTCGGACTGACGATCCGCACCGATATCGGCCTGCCGGCCAGCGTCAGGGCGATGACGCCGGAGATCGCCGGGCTGCCCGCCTTGCCCAAGATGGCGCTGTTCCTGCATCGCAAGGAGGCCGAGCCCGACCCGATAGCGGCGCGGCTTGGCGACATCCTGCTGCAGGCGGCGCTCGAAGCGTTGCCGGGAAGTGGCGACGCGGATGGTCTGAGGAAAGCGGCTTAGCGCAGACGAGCCGAAAGGGCCGCAGGGCGCTCCATAACTTAGTCGGTCGAAGAAGCAGTAATGCTGGCGATCCCTCGCGCGCCCCTCTGTCCTGCCGGATATCTCCCCCTCGAGGGCCGCTCGAGGGGGAGATTAGCAGCTTCGCCGTCCCACCCGTCTTTCGGCGTCGGAGATTGGCTAAAAGCGGAGGGAACGGCCAATCTCCCCCGGCCGGCGAACAGGTGTCCGAGGTGCGCAAGCGATGCGGATCGGCGCGCCGAGCATGTCGAAAGCCTCGCCTCTATGCTACCAACATGCTTACTTAACGCCCGTCATCGGCGAGCGGTCTCTTGTTTCAATGAGGTTTTTCGGTGACGTGCTGGTCCGGTCAGGGGATAATTCCCCGAGGGCCCCGGCGTAGCTGAATCTGGCGGGTACCGCAGCATTTCTTGAACTTCATACCTGAACCGCAAGGACATTGATCATTGCCGCCGCGCTGCAGCCGGCCGACCAGGGGCAGCAGCGCCGCGGAAGGCAGGAGCGCTGCCACAAGGGCAGCCAACTTGCCCGAGATTCCCGGTACGACGAGGCGACGACCGGATTTGAACGCTCGCCACGCCTGTTCGGCCACATACTGCGGATCCACCTTGGGCAAGATGTTGAAGAGCACCGTCTGATTGGCGCCTGACCTTTCGAGAAACTCCGTCGACACCGGGCCTGGTGCAACGCATGTGACCGTCACACCGGTTCGGCGCAATTCCTGGTGAAGCGCCTCTGAGAAGAAGCGCACGAAAGCTTTGCTAGCGAAGTACAGAGCCATATAAGGCCCGGGAACGAACCCGGCCACGGAACTGAGATTGAGCACCCCGCCCCGTCGGCGCGCCACCATTCCCGGCAGAAAATGGAGGGTCAGTTCTGTGAGGGAATGTATGTTGAGATCGATGATGCCGAGTTGACCATCAATAGGCAGCGCCGTCGTCGCGCCCCGCAGGCCATAGCCGGCGCTGTTGACCAGGACATCACAGACCAGGCCGTGTGCGGACAGAAAGCCCTCCAGGCGCGTTGGCGCATCGCCTGCCACGAGATCCAACTCGAGCGTGAATGCCTCGCCGCCCGCCTCCCTGACCTCAGACGCCGCGGCGGCCAAACCCTCAGGCGAGCGGGCAACCAGCACAACCGCACCGCGCTCCCTTGCAGCGACGCTCGCAATCGCCCGGCCAATTCCGCCCGAGCCGCCAATCACGACGATAGCTGGCCGGAATTCACAGTGCGAAATCACGTCGCGTTCCTCTGTCTTGCAGGAGCGGAAACACCTTGACCGAGCAGCACCACTTCATTGGCGACAGTGCCGTTCAGAATCTTTTCGAATCTCTCCAGTGCTCGTGCGACGTTCGCTCCATCCATGACCCGGTGATCGTAGTGGATGCGGACATTCACCGATCCGTCTTTGCCGATCGGACCGTAGTTTAGAAGGGTGGTCAGTGGTGTCAGCGGGTTGAGTGATTCCGCACCGAGACCAGAATAGACGGACAGTTGGAAGGTACCGAAGTAATTTGCCCTTTGCCGGGCGATGTTCAACCCTAGCCACATAAGCAGCCACCTGACTGGCGCGGGCGCACCTGCCATCCGCAAGGCACGCCGAAACTCCGGGACCTCCTGGATCGGCCGTGATCGAGCCGCGTGGATGGATCGCTCAAGTTCCGTGATGGAGTAGCGCTCCGGGCATTTGATGCAGCTCAGCAGAACGGCCGGCTCGCCATCATACTCGCGCTCGTGGGCAATCGAGGCTACGCTTGCCGGATACTCGTAAAGCTGCGGCCAGGGCAACTTGACATAGGCGCGCCGCAACTCCGGGATCTCTAGGGCAAGAAGCGCATACCCTTTCAGGAAGATCGCGGTCCACGAGGGCCTGGTCTGCTGCGCCATTCTAGCCCTTACGAGTGGGCCGAGATTCATCTGACGCTGCACCGCGACCCGTGGCACGCCGATCGAAAACCTCATCAGGTCGCCAACAAGGCGCCGGGGCGCGGAAAGCTTGAGGGCTCGGCCTCGCATAAAACGACCTCTAATAAAGATAAGGGAATATTCGCTTGGTCCTTTCCATATAGACACGGTATTGCGAGCCTAAATTCTCCAGCATCATACGCTCTTCCTTATCCACTCTCAGCAGGAAAAGGACTGCGAAACCAACCAAACCCGATATGCCCGCAACCCAGTTCGGCAGCAGAAAGAGCTGGCCGAGCCCCATAAGCAGGAAGGAGGTGTACATAGGGTGACGGACCAAGGCATATGGCCCGGCGCTGACCAGTTCATGCCGTTCGCGAATCTCGAGCGTAATCGACCAATTACGGCCAAGTTCCTTGTGGGATAAGCGAAAAATCCACAGCGCCGAGCAGAAGATGATGGTTCCGAGCGCCACCGACCACACGCTGGCCGGATGATCAGCCGCTGCGGGGATGCCGGTGGCGACATAGAAGCCAGGCAGGATCGCCAGGCCAAGGAGAGCCGATGCAAGCCCGACGGTGTCGGAACTTGAGCGGCCGCCAGCTACTATTCGCACGCGCCTTGCCCGGCGCTCGAAGGGATACCGGATCACGTACCAAGCGACGATGCCGATCACCCATATGATCTCGCCAAGTGAGGCTAAAGCAATGGTCACTTCAGGTCACCAGCGCCCTTTCTGCGATCGCGACTGTAGCAGCTGCCCCTGAGTATGGCCACTTCACCCATCGCCTCGATTTCGTCACCGGCCGACCTTCAGGCGCAGCGATCCTCTCCGAGTTAGTCCGCACACGCGAAAGCCGGAGGGGCAGTACCGATCGCATTCGGTCCCATTCATCCCTCGAATCTTGGTTATGTATTCATCTCCCGAAGCTCGGTTATGAATTGTTGCGGCCGGAGCTGAATGGCGGGAGTCTTATATCCCATGGAATGAGCGATGTCCGCCACGAAGCCGTTGCAGTTCAAGACCGTCGCCTGCCAGACATGCGAGCTCGCCTGCAGCTTGCGGATGTAGGCAACGACTTTGTCGTATTCGGCCCGGGTCAATATGATTTGCCAGCTTGCGGATCTGTATGGTTCTTCCAGATCACCGTCGCTCCACCCGGTTTCGGCTGGCACCGGCACGATATGGCCCAGAACATAGGGAACCGCACTGTTCGAAGCCGGGTGAAGGCCCGCGACTTGGGGATCGATCATTCTCCCGGCCCGGTCCAGGCGCCCAAAAACTGCGTAGGTGTGGCCGTAGCTTAGGGCGTAGCGGGAGCGGAACTCGATGAAGTACCGCTCGTCGTTTTTTTTAGGCGCAGCTCCGCCATCGGCATAAGATACGAAATTCGGCTGGGGCGGCAGGTCTTTCGTCTGACATGCCGCTGCCGGGAGGGCCACCAACGCCACAAGCAAGAGACGGCTACTTACAAGCGTCATCGCCGCGTCCATTCCCGAACTTCACAATGCACAGACCTAATAACGGCCTATGCCCGCCAACCGCGCCGTACGCTATGAAGCCGGCCAAAGCCCCGGCTGCGTATGTATGGGGAAGGGCTTGGCACCCTTCCCCATGCAAGCCGGTCCTTACTTAATCACTGGTTCTTCTACCGGAGCGGGTGCCGGAGCCTTACCCTTTCCTTTGCCGATCCAGTCGTTCGCGCAGCCGCTCAGGCTGGCAACGGCGAGCACAGCAACCATTGCAACCAATATCCTGTTCATCAAGCAATCCTTTCCCCGGGGGCGGAATAGCCTATAGAATCGCCACAACTAAAACGATATGCAGCCCCACCAAGTTAGCTGCGATCTACACCAACGCCTAGTGCAGAAATGACACAGTTGGCACCCAGTTGCCGGCGGCACCCTTGCGGTGACGTGCTGGCAGGTTCACCATCCAACGGAGATCAGGCCTGCCCACCATCAAACAACCACCACCGTCGTGCCCAAAGGAGTACGGTCGTAGAGGTCAATGACGTCGTCATTTATCATACGAATGCACCCGTTCGATACCGCTGTGCCTATCGTCCATGGCTCGTTTGTACCATGTATCCGGAAGTGGGTGTCGCGCCCGTCTTGATAGAGATAAAGGGCACGCGCACCAAGCGGGTTGTTTGGTCCGCCAGGGACCCCCCCTGCATACTTCACCAGGCGCGGCTTGCGCTGCATCATGCTGGCGGTGGGTGTCCACGACGGCCAGTCCGCCTTGCGGCCGACGGTCGCTGTACCCTTGAACGAAAGTCCCTGCTCGCCGACGCCAACGCCGTAGCGCGTCGCCCACCCGTCCGTCTCGACGGCATAGAGAAAGCGTTGCGAAGTATCGACGACGATCGTTCCGGCCGGCTCGTTTCCGTCGTACCGCACGTGCTGTCGTCGGTAACGAGGATTCAGGCCAAGCCTTGGTCCGAACGCGGATGAAATCGACGTACATCCGGAGACCATCAGAGCCAGACTACCCAGCACGAGCCCCCGGCGCGCAATGTGGTGTTCTTCCATTTGTACCTGCTAGGAAACTGGTCATCTACCGCCGCCCTCGTCTCTACCATTCCAAGGCCTGCGCGCCAAGTCTCGCTGTGTGGTGGCAAAATGAATTCACAGGATTGACAAGCGAATTGGAGCGAAACTTCTTGCGATAACCGTCTGCCTCTGTTCGGTTATGTCAAAATTGGCATAGGACAGAGACGATGAATCCTGGCTTCCATGGTAAAGTCGCGATTGTTACCGGCGCAGGCTCCGGAATAGGGGCGGCTGTTTCACGGCAACTCGCGCAAGAAGGAGCCGAGATTGTTGTCGCCGACCTTGATGCCGAGGCCGCGCACTGCAGAGCCGCCGAAATAAGCTCGCAAGGCGGCAGGGCCTACGACTTTGCGGTAGATGTCACGGATGCGGCAGCCGTGCAAAAGCTGATCGAGTTCACTGTCCAGAAATGCGGCGGACTGGATATGGCGGTAAACAATGCAGGTATCGACGGCATTCGAAAAGCAACGGCAGACTATCCGCTCGACAACTGGCACAAGCTGATAAACGTCAATCTAAATGGCGTTTTCTACAGCATGAAGTACGAAATCGCCGCGATGCTGGATCGAGGCGGAGGCGCCATCGTGAACATGTCCTCCGTTCTCGGTTCCGTCGGCTTGCCAACTGCGTCCGCTTACACGGCAGCGAAACACGGGGTCGTTGGATTAACCAAGGTTGCGGCGATTGAATATGCGAGGATGGGCATCCGGATCAATGTCGTCGGCCCCGGCTGGATCGAAACGCCTCTTTTATCGGAGCAAATGGAGGCATTAGCCAGCCGGCGCATGGCAGGTCTTCAGCCGATGGGCAGGCGCGGGAAACCGGAAGAGGTAGCGGCTCTTGTATGCTTCCTCTTGTCCGACCAGGCCAGCTTTATTACTGGCAGCTACCATCTGGTGGACGGAGCTTACACCGCCCATTAGGTGCAGAGGCGGCCCCCACTCGCGCCGGCCACCCTCAGGGCGATGACGCCGGAGATCGCCGGGCTGTCCGCCTTGCCCAAGATGGCGCTGTTCCTGCATCGCAAGGAGGCCGAGCCCGACCCGATAGCGGCGCGGCTTGGCGACATCCTGCTGCAGGCAGCACTGGAAGCGTTGCCGCAGACGCAATCGACGCCTGTCTTTCGCAACGTGGCGTAAAGGAGAAGCGGCGCTCAGCGGCGCTTCTTCGCCCTGTTGGCGAACGGGTTGTCCGAGGTGCGCAAGGCGATGCGGATCGGCACGCCAGGCATGTCGAAAGCCTCGCGCAGGCTGTTCGAAAGATAACGGACATAGGATTGCGGCATCGCGTCCGGCCGTGAGCAGGAGACGACGAAGCCCGGCGGCCGCGTCTTGGCCTGCGTGACATATTTGATCTTCAGCCGGCGTCCGGCAACCGCGGGTGGCGGATGATGCGCCAGAATGCCCTCCAGCCAGCGGTTGAGCTTGCCGGTTGAGACGCGGCTGTTCCAAACTCGATGCGTCCTGATGACAGCATCCATCAGCTTGTCGAGCCCGCGCCCGGTCTCGGCTGACACCGGCACCGCCTGCATGCCGCGCGCCTGCGGAAGAAGCCGCTCGGTTTTTTCGCGCAGCTCGGCCAGCAGCTCCTGGGGATGATCGACAAGGTCCCATTTGTTGAAGGCGATTACCGGGGCACGGCCCTCGCGGATAATCAGGTCGGCGATCTGCAGATCCTGCTTCTCGAAGGGAATAGTAGCATCGAGCACGATGATGACGATCTCGGCAAAGCGGATGGCGCGCAAGCCGTCCTGCACCGACATCACCTCGAGCTTTTCGTGGATCCTGGCCTTGCGGCGCATACCGGCGGTATCGAACAGTTTTAGCCGGCGGCCATGCCAGTCCCAGTCGACCGAGATGGAATCGCGAGTGATGCCGGCCTCAGGGCCGGTCAGCAGCCGCTCCTCGCCGATCAGCGCGTTGATCAGCGTCGACTTGCCGGCGTTGGGACGGCCGACGACGGCGATGCGCATCGGCTTGGTATCGTCATAGCTCGGCTCGGCGTCCGGGTCGGTGATGTCTTCGCCGATCAGCACCTCGCTGGCGGCGATCTCCTCCTCGCCGGCCTCTTCGTCCTCGCCGAAGGCGCGCGCCTCGCCCAGTGCGGCGATCACCGCATCGCGCAAATCGGGCAGGCCCTGGCCATGTTCGGCCGAGACCGGGATCGGCTCGCCAAGGCCGAGTTCCCAGGCCTCCAGCATGCCGCCCTGGGCGCCCCGCGCCTCGGCCTTGTTGGCCACGACGACAACCGGCTTGCCGGATTTGCGCACGATCTCGGCGAAGGTCTTGTCGTCGGGCATCAGCCCGGACTTGGCATCGATCGTGAAAAAGATCAGGTCGGCTTCGCGGATAGCGATCTCGGTCTGGGCGCGCATGCGGCCGGGCAGCGTCGAAGCAGCAGCATCTTCGAAGCCGGCGGTGTCGATCACGTCAAAATGCAGATCGTAGAGCTTTCCGGCATGGACGCGTCGATCGCGGGTGACGCCGGGCGTGTCGTCGACAAGCGCCAGCTTCCTTCCCACCAGCCGATTGAAAAGGGTCGATTTGCCGACGTTAGGCCGGCCGATGATGGCGACTTTGAAGGTCATCCGTTGTTACGATACACCGCCCGAGCCGCGGATCAGCTCGGACATCAACGTCGCCCGCTCGCGCGTGTTGCGCGGGGCGCCGTCGTCCGCGGCGATCTGGTCGAACAGCTTCAATGCATCCGCCGCCTTGCCTTCTTTCCAGGCGGCAAGGCCAAGCGCCTCGCGCGCCGTATGGCGCAGCGTGTTAGTCTCGGCGGTGAGCGACTCGACGCGGCTGGAGACATCGGCGAAAGAGCCGTGGTCGACCAGCAGCAGCGCAGCCCTGAGCCGCGCCATGTCGCGAATGCCCGAGGGGATCTTGGTGTCGGCGGCGACCTCGTCGAAATCCTTGACGGCGGCGTCGACGTCGCCCTTGTCCGCCTTGACGGTTGCCGCGCGCATACGGGCGAGAAGCGGATAGGCGCCGTAGCCGTCCTTCTCCAACGCCTCCAGAGCGGCAAGCGCCTCGTCGTTCTTGCCCTCATTGGCGAGCTTGAGCGCCTGCGAAAAAGCATCGCCCGAGCGGTTGGCGCGGGTCTCGTCCCAATAGCGGTAGCCAACGACAGCGGCAGTGCCGAGCACCACCAGCACGGCCAATACGAGCAAGGCGGGACCGAAACGGTCCCACAGCGCATGCGCCTGGTCGCGACGAATCTCTTCGTTGACTTCGCGGATAAAACTGTCGTCCGACATGGATCAAAACCATTCATGCCCCCGGCCGGGGCGGTTGATGAGCCCGCGTTTTAGCGAAATTTTGCCGGCATGGAAGGGGTTCGGCAGGAAAATCGCCCATTCACGAGGCAGCCACCGCCAACGGCGGCCGCACAGATCGATCGTATCCGTGCCATATTTCGCCGGTAGGCGGTGCTTCTACATTCCTTGATCTGGTCAAATGCCTTTGCCCCGTTTGTCCCGCGTTGTTGCGTTTTCGATTGCCGCGCTTGCTGCCGGCGCGGCTTTTGCCGACCCGCCGGCGGCGCCGGCAAAACCGAAGCAGACGGTCATCATCTCGTTCGACAGCGCCCGCGACATTTCGCAGTGGCAGCGCAGCCGGGCGCTGGCCGCGCGCACAGGTGCGCATTTCACCTATTTTGTCTCCTGCGTATTCCTGCTGTCACCCGAGACACGCAAGGAATACACCGCGCCGGGCAAAACGGCCGGCAAATCGAATATCGGCTTTGCCGCCTCCAAACAGGAAGTTGCCGAGCGGCTCGAACAGATCAACCTCGCCGCCAGGGAAGGCCACGACATCGGCAGCCATGGCTGCGGTCATTTCGATGGCAAGGACTGGAGCAAGGCCGACTGGCTGAGCGAGTTCGGCTCGTTCAAGCACATTCTCCAAAACGCCTATTCGATCAACGGCATTGCACCCGAACCGAAGGGTTGGCGCGATTTCGCAGGCAGGGCAGTGGTCGGGTTTCGCGCGCCCTACCTGTCGGCAAACAGGGCGCTTTACGAGGCGCTGCCCGCGGCCGGCTTCCTGCTTGACGCAAGCGGCGTTTCGCGTGGGCCGGTCGAGCCGCCGACCGTCAACGGCATCACGCGCTTTTCGCTGCCGCAGATCCCGGAAGGGCCGAGCTCAAGGCGGGTGATCGCCATGGATTACAATCTCTATGTCGGGCATTCCGGCGGCTTCGAGCGGCCGAGCATGGCGGAAGCGTTCGCCGACCGGACCTACCACGCCTTTCGCGCCGCCTTCGATGCGCAATACGAGGGCAAGCGCATTCCGCTGGAGCTCGGCTTTCACTTCACGTTGATGAATGACGGCGCCTACTGGAACGCGCTGGAACGCTTTGCCGGCGAGGTCTGCGTCAAGGCCGACGTCGAGTGCATCAGCTTTCGCGACTATGTTTCGCGGCGAGGCGAAAGACAGGCAGCGGTGGGCGGCTGAAGCCCATCGCCGCCCGCCGTCATCAGCTTGCCGGCTGGTCCTCAGGGCGCAAGCCGGCTTGCTCTCGTTCCAGATAATGCTGGTCGATGTCCGGAAGCGGTTCGCCCTTGATTGTGGCTTCGAAAGCGCGCAGGCGCTTGTGAACTGACAAGAGCTCGACGATTGTTGACCAGGAATTGACAAGGTACTGGAACGAGGTTGTCACCTGGCTGAACGCCGAATTTACCTGGTTTATAAGACCCAACGTCAAAGCTCCGGCGACCATCGACGGAGTCATCAGGAAAAGAGCAAATATGTTATTTAATTGCAAATACAGATAACGGACCACATTGAAATACACGTAGTGGAAATAGAGTCGGAAGTAATTGCGGCGCACGTTTCCGAACAACTCGGAAACGGTTGGCGGCTGCGCCCGGGACGAATCATCCTCACCGTAAACAAGTTCTTTGCGGTAGGCGGCTTCGACGCGCTGGTTGCGGAATTGTAAGCCAGGGAGCTTTATGCCAGCGCTGGCAATACACACGGTGCCAAAAATCGCCCAGAAGATCGCAGCTATAACCAGCGGCTGCGGCACCTGACCGACGAACGGCAACACGGTGATGTGCTTTGAGTAGGCTAGCAAAATCGGCATGAAGGCTATCAAGGTCATGATCGAGTCGATGAAGCTGGTTCCAAGATCTTCCATGATCTTGGAGAACCGCATCGTGTCTTCCTGTACGCGCTGGGAAGCTCCCTCGATATAGCGCAGCCTAGGCCAGTAAGACATGTAGTAGTCGTTCATCGCTGTACGCCACCGAAACACCCAATGGCTCACAAAGAAGTTTGTCAGAACGTATACAGTAACAGCCACCAGAGCGATGCCGAGGAAAGTTATTAACTGCGCATAAACATCATTCTCAGTGGCCTTCACACTTTTGCTGACAATGCCCTGAATAAGGTCCCAGAATGGCCCGTACCAGGCATTAATTGCGACACTCACCTGCACCTGAAAATAGGTCGTGAACAAGATCAGCGAAGAACCCAGGATTGACCAGCGATCCCACGGGTGCGGGGAGTACCAATGCCAGAAGGCGTAAAAGAGCAGCACGCCAAGTGTAAAGTAGATGTAGAACCAAATGAATGGAGGCGACCAGAAGACGGAAACGCCGATGATGGGCGCCGCGTCCGCTGCGAGGGGCGGCAATCCGATCAAGGCCCCCAGCTGGTCGCCACCAAGAAACCATACGGCCACCATGACCGCACTCCACAGGGCGGCCGAGATAAAAAAGAGCTTCGGCTGCGGGAAGAAGGATACAAACACTGTGACGAAATCCTCGCTCGATGCGCAAATCAGCGGCGTTGGTCAGCGGGCATAAAGTCACACATTAGTGGGAAAGAAAATGCCCGCTACCCAATGCCCGTCGTCGAGCAAGACCATAATCATGGCGATTTTGGCGCAGCCGACCAGGCGATCGCACCCGAGGTCAGCAGGACGGCGGCGGCCACGATCGAGGCAAGGAAAAAGTTACCTGAAGCCTGCGCAAGCAGCCCTGCGACGATCGGGCCGACGATCTGGCCAAGGCCGAAGGCGGCCGTCATCACCGCCAGCATCCGGCGTGGTGCTTGCGGGGCAAGCTGCCTGCCGGCCTGCAGGCCAAGCGCGGTGATGGCGATGAAGGTGCCGCCGACGAGAAGGCCGCCGAGCAGCGGCCCGGTGCGTCCGTCCATGACGACACTGGCGCTGACCCCGACCACCTCGACCAGACACCCCAGGGCATAGGTGGCGTAAAGCCCGATCCTGGCCGTAAGCTTCTGCCACAGCCAGACCGAGGGGAAACCGGCAAGGCCGGTGACCATCCAAACCACGGCCTCGAAGACCCGGCCGCCGCCGCCTTGCCGGACAATGGCGACCAGGAAGGTTGCCGTGACGATGTAGCCGAAGCCGAACAGGCCGTAGGCGACGATGATCTTCACCAGCGACCGGTGCTTCGGCAATGCCGGCTCGCTCCCGGTGATGCTGTTCGCGGCCGAGGTGCCGCCGGCCAGCAAGGCGACGGCGGCAAAGCCGCAGGCCGAAATCGCCGCGGACCACAGCCAGCCCGCCGCCCAGCCGGCATGTTCGGTAACGAGGAGCGCCAACAGCGCCGAGGACGTCGCGATGCCGAGACCGACACCGCCGAAATACAGCGCCTGCAGGTCGTTTCGCCCCGTCGCGACGAGATGACCGAAAACGATGCTGGTCATGAAGACCAGCACGAACGCACTGGCGAGGCCGGCAAGGAAGCGGATGAGGAGGAAGGCGGCCATCGTGCCGGTCAGGCCCATCAGCCCGGCGAGTATCGCAGTGGCGGCAAGGCCGGCCAGCATCAGCTGGCGCTCGCGGCCTTGCGCCCAGCCGCCGGTGGCGGCAAGCGCGCCGACGAGGTAGCCGAGATAATTGGCAGATGCGATCCAGCCGGCATCAGCCGGCGACAGGCCGAGCTCGTCCATCATGCCAGGCAGGATCGGCGTATAAACGAAGCGGCCGATGCCCATGGCGACGGCCAGGGCGATCATGCCGGCGATTGCCAGGCGCAAGGGCGAAGCGATGTTCATCGCGGTGCACAATAAGTGCGCCTGCTCGCGAGACAATCCGCCTTTTGTTGAGCCAGAAGGGGTTGCGCAGCCGCGTCGGCGGCTGGCTCGCCTGAGGTGCTTCGTTCAGGAGACTCTGCCGCAGCAGGTCCTCGTCAAGGCCGTCTCGTAGCGGGTACGACGCGCGGTCAGCCTGAACGGCATGTCGGCGAGTTCGCGCTCCGACATGGTGTCGAGCAGCGGATGCGACAGCGGATCGGTCACCCAGCTGGTGGCCTCGCTGACATGACGGTGTGGCTGCGTTCCGATCGGGGAAAAGGCTCCGAGCCATGACAAAATCTTCATCGGATTTGCCTCCTCACTCTGCGTAACCCACTTAGAATCCGGCATCCTGCAGTGTCTGGCAATTGAGATTTCAGCCGTTCGAGTTTAGAAAAACTGTATGGCTACTTTGAACCGCGTCCATCTCAACGGCTTGCGCGCCGTGGAAACCGTTGCCCGCCTGGGCTCGCTTGCGGCGGCGGCCAGCGAGCTCAACGTCTCGGTCAGCGCCGTCAGCCAGCAGATCAACCGGACAGAAAAGCAGCTCGGCCGGGCGCTGTTCGACCGGACGCCAGCTGGCCTGGTGGCGACCGAATTCGGCACCGTCTTTACCGCGCGGCTCAGCGCCGGGTTTCGCGAACTCGCACAGGCGGTGGCGCTTGCCGATGAAAGCTCGGAGTGCACGCTGGTGGTTTCGGTGGCGCCGGCGTTCGCCTCGAAATGGCTGCTGCCGCGGCTGTCGCGGCATTTTGCCCGGCATCCGAACGTGCTCCTGCGGATCGATGCCTCGGTGCGGCTTGCCGATCTCGATCGTTCGGACATCGACGTCGCCATCCGGCTCGGCGACGGCAAATGGCCGGGCGGGCGGGCCGAATTGCTGCTGGCGCAAGAGGTGTTTCCGGTCTGTGCACCGGTGATCGCCAGCAAGCTGAAAGCGATCGAGGACCTTGCTTTGACCTGGGCGATCACCGACGAAAGGTCGATGATCAGTTGGAAGAGCTGGTTCGAAGCGGCCGGGGTGGAGCCGGTCACCTTCATGAAAGGCGCGCGCTTCACAGATCCGATGCTGTGCCTGGAATCGGCGATTGCCGGTCACGGCGTCATGCTCGGCTGGCAGTTGCTGGCCGCCGACGCGCTGGCCGACGACCGTCTCGTTGCGCCGTTCGGCATACGCGCCCAGAGCGGGCTCGGCTATTGGCTGGTGACTTCGGCCAGCAAGGGCGAAAGCCGCAAGGTCAGGGATTTCAAGATCTGGGTGCGCGAAGAGATCGAGGCGACGATGGCGCAGTTCAGGTCGCTCGAGAGCGTCAGCTAGACCTGCCGGCGTGATCGGAGTGGAAAGGTCGGTAGCGCCGGTCTATGTAAGACACAGTCCCCAATCACGGCAGGCAGGATCATGACCACACATTCGCGCGGCGTTTCCGCAACCATCGACCCGGTGAAGCTCGACAGGCTGGCGGAGGTCGCCGTCAAGGTCGGGCTGCAATTGCAGCCGGGTCAGGATCTGGTGCTGACCTCGTCTATCGCCGCGCTGCCTCTAACGCGGCGGATCGTCGAGCACGCCTACAAGGCAGGTGCCGGCCTGGTGACGCCGATCTTCAACGACGACGAGATCACTCTCGCGCGCTTCCGCTACGGCGCCGACGCCGGTTTCGACCGCGCCGCCGGCTGGCTCTATGAAGGCATGGCAAAAGCCTTCGCCAACAATGCGGCGAGGCTTGCCGTGCGCGGCGAGGATCCCTCGCTGCTTTCTTCTCAGGACCCGGCAAAGGTGGCGCGTGCCAACAAGGCGAATTCGATGGCCTATCAGCCGGCGCTTGAGAAGATCACCGGCTTCGACATCAACTGGAACATTGTGGCCTATCCCGATCAGGCGTGGGCCAAGCAGGTTTTCCCGGACGATGCCGAAGACGTCGCCGTGGCCAAGCTCGCCGATGCCATCTTTGCCGCCTCGCGGGTGGACGTCGAAGACCCGATCGGCAACTGGACGGCGCACAATGGGGCGTTGAAGAGCCGCACCGAATGGCTGAACGGCCACAATTTCCACGCGCTGCATTTCACTGGTCCCGGCACCGACCTGACCGTCGGGCTGGCCGACGGCCACGAGTGGATGGGCGGCGCCTCGACCGCCAAGAACGGCATCACCTGCAACCCCAACATCCCGACCGAAGAGGTTTTCACCACGCCGCATGCAAGGCGCGTCGAAGGTCATGTCACGAGTACAAAGCCTCTGTCCTACCAGGGCACGCTGATCGACGGCATTGCGGTGCGTTTCGAGGCGGGGCGCATCGTCGAGGCAAAAGCCTCGAAGGGTGAGGATGTGCTGCAGAAGGTGCTCGATACCGACGAAGGCTCGCGCCGTCTCGGCGAGGTGGCGCTGGTGCCGCACTCCTCGCCGATCGCCAAAAGCGGGCTGCTGTTTTTCAACACGCTGTTCGACGAGAACGCCGCCTGCCACATCGCGCTTGGCCAGTGCTACTCGAAGTGCTTCGTCGACGGCGCCTCGCTCAGCCAGGACGAGATTGCGGCGCGCGGCGGCAACAAGAGTTTCATCCACATCGACTGGATGATCGGCTCGGATAAGATCGATATAGACGGCGTCCACAAGGACAGCAGCCGCGTGCCGGTGATGCGCAAGGGCGAGTGGGTTTAAGAGCACCAGCACGCAGCCGCGCCTGTGACGCATGCGGGGTTGGCAATGGAACTCGCGGTCAAGCGCATCTATGAGCCGCCGGCGCCCGATGACGGGCAGCGGGTGCTGGTGGATCGCATATGGCCGCGCGGCATCGCCAAGCAGGACGCGGCGCTGACGCTATGGCTGAGGGACATCGCTCCAAGCGACGCGTTGCGCAAATGGTTTGGCCATGAGCCGGCGCGCTGGGTGGAGTTCCAGCGGCGATACAGCGATGAGCTCGACCGGAACGGCGAGGCGGTGGCGGAACTGCGCGCCTTGCTGCGTGAGGGCAAGGTGACGCTGCTCTACGGCGCGCATGACGAGGCCCATAATAATGCGGTCGCGCTGGCGAGCTATTTGCATGGGAAAACCACAAGCGTCTGATACGATCGATATTCATGCCGGCAGGACAGAGGGGGGCGCGACGGATCGCGGTCGGTCGGTTCTACTTCCTACCGATCGCCTCTTGATAAACATCAGGCTTGAAGCCAACCAGTATGCGATCGCCAAGTTCCAGCACCGGACGCTTGATCATCGTCGGCTTTGCCAGCATCAGCGCCTTGGCCTTCCTTTCATCCAGGCCCATCCTGTCCTCCTCCGACAGTTCGCGAAACGTCGTGCTCGCCTTGTTGAGCAGAATTTCCCAACCGACTTTGCCTGACCAGCCGTTCAGCCGATCCGCATCCAGCCCGTCGACTCTGTAGTCATGAAAGCGATAGGCAACATCATGGCTCGCCAGCCAGGAACGGGCCTTCTTGATCGTGTCGCAATTGGTGATGCCATACATGGTGATCGTCAAAAACGGATCCTCGGACCGGTCGAATCTGACGGCACCCTAAAACCGCACCTCTCAGTTTTCCAGCGGCCTTGCCGGGCATCCATGATTTTCGCCCTTGCCAATAGTAAGGAATTTCCCTAAGTGTTTCTAAGCCAACTCTGGTCACGCGGAATGGCCGAGGCAAGGAAACGACTATGACGAGCCTGCAGACCGAAAGCCCCCCGCCCGTCGACGGCATTTTCCGGGCGCTCGCCGATCCGACCCGCCGACGCGTGGTCGAGCGACTGAACCGAAGCCCCGCCTCGGTCAGCGAGCTTGCCCAGCCGTTCGAGATGGCCCTGCCATCCTTCATCGAGCATCTCAGGGTTTTGGAAGGCTGCGGGCTGGTGCATTCGGAGAAGGCAGGCCGCGTCAGGACCTACCGGCTCGCGCCGGAGCCGCTGAAGCTCGCGGAAAACTGGCTGGCCGAGCAGCGGGCGCTGTGGGAGCGCCGTCTCGACCAGTTCGACGACTACGTGCTGAAACTCAAGGAGAAAGACAGATGAACATGGCTCCGTTGTTCCAACCCGATCCGAAGCTCGACCTCGTGCTCGAACGGTCGATCGAGGCGCCGCGCGAACTGCTGTGGATGGCCTTGACGAAGCCCGAGCATGTCCGCCAATGGTTCACGCCGAAGCCGTGGATCATCACCGATTGCGAGATCGACCTGCGGCCCGGCGGCCTGTTCCGCACCCGCATGCAGTCGCCCGACGGCAAGGAGGTCAACGACAGGCGTTGCTGCTACCTCGAGATCGTCCAGGACGAGCGGCTGGTGTGGACCGATGCGCTGCTGCCAGGCTACCGGCCGTCAGGCGACCCATTCATTACAGCCGTCATATCGCTGCAATCGCGGGGCGAGGCGACGCGCTACACCGCGACCGCCATCCACCGCGACGAAGCCACGCGTAACAGCCACGAGGAGATGGGCTTCTACGACGGCTGGGGCACGGTGGCGGATCAGTTGGCGGGCTATGTCAAAACGATCTGAGCTTCTCGAAGACGGCCAGGTCATCCTCCCGGCCGCCATGCTTATTGTTCAACCTTGCAGGGCGGCTCCCGGAAGCCGGTGGTATTTCCGGCCTCAATAGTAGAACCGCTCTTCGGTGATCTTGCCGTTCTTGACCGTGTACAGACCAACCTCATCTATGGTGGCACGTTCGCCGGTAGCTTTGGGCGTTATGTCAAACTTGAAGCGCACTGCGAACTGGTCGCCGTTGACATATGGGCCCTCGACCGAGCCGCCATGCATTTCGTTGTTCTCTTGCCACCACTGGTTCTTTTGCTTCAGAGCTTCCTTGCCACGGGAGACGGCCATCGGCCCTTCCATGGCTTCGTAGCTGGCGACGTCATCGGCATTGTACTTCTCAGCAGCACCTTGGTGATCGCCCTGCTTGAGGAGCTCGGTGAAATCCTTGGCAATTTCCGTGATCGTCATGGGGGTTCCTCCTGTTAAGACGCATTGGAAGTAGCGGGTCGCGTGCTGGCCTGCCATCGTCAATCCCGAGACAGCTGACATGCCATGTCAGGATGATGAATATCTTGGGGGGCTCTACATCCCGGCCAAGGCATCGTCTTGGCCGTTCAATTGCCAACGTGCGCGCTCGCGGTAAATCCCCTTGCCGATTACACTGTGGATCAGCACAAAATCCCGGACTGTCCAGCCAATTGGATCAATCGACCGTTCGCGAATCCTGGGGACACGGACTTCGTCACGAAGCAGCGTAACATGCGGTTCAATGGACTTCGTGAGAAAGAGCTTTAGCGGGCTGTCGGAAATCAGAGCGGTGAGATTGCGCCAGAATTCTTGGAGCGCTGGATTGCTGTCACCGTTGCGCAGAACCAGCGAACCACCACCAAAAGCCGTCAGGCGATCGAAAGAAATATCGAACGGTTTTGCAACGATCATCGAGCCGATATGCCGAGCGATTTCAACCAGCTTTTCCGGATACCCATCATGGTCACCGAGGCCGACGAGCGAGATATGGATGTGGTTCTCCGGAACAAACCAGCCTTGCAGCCTTAACTCTCGATTCAAGGCGATAGCCTTTCGCGCCAAGGGACCAGCGACCGCGCTCTCAGCCAACATGGCAAGAATATGCGGTCGTCGAAACGTCGCTTGGTCCCCTCCCATCGGAAAAAGGTCTGGCCGTTGTTCGACGAATGCAGGTTGCCCACTCATAATTGATCTCTCGTCCGGCAAATTGTATCCGACCGAGAAATTTAGAACAGACAGAGAACTCGTCAAATCGAAACGCAACGGGCGCTGAATGCTTTCCGCGCCAACACCCGCGATTTCAGCGGTCGAGGAAGCCCTGCCGAGCAGGAATTCGAAGTCTGCGCCCCGTTGCCGATAATGTGGGAACACTCCGGTTTTCTGGAAGTTGAAAATCAGACTAGCTGGGCAGCATTGGGCAGTTGGCGCCGCGGCGCAGGCTGATATGCGCCACATCGCCGACGCTGAATTGAAAACCCTCTGTCGGGCGTGGCGCGTCGATCACCACCTGTGTCCCCTGCCCCAGCTCTGCATGAAGACGCAAGGTGCGGCCGTGGAAGACGATGCTGTTCACCCGCACGGGGACAGTGCCGGCCGTGGCCTCGGTCGTCGCCAAAAGATCCTCCGGACGCACGCCGATGGTGCGCAACGTGCCCTCGCCAGGCAATTCGCCCGTCTCCGAAACCGCTTCCAGCGGCAGGGCGCCGGCGGCGAACCGCAAGCGCTCGCCGTCGCGGCCGACAAAGCGCGACTGCAGAAGGTTCATCGTGCCGATGAAGCTGGCGACGAATTTGGTGGCGGGCCGGTCGTAGAGGGTCGCCGGCGGCGCGATCTGCTCGATGCGGCCCTTGTTCATGACGACGATGCGGTCAGAGATCGACAGCGCCTCGGTCTGGTCATGCGTGACCATGACGAAAGTGGTGCCGAGGCGCGACTGCAGGCGCTTCAACTCGACCTGCATCTGTTCGCGCAGATGCGCATCGAGCGCCGACAGCGGCTCGTCGAGCAGCAGCACGCGCGGTTCGCAGACTATGGCGCGGGCAAGCGCGACGCGCTGGCGCTGGCCACCCGACAATTCGGACACGCGGGCGCCGAGCTTGTCGGCAAGGCCGACCATGTCGAGCGCTGCGCCGACGCGCTTTGCCTGTTCGGCACCGGCGAGCTTGCGCAGCGACAAGCCGAAGCCGACATTTTCCGCGACGTTCATGTGCGGAAACAGCGCGTAGTCCTGGAATACGGTGTTGACCGGACGGTCGAAGGGCCTGAGCGCGCTGATGTCGCGCCCTTCGAGCAGGACTCTGCCGCTCGACGGGCTTTCGAAACCAGCGATGACCCGCAGGCTGGTGGTCTTGCCGCAGCCGGACGGTCCGAGCAGGGTCAGGAACTCGCCGCGCGAAATATCGAGATCGACGGCGTCGAGCCCGACGATGCCGCCGGGGAAAATCTTGGAGACCTTGTCCAGCCGGACGAGCGGATCAGGCGCCATCGCGAACCTCGGACGGCTTGGTGGTGTTGACCCACAGGATCTGGCAGCGCTCGCTGCCCGGATTGCGGAAGGCATGCAGCAAGGTGCTCTTGAAGGCGAAGCTGTCACCGGCCTTCAGCCCGTATCTCGTCGAATCGACCACCAGCTCGACCTCGCCCGAGAGGACGAAGCCGAATTCATGGCCGGCATGGGCGTAGGCTTCGGCGGTGCCGCCACCGGCTTCCACCGTCACCAGCATGCCGGTCAGCGTGGCAGCCGGCGGCGACAGCAGCGCCTTGGCGATGCCTTCCGACTTGACCGGGATCTGACGCCGGCTGTTGGCGCGCACGCAATAAAGATCGTTGCCGGCATCGTTGCCGTCAACAATCAGCGCCGACGGCTCGATGTCGAGGGCGGCGGCAAGCGGCCAGATCACTCGCACCCGCAATGACGACATGCCGCGCTCGATCTGGCTCAGCGCACCGATCGAGACGCCGGCTTTGGCGGCGAGTTCGGCCAGAGAGAGATTGCGCTCCAGCCTGAGCGCCCGCACGCGCCGGCCGACCCTGACGTCGGCGTCGTCCTTCGGCTTCTCAGCCGCTTCATCCAGCATGTCCATTCGTTCGTCCTTATTTGGTAAGGTTTTCCCTCCCCTTGTGGGAGAAGGTGGATCGACGCGAAGCGCCGAGACGGATGAGGGGTGTTGGCCGGAGTGCCGTCGGTGCCATCTGGAACACCCCTCATCCGTCGCCTTCGGCGACACCTTCTCCCGCAAGGGAGAAGGAAGTGCGAACTCAGCCGCCTGCCTTGACCTTCTCGAACATCTTGGCGAGTTCGTCATTCTGTTTCATCGGCCCGGTAAAGATCGTGGTCTTCAGCATCACCTCGGGATCGGAAGGTAGCTGCAGTTTCTCCAACTCCTCCTCCGGCACGGCGGCGAAAGCCGAGCTGATCGAGCTGCCATAGCCGTAGGCCTGGATCAGATACTTTCCGGAATCCGTCTCCAGCCGGCTGTTGATGAAGTCATAGGCTAGGTCGACGTTCTTGGCGTCCTTGAGCATGACGAAGCCGCAAGCCCAGGTCAGCATGCCTTCTTTCGGCTTCATGAACTCGACAGGCACGCCCTGCTTCTTCAGCGAGGTGGCCGAGGCGTTCCAGGTCATGGCCGCGACCAGCTGCCCGCTCGCCAATGCCTGTTCGACCGAGGTCATGTCGGTGGTGTAGTTCGAGAGCAGCGGGCGCTGCTCGCGAAGTTTTTCTGCCACCTTGTCCATCTGTTCCGGTGTCATGTCGAATGGATTGACGCCGGCGAGAAGGGCTGCCACCACCGGTGTGTCGTGGACGGCATCGATGGTCGCCATCCGCCCGGCATATTGCTTGTCCCAAAGCAGGTTCCAGCTGGCTTCCGGGTTCTTCACCAGATCGGTGCGGTAGAGGATCGAGGTGTTGCCCCAGTCCCACGGCACCATCCAGACCTTGCCGTCGCCGGCCTGCAGGTCGGGCAGGTTCTTGAAGACCGGGAAGATCGAATCCCAGTTCTTGATGCGCTTGGTGTCGATCGGCTGCAGCAGGCCTTCCTTGTTCCAGCGCGCCACCTTGTCATAGCATGGGTGCGCGACATCGGGGTGGAAGCCGGCCTTGACCTTGGTGAAAGCGTCATCGTCGTCGCCAAACATCGAGGCTTCGACACCATCGGGGTGCGCGGCGAGGAAGCTCTTGTTGAAGTCGGGCAGTTCATAGCCCGACCAGGTGAAATATTGCAGCTTGTCGCCGGCAAAAGCGACAGTCGACGCAAGCGCCAGCGCGAAGGCAGCCAGTCCGGTTTTCGCTGTCTTTGCCTTTATCGATTTCAGCTCGAATGCCATTGCAGTTCTCCTCTTTCGGTTTCTTCTGGTTTTGACAGGTTGGCGGGCGCTGACCGCCGGGTGGCAGCAAGCCCGCGATGGCGAAGCATTTCGGCGAGTGCGGCGATGAGGAACGACACGGCCAGGATCGAAGTGCCGAGCGCCATGACGGTCGGCAGCGATTTCGGGAAGCGCAGCTGGCTCCAGATATAAAGCGGCAGCGTCGGCTCGGTGCCGGCAAGGAAGAAGGCGACGATGAACTCGTCGAAGGAGGTCAGGAAGGCCAGCATGAACGCCGAAATAATGGCCGGCAGGCTGAGCGGCAGCATCACCCGTCTGAAGGTCGTCCAGTCGGAAGCGCCGAGGTCGAGCGCTGCCTCGCGGATGGTCTTCGGGATGGCGGCGAAGCGGCTGCGCATGACCACCACCGTCGTCGGCAGCGCCACCAACACATGGCCGAGCACAATGGCAATGCGCGACGGCCCAAAGCCGGCGAGGTTGACCAGGATGAGCAGCGATATGCCGACGATGACGCCTGGGATCAGGATCGGCAGCCGCGCAATGGCACTGATCGTGGCGGCCAGCGGCGAGCGGCCGTAGAGGTCCATATAGGACACGGTCACGCCGCAGAGTGTTGCGCCGGTGGCGGCAATGGCGCCGATGACGAGGCTGGTGGCAAGCGCGCCGGACAGCGCCGAATTGCCGTAAAGCGTGCCGTACCATTCAAGCGTGAAGCCTTGCAGCGGAAACGCCGCCTGGATTGAATCGTTGAAGGAAAACAGCGGGATCAGCAATATCGGCAAATACAGGAATATCAAATAGGCAAGGACATAGGCGCCAAGCCAGCCGCCGCCCTGTTTTGCATCGACCCGCGCCGCGTTCATGTGCGGCTGCCGTATCGGCGGTCGGCGAAGCGCACCACCAGCACCACGGCGAGGATGACCAACATGACGGCGACGGCGAGTGCGGCGCCGAACGGCCAGTCATTGGCCTTGCCGAACTCGGCCTGGATCAGCGTACCGATCATGGTGCTGGCCGGGCCGCCGACCAACGCCGGGGTGACATAGTCGCCGACGGTCGGCACGAAGACGACGAGGGCCGCCGCCAGCACGCCCGGCATCGAATTGGGCAGCACGATGCGGCGGAAGCTGGTGAACGGTTTTGCGCCGAGATCGGAAGCGGCTTCGAGCAGCGATTTCGGGATCGTGTCCAGCGCCACATAGATGGGCAGGATGGCGAACGGGGCATAAGCGTGGGCAAGCGTGACGACGACCGCTGCCGGCGTATTAAGGAAGGCCAATGTCGGCTCCGACCAAATGCCGCTTTCGATCAGCGCCGAGTTCAGCACGCCATTATAGGCAAGCACGATCTTCCAGGCGAAGACGCGCAGCAGATAGCTGGTCCAGAACGGCAGGGTCAGCAGGAGCAACAGCAGCCCGCGTCGCCGCCCGGCATGAAAGGCCAGATAGTAGGCGACAGGATACGCCGTGACGACGGTTGCCAGCGTCACCACGCCGGCGATGCTCAGCGAGCGCAGCGTCACCGTCCAATACAGCGGATCGGTTGCCACGGTGACGAAATTAGCAAGGGTGAAACCAGCCCCCAGCAGCGAGCCGTCATTGCTGCGGAAGGCGAGGAAGAACACAAGGCCAAGGGCGAAAAGGATCAGCACAAAGGTGACGAGCCCGCCCGGCAGCAGCATGGCGAAGCGGAAACCCGGCGAAGACCGGGTTTCCGGCAGCGGCTGCGTTGCGGCGATGGTCGACATCGACTGCCTATGGCAATTTGAAATCGACTAAGCTTTTTTCATATTCGTGAAGCTGTCAAGCTGTTTCACGTCGGGAATGAACGTCAGCGTTCGAAGGCGTCCAGCATCCGGTACCAGGCGATGGTCGCGGCAACGCCGACCTGCCGAAAGGCGTGAAACGGAATCGGCCGGATCGGCGAGATCGGGAACGGCAATTGCCTGGTGTCGCCGCTCGACAGATAGGAGGCGATGCGCTCGCCAAGCGCGGTCATCAGGCCGATGCCGCGGCCCTGGCAACCGACGACCGCCAGCAGACCCTTCTCTGGCTCGTGGATATGCGGGAGATGGTCCGGCGTCATAGCCACCCGGCCGAACCAGCGCTTTTCAATGGCCACGTCGGACAGCGCCGGGTAGAGCCGCAGCAGCGCGCGTTCCAGATGCGCCCAGTCGGCCGGGCCGTTCGGCAAGGCCATGCGGCCGCGCCCACCAAGCACCAGCCGGCCGTCGGCACTCTTGCGGTAATAGACGAGGATGCGGCGCGAATCCGAAACCGCCTGCCCCTCCGGCAGGATCGCCGCCGCGAGATTGGACGATAGCGGCGCTGTCGCGATCTGAAAGGAATGCAGCGGGACGATCGTCTCGGCGAGGCCGGGAAGCAGGCCGCCGGTATAGGCGTTGGTCGCCAGGACGACCGCCCTGGCCTTGAGTTCGGCGCCGCTTTCCGTGGCAACGTGCCAAATACCAGCATCCTTGCTGATCTGCATCACGTTCTGGCGCTCGGCGATCTTTACGCTTGCCGCTGCAGCGACGCGCGCCAGTTCCGACGTGTAGGCGAGCGGGTCGATGACGCCGGCACGGCGATCGAGCCAGCCGCCGAGATAGCCTTGCGCGCCGGTCATCGTCGCGATCTCCGTCCCGCTCAGCAACCGGACATCGGCGCCCCGCGCCCGCCACTGCCGATCCCGATTCGCCGCCGCTTTCAGCGCGGTCTCGGTGTGCGCGGCCTGAATCCAGCCATTGCGAACGAACGGCACCGCCAGTTTTTCGTCGCGGATCAATTCGAAGACGGCGTCCGCCGTCGAGGCGGCAAAGTTGACGAGCGCCTCACCGCGTTCGAGACCAAAATGCTCCAGCAGCCAGTCCGGATCGTATTTCAGGCCAGGAATAACCTGACCGCCGTTCAGACCGGACGCGCCGCTGCCGATTTCGCCGGCCTCCAGCACCTGGACGGCAAGGCCGAGCCGGGCAGCGTGCAAGGCCGTTGACAGCCCCATGATGCCGCCGCCGACGATGACGACATCGACGCATTGGCCGGCTGGAACAAGCGACTGGAACGCCGTGGCTGTCCGCGGCTTCTGCCAGATTGGGTCGGAAAACCGTAAGAGCAAGCGTCACCTGGAGACTTCAGTAGGTGAAAAACCCTAGCGACGGTTTCATTATTTTGAAAGAGCGTTTTCCGTCGCCGTTGGCGCACGTCAGGCTCGATCAAGGTCCAGCGATGCGAAGACCCAAAGAATTGACAAAGCTCGCCCTGCAAGCGGGATAGACCTTTGGCGGGAATTTGTTGAAAGTGCCGCGGCCGAAGGACAAGACAACAGGAAATACAAGCCATGACGAACGCCACACATTTGCCCGCCGAAGGCCTCTTCGTGGGCCGCGCCCGGGCGAGCGATGCTTCCCATCCGCTGGTGGTCACGGTGCGTGACGGCACGGTCTTCGACATCACGTCAAATGTGGCACCGACCGTACGCGACGTTTGCGAATTGCCGGATCCGGCAGCGCACGTCCGCTCGGCAAAGGGGCGGCCGATCGGCCCGCTCGATGCCATTGCGGCCAACAGTTTCGAGACAGCGCGCGACCCGGGGAAACCGTACCTGCTGTCCCCCGTCGACCTGCAGGCGATCAAGGCGTCTGGCGTCACCTTTGTCGTCAGCCTGCTCGAACGGGTGATCGAGGAGCAGGCGCGCGGTTCGGCGGAAAAGGCCGACGCCATTCGCGCCGACATCGCCGGGCTGATCGGCCACGACCTGTCCAAGCTCAAGCCCGGCTCGCCGGAGGCGATGGAGATCAAGGCCAAGCTGATTGCGCGCGGCGCCTGGTCGCAATATCTGGAAGTCGGCATCGGCCCCGATGCCGAGATCTTCACCAAATGCCAGCCGATGGCCTCGGTCGGCTTCGGCGCCGATGTCGGCCTGCATCCGGTTTCGACATGGAACAATCCGGAGCCGGAGATCGCCATGATTGCGGCCAGCAGCGGCAGGATCGTCGGGGCGACGATCGGCAACGACGTCAATCTGCGCGACGTCGAGGGGCGCTCGGCGCTGCTGCTCGGCAAAGCCAAGGACAACAACGCTTCGGCAGCACTTGGCCCCTTTATCCGGCTGTTCGATGAGACATTTTCCATCGGCGACGTGAAGCAGGCGATCGTACGGTTGAAAGTCGAAGGCGAGGATGGGTTCTCGCTGGAGGGCGCCAGTTCGATGGCCGAGATCAGCCGCTCGCCGGAAGAGTTGGTCGCCGCCGCCATGGGGCCACATCACCAATACCCGGACGGGCTGGCGCTCTATCTCGGCACGATGTTCGTGCCGTCGAAGGATCGCGGCGAAACAGGCAAAGGCTTTACCCACAAGGTCGGCGACATCGTCACCATATCGTCGGAGAAGTTCGGTGCCTTGGTCAACCGCGTGCGGCTGTCGCCCGACTGCCCACACTGGACCTACGGCGCCAGCCATCTGATGCGTGACCTCGCAAGGGCCGACCTCATCTAGTCCCCCAGCCTCACATCCGATAGATCTAGAATTCTCTGATTGGAAATTACCTGCTCGTCGGCATTCGGGAGAGTCCATTGATCGTCGCTCTTGAGGGCAAGACCCTTGTCGTTACCGGCGGGACGCAAGGGCTTGGCGAGACCATCGCCCGGCTGGCCTCAGCCGGCGGCGGCGAAGGGATCGCCATTGTCGGCCGCAATGCCGAGCGTGGCGCACGCATCGCCGAAGAGCTTTCACGACCAAGCCGGCCCGTCGTCTTCATCCAGGCCGAGCTTGGAGATCCGGCCGCGCCTGCAGCTGTCATGGCGGAAGCGATCAAAAGACTCGGCCGCATCGATTGTCTGGTGAACGCCGCGGCCCTCACCGACCGGGCCTCGCTGGAAACTGGCACAGTCGACGACTGGGACAGGTTGTTTTCCGTCAATGCGCGCGCGCCGTTCTTCCTCATGCAGGCGGCCGTAGCCGACATGAAGACACGGCGGGCGGCGGGCGCCATCGTCAACATACTGTCGGTGAATGCGCATTGCGGTGCGCCGGACCTTGCCATCTATTCCGCCACCAAGGGCGCGCTTTCGACGCTGACCAGAAACATTGCCAACGCGCATCTTTCCGATCGCATCCGCGTCAACGGCATCAACATGGGCTGGGTAGCGACGCCGGCCGAACAAGAGATGCAGGCGCGCACGCTGGGCAAGGGCGAAAACTGGGCAAAGATCGCCGCCGCCGGCCTGCCGCTTGGTCGATTGCTGACCATGGACGAAGTCGCCCAGCTAACGCTGTTCCTGCTCAGCGACGCCTCCGGGCTGATGACCGGGACGCTTATCGACCTAGAGCAATCCGTGCTCGGCGCGCCGCCGCGCGGCATTGCGTGACGGTCGCAGGGCCGATCGTCGGCCGCCCGGAAAATATCAGCCAAACTGATGCAATCTGATGGGATTGCTGATGGCGTCGTGCTTTGCGCCAACGTCCATTGGCAATCGAGGCTTGCCATCGATCGAAAAAGGGAATGCTCTAATGCGCCCAGGTCGACGCTGGCAAAATGCGACCACCGTTTTGGCCGCGCACGGCTTTTCGCGGTGATCGTCGTCGGAGGAGGAGTTCGGTTCAAATGGGAGGAAATCAAATGCTGACGAGCCTAAGACTGCTTGTACTTGGCTTGGTGGTGGCGCTGGCCATTCCGGCCGCGGCACAGGCCAAGACGTTCTACTGGATTTCGCATGGCGGCCCGGCCGATCCGGTCTGGACCTACTTCCTTGCCGGCGCCAAGCAATGGGCGGCGGACACCGGCAACACCGTCAACACGTCGTTCCACAATGGCGACGTGGCGTCGCAGCAGGAGGCTGTTCGCGCCGCGATTTCCGCCAAGGCCGACGGCATCACCACGACCAGTCCTGATCCGGGCAGCCTTGTCGAGATCGTCAAGGAAGCGCGGGCGGCGAACATCCCGATCATCAACTTCAACACGCCCGACCCGAAGGCGGATTTCAACGCCTATGTCGGCGGCGACAACGTTACCTTCGGCAAGCATTGGGCGCAGTATCTGGTCGACAAGGGCCTGGTGAAGAAGGGCGACTTCGTCTGGATGCCGGTCGAAATCCCCGGCGCCACCTATGGCGTCCAGGAAGAGGAAGGCATCAAGAGCGTGTTCGAGCCGCTCGGCATCACCTACGAAATCACCGAAGCGACGCTCGACCAGGCCGAAGTGATCAACCGCATGGTCGATTACCTCACCGCCAACAGGGCCAAGGTCAAGGCGGTTATCGGTCTCGGCGACCTGGTCACCGGTTCGATCAAGCGAGTGTTCGACCAGGTCGGCGTCAAGCCGGGCGAAATCCCGGTCGTCGGCTGGGGCAACTCGCTCGACACCACCCAGGAAGTGCTGAACGGCTACGTCAATGCCGCGCAGTGGCAGGATCCGCAGGCGACCAGCTACGTCGCGCTCTCGCTCGCCAACATGGCGGCAAGCGGTATTCCGCCAGGCTTCGACGTGATCACCGGCGCGCTCTACGAGAAGGACACCGCCGCGGTATACGACAAGATCCTGTCCGGCAAATAGGTCCGCGATCGAGTTGGTCACGGCCGCTTCGGCGGCCGTGACCGTCTCATCATTCCGCCGAACCGCTTGCGGTCTCGGCCAATCCAATCCTATCGCGGGTCCAAGGTGGAAAATCGTTCTCTTATCCAACGCTCGATCGCGCGGCCTGAGTTCGGGCCGTTCGTGCTGCTCGTCATCGAGATCGCCGTGTTCTGGGGCATCAACCACGACTTCCTGTCGCCGCAAAACATCTCGAACACGCTGGCCTTCACGGTCGAACTCGGGCTGATCGCGCTGGCGATGACGCTGTTGATGACATCAGGCGAATTCGACCTCTCGGTCGGCTCGGTGTTCGGCTTCTCGCCGGTCCTGATGTGGACCTTGTTCAACAGCGGCGTCGCCTCGCTCGAAGCCGCCTTCGTCGTTGCGCTGGTGGTCGCTGCCTTCATCGGACTGGTCAATGGCTGGTTCGTGACGCAGCTCAAGATCCCGTCCTTCCTGGTGACGCTTGGCATGCTGCTGGTGGTGCGCGGCACCGCTTTGTTCGTCACCAGCGGGTTTCCGCAGCGGACCTGGAGCGCCGAGGGCAGCTGGCTGGCGGAAGCCCTGGTCGGCGATTTCTTCATCGGGCCGTTCCGTATCTATATGTCGCTGTTCTGGTTCATCGCCGCCGCAATCGCGCTCGGCTACGTGCTGACGCAGAGCCGGACCGGCAACTGGATCCAGGCGGCCGGCGGCAACCCGAGTGCTGCAAGGGCGCGCGGCGTCAATGTCAGCGGCGTCAAGATCGGCCTGTTCATCCTGTCGTCGATCCTGGCCTCGCTCGCCGGCGTCATCTCCTCGCTGCGTACCTCGGCGGCCAACCCCAACAGCGGTACCGGCTACGAGCTCGAAGTCATCGCCATGGTAGTGATCGGCGGCACGGCGCTGACCGGCGGGCGCGGCACAATCATCGGCACGGTGCTCGGTATCCTGATCCTGCGCGTGATGCGCAACGGCATCGTGCTGATCGGTGTGCCGGGCCTTGCCTACAACATCTTCATCGGCGCCATCATCCTCGGCATGATGGCGCTCCACTCATGGCTGGAACGCCGGCATCAGGCAGGGACTTGAGACGATGGTCGAGCCACTGATCCGCATGACGAACATCCGCAAGTCCTATGGGCGTGTGCAGGCGCTGGTTGATGCCAATTTCCATGTCAACGAAAGAGAGATCGTCGGACTGCTCGGCGACAACGGCGCCGGCAAGTCGACGCTGATCAAGGTGCTGTCGGGCGCGGTCCCGCTGACCAGCGGCGACATCTTTATCCGCGGCAAGAAGGTGAATTTGCGCAGTACCAGCGACGCCATCGCCCATGGCATCGAGACGATCTACCAAGATTCCGCGTTGGTGACGCAGCTGTCGATCGCCCGCAACCTGTTCCTTGGACGCGAGCCGATCAAGCCGCCGCGTTTCCTCAACCGCATGGACCAGGAGGCGATGAACGTGGTTGCCCGTGACCTGCTCAAGCAGGTCGGCATCTCGAAGAACATCCCGCCGACGACGCCGATCGGCTCACTCTCCGGCGGCGAGCGGCAGGCGGTGGCGATTGCGCGCGCCATGCATTTCGACAGCGACCTCATCATCCTCGACGAGCCGACCAACAATCTCGGCGTCGCCGAAACACAAGGGGTGCTGAGCTTCGTGCGCAGTGCGCGCGATTCCGGCCATTCCTGCATCTTCATCGCCCACAACATCCATCATGTCTTCCAGGTGGTCGACCGCATCGTCGTCATGCGCCGCGGCAAGGTGGTCGCCGACGATATCGACCCGAAGAAGACCAGCGTCGCCGAAGTCGAGCGCGTCATCACCGGCATGTCGGACAAGGAGATCCGTGACGCGCTGGCCGAGGGCACGCAACGGCCCGGCTGAGCAGCCGGGCCGGGCTTATCGTCGAGGCACTGGATCGCATCGCCACATGGTTGCGACATGAAAGCCACCGTTTCGGATATTGCCAGGAGCTGCGGCCTGTCGACCGCGACGGTCGACCGTGTGCTCAACAACCGGCCGGGGGCGAGTGCCGCCAACCGGCAGCGCGTGATGGAGGCGGCCAAGCAGCTCGGCTATCTGCCGGTCGTCGACCAGGTCGCGTTGCCCTCGCGGCCGGCACATCTCGAATTCTTCCTGCCGATGGGCAGCAATGCCTTCATGGCCGATCTGGCCAGGCACATCGAGGATTATGCGGCGCGCCTGCCGCTGGTCGCCTCCTGCCGCATCCACAAGCTCGCCGGCATCTCGCCGAGTGCCTTGCAGATGGCCGTCGAAAACCTCTCGCTCAAGGCGAACGGTGTCGGCGTCATCGCCATCGACCATCCGAGAACGCGCAACATCTTGCGCGAGATCGTCGAGGCCGGCATCCGCCTGGTCACGCTGGTGTCCGACGTTCCCGGCGCGCCGCGCTCAGCTTATGTGGGCATCGACAACAGGGTGGCCGGCCGCACTGCGGCGCTGCTGATGGGACGGTTCCTCGGCGGCCGCCAGGGCCATCTGGCGATGGTGGTCGGCTCACGTTCCTATCGCGGCCACGAGGAACGCGAAATGGGCTTTCGCTCGGTGCTCGGCGAGGAGTTCCCCAATCTGACCGTCACCAGCGCCGTCGAGATCAACGACGAGCCGGAGGTCAGTTATACCGCGACCATGAAGGCGCTGCACAACGAGCCGGAGCTGCTCGGGATCTACTGTATCGGGGCCGGGCGCTCGGGCGTGGCAAAAGCATTGCTCGAAGCCAGGCCGCGGACGAAGCCGGTGTTCATCTGCCATGACCTGACGCGCGAGACGCGCGGCTATCTGGTCGACGATCTGCTCGACGTCGTCATCGACCAGAATGCGCGGCTGATCGCCGAACAGTCGGTCATTCGCCTGCTCGGCTCGATCGCCTCGTCGGCGCCCTATCTGACGCGGAAATTCATCGAGCCGCGCCTGATCTTCAAGGAAAATGTCCCGGTGCAGTGATGTCGTGCGGGGGCGATGGTCGCTCGGGCCTTGATCGTTAAAATTCGGTTGATACCGCAAATCTGCACATCACCTATGCAACTTTTGTGGTTGCCGAATCATTGGGCAATTGATAGTTTCGCAGGTGTCGGCCATCTACTCCTCCCAGATGCGATGCCGACGCTGAGTGCGGTACACCTCCTCCCGTGCCGTATTCGAAATCGAGCCCGCTGCCACCTCCTCCCGGCAGCGGGCTTTTTTTGTTCCGGCGCCGGGATAGCGGGCGATGCTTGGGGTCGTTACTAGCATCGGACACGACTGTTGATCCGCAAATCGTTGAGCTTCGCCGCGGCTTGTCGGGCAGAATCCTGTCACACTTGTCACTCTCACCGGTTCGCCTGCGGCCCTATCCTGCCTCACGACCAGCAAACAACGCCGCGCCAGCAATGCTGCTGCGGAGGATCGGCAAGGGAGACGCGAGATGGCACATCGCGATGGGACGAGACATCACCCGGCGGTACGGCGCGCAATCAAAACGCCGCGGATCGTCTCGCCGCTTGCGAGATTATCTGGCCCTGAAAGAAGTGATCAGGCCTTCCGCCATGCGGACGAACTGCGCGCTCGGGCCTTCGGCGCCGACACTTTGCAGGCTGACGCGGGCGCCCTCGAGCAGAAGCGACAGCGTATCGGCGAGAAGCTCGGCCTGTCCGATACCCGCGTCGCGACACAGCGAGACCAGACGCTCGCGCTGCGCTTCCTTGAGTTCCTTGATCACTTGCCTTGCCGGATGATCGGCCTCGCTCAGCTCGATGGCGGCGTTGGCCATGTCGCAACCGCGGCGATCCGACATCAGGCAATCGGCCGCCATCCGGACCCAGGCGTGCAGTTGCGCCAGCTTGTCGCCCGGATTCTCGGCCTCGAACTTCTCCCACATCGCGTTGGCGCTGCAGGCGGTCGCCCGCAGACATTCGATGATCAGGTCGTCCTTGGACTCGAAATGCCGGTAGAGCGTCATCTTGTTGGTGCCGGCGGCCTCGGTGATGGCGTCGATGCCGACGCCGCGAATGCCATGCTTGTGAAACATGTCCCGTGCCGTCTCCAGGATCCTGTCCCGGGGGCGAACACGCTCCACAACACCGTCTGTCATCAAAACCTCCGTGATTGCGTTTCCGAAATTCCCTCGGTCCACCTCTTGACTAGGGTGTTACCGGTCTGTAACGTTAGCGATGTTACTTACCTGTAACACCCGCATTGCATCATGTCAAACTCGCAAGTGCCGGTCATCAGCCCCGCCCCGATCGGCAAGGGGACGAACCGCCCCTCACGGCCTCGGCCGGCGAGCAAGAAAACACCAGATCCGCGGCTTGCCGCGGATCGCCAAAACCAGGAGCCGCTTCGATGTCGCAGCGCAATGATCTGACGATCGATGAAGTCGTGAGGGATCCGATGATCCGCATGCTGATGAAAGCCGACCGCGTCGACCCGCGGTCTTTCGAGGCGATGCTGCGTACGCTGGCGGACGAGCAGGCCGACCGCCGCAATGCGCCGCGTCGCCCCCTGCAAGATTTCGGCTTTCTCGAAGATTCCGGCTCAACGCGCAGCCGGCGGCTGTCCAGGGTGGCCAAGGCCTTCGGCCGGGCCAGAGCATCGGGCGAGGCGTGCATCTCATGGTAAACTTCTTCATCCATCGTCCGATCTTTGCGTCGGCGATCGCCATCATCATGGTGCTCGCCGGGGGAATCTCTTATTTTCTTCTGCCGGTCTCGCAATTTCCCGACATCACGCCGCCCCAGGTCGTGGTCAGCGCCCACTACCCGGGCGCCAGCGCGCAGGTCGTCGCCGACACGGTGACGACACCGCTCGAACAGCAGATCAACGGCGTCCAAGGCATGATCTATATGTCGTCGTCGAGCTCCAATGACGGCTCGTCGACGATCACCATCACCTTCGACGTCGGCTACGATCTGAGCACGGCGGCCGTCGACGTCCAGAACCGCGTTTCGCAGGCGGCTTCCTCGCTGCCGGCCATCGTCAATCAGGGCGGGGTGACGATCAAGAAGCAGAACCCGAACTTCGTCCTAATCGTCGACCTCACCTCGCCGGACGGTTCCGTCAATCCGGTCGCGCTGAGCAACCTCGCCTATCTGCAGGTGGTCGATCCGCTGAAGCGCCTGCCCGGCGTCGGCGACGTGCAGATCTTCGGCGAGCGGCGCTATTCGATGCGCATTTGGCTCGACCCCGACAAGCTCGCCAATCTCGGCATTACCGCCGTCGACGTGCAGAACGCCGTCGCCGAGCAGAACGTCCAGGTGGCGGCCGGCAAGATCGGGCAATCACCGGCTCCGGCCGGCACTGCCTTCGAGATGCAGGTCAACGCCGTCGGCAGGCTGAGCGATCCCAAGGAGTTCGGCGACATCGTCGTGCGGGCCAATACCGCCAACGGCTCGCTGGTCAGGCTGCGCGACGTTGCGCGCATCGAACTCGGTGCGCTGCAATATTCGTCGTCGGCCTTCTTCGGCAAGGACCCGACGGTGGTGCTCGCGGTCTACCAGATGCCGGGCTCCAACGCGCTCGATCTGCAGCAGCGCGTCAAGGACAAGATGCAGGAGCTGTCAGCCCGTTTCCCGAAGGGCGTCAGCTACGCCATGCATTACGATACGACACGTTTCGTTTCGGCCTCAATGCACGACGTGCTGATCACGCTCGGCGAAGCGCTAGTCCTGGTCGTCGCCGTGGTGTTCATCTTCCTGCAAAGCTGGCGCACCACGATCATCCCGACGATCGCAATTCCGGTGTCGCTGGTGACGACGCTGGCCGTCATGCATATGCTTGGCTTCTCGCTGAACATGCTCAGCCTGCTCGGCATGGTGCTGGCGATCGGCCTCGTCGTCGACGACGCCATCGTCGTCGTCGAGAATGTCGAACGCCAACTTGAGGCCGGCCTCAAACCTCTGGCCGCCACGCGCACGGCGATGGCCGAGGTCACTGGCCCGATCATCGCCACGACCGCCGTGCTGATGGCCGTGTTCGTGCCGGTCGCCTTCATTCCCGGCGTGTCCGGCCGACTCTACAACCAGTTCGCCCTGACCGTGGCGATCTCATTCGGCATCTCGGCCTTCGTCTCGCTGACGCTTACCCCGTCGCTCAGCGCCGCCTTCCTGCGCCACCGGCCGGAAACACAGTTCGTGCTGTTCCGCTGGTTCAACAGGGGCTTCGAACGGCTGGCGCATGCCTATGCGAATGGCGTACGCATTCTCATCCGCCTGCGCTGGATCATGCTCGGCGTGTTCGCGGCCGGACTTGTCGCGACCTATTTCGTCTGGCAGCGCCTGCCGTCGACCTTCCTTCCGGTCGAGGACCAGGGCTATTTCTTCGTCGTCATCCAGCTCCCCGACGGGGCCTCGCTGGAACGCACCGATGCAGTGGCGCAAAAGGCGCGCGACATCCTGCAAAACACGCCGGGCGTCGATATCGTCGGCTCGATCAGCGGCTTGAACTTCCTGACCAGTGCCGCGCAGTCGAACTCGGCGGTCGAATTCGCGATCCTGAAGCCATGGGACGAACGCGGCCCCGACCAGAGCGCCTCGAAGCTCGTCGCCGACGTGCGCAACAAGCTGTTGCAAATTCCGGAGGCTTTTGCGCTGAGCTTCGACCCGCCGTCGATCCCGGGCATCGGCACCACTGGTGGCTTCGAGTTCCAGGTCGAGGACCTGACCGGCCGCGGCAGCGTGGCGCTCAACGATGCGACGCAAGCCGTGATTGCCGAGGCGCGCAAGCAGCCGGAGCTCAACCCGCAGCAATTGTTCTCGTCGTTCTCGACCTCGACGCCACAGTTCAACTATGATCTCGATCGCGCCAAGGCGAAGCTGCTCGGGCTCAACCTGCCGGACGTCTTCAACACGCTGCAGATCTATCTCGGCTCGCTCTATGTGAACGATTTCAACCTGTTCGGCCGCACCTTCCGGGTGACGATCCAGGCCGACAAGGACTCTCGCGCCGGTCCGGCCGACATATCGCGGCTCTATGTCCGCAATGCGTCGGGTGGCATGGTGCCGTTGAGCACGTTGGGCAAGCTTGTGCCGATCGTCGGCCCCGAGACCGTGCCGCATTACAACAACAATGCGTCGGCGCTGATCAATGGCGGCGCCGCCCCCGGCTTTTCGTCCGGCCAGGCGGTGGCGGCAATGGAGCGTGCCGCTGCCACGGCATTGCCGAGAGATTTCGGCTACGAATGGACCGGCATCACCTATCAGGAGCTCAAGGCAGGATCGATCGCATCCGTCGTCTTCGGCCTTGCAATCGTCTTCGTCTTCCTGATCCTGGCCGCGCAATATGAGAGCTGGGCGATGCCGTTCATGGTGCTGCTGGCGGTGCCGCTCGCATTGTTCGGTGCGTTCGTCGTGCTGTGGCTGCGCGGCATGCAGATCGACGTCTATTCGCAGATCGGCTTCGTCATGCTGATCGGACTGGCGGCCAAGAACGCGATTCTGATCGTGGAGTTTGCCCGGCGCCGACGCGAAGAAGGCCTCAGCATCGTCGACGCCGCAATGGAAGCGGCGCGGCTTCGGCTGCGACCGATCCTGATGACCGCCTTCGCCTTCATCCTCGGCGTGCTGCCGCTGATGTTCGCCACAGGTGCCGGTGCCGCAAGCCGGCAGTCGATCGGCACCACCGTCTTTGGCGGCATGGTCGCGGCGACGATCCTGTCGCTGGTGTTCGTGCCGGTCTTCTATGCGGTGATCGAGCAACTGCGCGAGCGCCGCAGCGAGAGCGAACCGGTTTCCGAAGCGACCGAACAACCAACTGCCGAACCCGCCTTCGAGCCCCTGGCCGAAGCGGCTGAATAGGACTGGAGAATTGATCATGCGTAAATGGAAAATCGCGCTGGGAACGGCCGTCGCCCTTGGGGCGATTTCGGTGGCGAGCGTTCACCTGCTCGACATGGGCAGCCTCAGCCTCAACGCCGGCACAGCCGGGGCGGCAACACCCAAGCCGGAAGCCTTCGTCATGCCGGTGCCGGTGGTGAGCGTCGTCAAGAAGACGATCCCGATCTATCTCGACTACGCCGCCCGGGTGGAGCCGATCCGCAGCATCACGCTGCAGGCGCGCGTGCCGGGCTACCTGCAGGAGCAGGTCGCCATCGACGGCAGTGACGTTGCGAAGGGCGACCTTCTCTACAAGATCGCCCCTGAGGATTTCCAGGCTGCCCTCGAGCAGGCGAAGGCGCTTATCCAGCGCGACACGGCAACACTCGACTATGCGCGCTCCAATCTCGGGCGCGGCAGCGAGCTCGCCAAGAGCGGCTATCTCGCCAAGGACGTGTTCGACCAGCGCACCAGCACCTTGCGTGAGGCTCAGGCTTCGCTCGCCGTGAACCAAGCCGCCTTGCGCACCGCCGAACTCAATTTGAGCTATACCGAAATCCGTGCCCCGTTCGCGGGACGCATCGGACGCAGCCAGGCATCCGTCGGAACGCTGGTCAGCGTTGCCGGCACGGTGCTCAATTCGCTGGTGCAGCTCGATCCGATCTACGTCACCTTCAATCCGAGCGAGACCGACCTGACACAGATCGAGGAAGCCCGGGCCGCAGGACCGATCAGTGTCGATGTCCTGCTTCCCGGTGAAACGGAACCGCGCCAGAAGGGCGATCTTACCTTCATAGACAACACGATCGATCGCTCGACCGGCACGATCACGGCGCGGGCGACGATCGGCAACGCCAAGTTCACGCTGCTCCCCGGCCAATATGTCCGCGTCCGGCTGCACGTCAAAGAGCAGCCCGATGCGCTGATGGTACCGCAGACGGCACTCGGCTCAGGCCAGCTCGGCAAATACCTCTATGTCGTCGGCAAGGACAACACGGTCGACCAGCGTATCGTTTCGCTCGGACCGACCAATGGCGATCAGGTCGCCATCTTGAGCGGTGTGGCCGAAGGCGACCGGGTCATTACCGGCAATCTGCAGAAGATCGGCCCGGGAATGCCGGTCTCGCCGCTGCCCGAGAAACCGGCCACCTGATAACCCCCATCAGGTCCGGTCCCGCGGCGCCCTCGGCTCCCACGCCAGGGGCGCCGTTTTGCTATGTTCGTCTTACGCAATTCCTTGGGGAAAGCGCTACATACGCCGGCTTCGAGAAGCCGGCGTGATGTTCAGCGGGGTCGGCTTTTGCGGCCGTGCGCCCTGACGGCCTTGCCTGCGCCGCAAGCCGCCGGCCAAGCGGAAGTCAAGAAATCCACAACCAGCCTCTTGTAAGATTGTCGACAATCTGTTTTTCCTTCCGGTTTGCTGGAGCAGCCGGAATGGCAACGCTGGATTTCAGTCCGATCGCCGACACGACAAGACGCGCCGAGATCGTGGCGCTGCTCCGGCGGGCGATCCTGACCGGCCAGTTGGAACCTGGGCAGAAGCTCAACGAACTCAGGATTTCCGAGCAGATGCGGGTGAGCCGTGCGCCGCTGCGCGAGGCGATGCGCGAATTGGTGCAGGAAGGCATCCTGACCAGCATTCCTTACGCCGGAACCTTCGTCATCGACGTTACCGCGAAGGATATCGACGATGCCTATTCGCTCAACAAGGTGCTCGACGAATTCGCCATCGCGCGGACCTGGCCGCTTCGCGACCAGCGCTTCTTCGACGAGCTCGACCGGCGCCATGCGGCGGTGAAGCAGGCGACGCGCGAACTGGACACGACGCGGCAGATCGAAACGGCGCTACAACTGCACGGCCTGATCCATGAATGGGCCGATAATTCGGTGCTCCTGGAAACCTGGCAGCGGCTGACCAGCCGGCTGCAGATGTATTTCGCGCTGCACCAGCGGGCGCGCAACGAGCCGGTGCCTGCCGAAGATGCTCACGAGACCTATGTGCGGCTGCTCAAGGGCAGCGACATGCGCGCTGCCCAGCGCCACGCCAAGGAGCACATCGATTTCGATTTCGAAGAACTGCTCGCCTATGCGCGCGGGCTGGAACAGCGCGGCTCAAAGGGTGCTGGCGCCAATCGTGCCGGACCGCCTGAAGGCGGCTGAGCCAGACAATTCTGGTGGTCATCCCGGAAAATAGGCAACGGACAGAAAACGTGCAGATCAAAACCATCAAGGCCTACCATGTCGTGCAGCCCTTCGTTGACGGGCCTTACCGCATGTCCAAGGGGCGCGTCGCCGATGCGTTCGACGCGGTGATCGTCGCCGTCACCACCGATAGCGGGCTCACCGGCTGGGGCGAGATGGCGCCGCTCGGCAACTTCTATTCGCCTGCCTTCGCCGCCGGCACGCGCGCCGGCGTCGTCGAGATCGCGCCGCATCTCATCGGCCATGACCCACGCGGGCTTGCCAGTATCAACAGGCTGATGGACACGGTTTTCAAGGGCCATCCCTACGTCAAGTCGGCGCTCGACATGGCATGCTCGGATCTCGCGGCGCGCGCCGCCGACGTGCCGCTGGTCACCCTGCTTGGCGGACGCGAGAGCGAGACGGCCGAACTCTACAAGGTCGTCACCCACGGCAGCGTCGACGCGATGGCCGCACTCGCCAAGCGCATCGTCAACGGCGGCTTTCACCGGCTGCAAGTCAAGGTCGGCGGCAACGTCCATGACGACATCGAACGCGTCACAGCCGTCGCCGCCGCCGTGCCGAAGGGCACCGTCATCTTCTGCGACGCCAATGCCGGCTGGACGCCCTACCAGGCGCGCCAGTTCGCCGATGCGACGCGCAACATCGACTACACGTTCGAGCAGCCCTGCACGACGATCGACGAATGCCTGTCGGTGCGCCGCTCGCTCGACAAGCCGATGGTGCTGGACGAATCCGTCGCCTCGCTTGACGATATGCTCGACATCCATCGCAAGGGCGCCGCCGACGGGCTGACGCTGAAGATCTCACGCCTTGGCGGCGTCACCAAAACGCGCCAGATCCGCGACCTTGCCGTCGACCTCGGCTTCATGATCACGGTCGAGGACACTGGCGGCGCCGAGATCGACACATCGGCCATGGCGCATCTGTCGCTGTCGACGCCGGAGGAGCGCCGGCTGCACGCCATCGCCTTTCACGAATGGGTGACGGTGCGCACCGCATCCAACATGCCGCCGGTTTCGGGAAGCCGTATGGGCATTCCGGATGGGCCGGGCCTCGGCATCGATGTCGTTCCCGGCCTGCTTGGCGCGCCCTTCTTCGAAATCGGCAGCTGAACTGCATAAGGCTGCACCGAATCAACCTGAATATGCCGCGTCCTTCTGACTGCGGAGGCACGGCCGTGTGGGTTGACCGCTCATCCAATCGTCCTCGACCGATTGCAGAGCGGCAATGCCCAATTGCCGGTTGAAATATTTTTCATTTGCAAATAGAAATGTTCAAAACGTTGATTTGGACGCTGCGGCGCGTCAGGAACTGGAGGAAGCGACATGTCCCATCCGCAATTTGCAGCGGAACTTCTGCAGCGCGCTGAACAGCAGGGGCCGATCACCATCGGGCTTGCCGGCGCCGGGCAGATGGGCACCGACATCGTCGTCCAGGTCGCGCTGATGCCGGGCATGCGGATCGGCGCCATTTCTGAAGTCAGGCCGCAGGCAGCGATCGACGCGGCGCTGCTCGCTGGCCATGACCATTCCGACATCGTTCAGGCCGGCAATGCCGCGGCGATCGACCGCGCCATCGAGGCGGGCAAGATCGCGGTGACCGAAGATTTGCATGCGCTGGCGGCGGCCGGCCGGATCGACGTCATCATCGACGCAACGGGCAATCCCAATATCGGCACGCTGTTTGCGCTCGAAGTAATGAAGAACGGCAAGCATATCGTCATGCTCAATGTCGAGGCCGACATCACCATCGGCCGCTTCCTGAAGGAGGAGGCACGCAAGGCCGGCGTCGTCTATACCGGTGCCGCCGGCGACGAGCCCGCCTGCACGCTGGAGATCATCGGCTTTGCTAAAAGCCTCGGCTTCAACATCATCGCCGCCGGCAAGGGCAAGAACAATCCGCTGAAGATCGACGCCATGCCGGCCGACTACGAGAAGGAGGCGGCCGAGCGCAACATGAATGCGCGCATGCTGGTCGAATTCGTCGACGGCTCGAAGACGGCGATCGAAATGGTGGCAATCGCCAATGCGACCGGCCTGGTGCCCGATGTGCCGGGCATGCACGGCCCGACCGCGACGCTGGAGGAGCTGGCAAGCGTGCTTTGCCCGCGCGAGGATGGCGGCGTGCTGCACCGCAAGGGCGTTGTCGATTACTCGATCGGCAAGGGTGTGGCGCCCGGCGTGTTCTGCATCATCGAGACCCGGCATCCGCGTGTGCTGGAGCGCATGATCGACCTCAAGGTCGGCCAAGGCCCCTATTTCACGATCTTCCGGCCCTATCATCTGACCAGCCTGGAAGTGCCGCTGTCGGCGGCGCGCGCGGTCGTCTACAAGCGTGCCGACATGGAGCCGCTCGACCATCCGGTCGCCGAGGCGGTGGCGGTTGCCAAGAGCGATCTCGGCGTTGGCCAATCTCTCGGCATGATCGGCGAGAACGACTATCGTGGCTTCGCCATGACCTGGGAGGATGCGCGCGCCCGCGGCGCCCTGCCGCTCGGCCTTGCTGAACGCGCCAAGGTGGTCAAGCCGCTCAAGACCGGCGACTTCCTGACCTATGAAAATTGTGTACCCGACGATTCGATGGTGATAACCCAGATCCGCCGCCGTCTCGACCAGTCAGACGGACGGTTCGCCACCAACGCGGCCTGACCCCGCCGGATCTCCGCCTGATGGAAGATGTCGTAATCGGGATCGACGCCTCGACCACGGCCGTGAAGGCAATTGCCTTCTCGCGCGACGGCGAGGAGCTGTTCCAGGCGCGCGAGCCGTACCCGCTTTCAAATCCGAAGCCCGGCCATTTCGAGCAGGACGCCGAACATTGGTGGACGGCGCTGCTTGGCGCATTGAAGCAGGTCACCGAGGCGGTCGGCGCTGCGCGGGTGGCGGCGATCTGCATCGCTCATCAGCGCGAGACCTTCACGCTGGTGGACAGCGCCGGCAAAGCACTCATCCCGGCGATCCTGTGGCTGGACGAACGCGCCCGTCCGCAGGTTATCAGGCTTTCGGCCGAACTCGGCCGCGAGGCGATCCGCGACTGGAGCGGCAAGCCGCCGGACCCGACGCCGGCACTCTACGCCATCGCCTGGCTTGCCGAGCACCAGCCGCAAGTGCTTCGCCAGGCAGCGGCGCTGGTCGACGTGCACGGATTCTTCGTCCAGCGACTGACCGGGCGATTGGTCACCAGCACCGCAAGTGCGGATCCGCTCGGGCTGCTCGACGTTGAGAAAGGCACTTGGCGTCCAGAGCTCGTTGCGGCGGCGGGGCTGCAACTGGAGCAATTGCCCGAGTTGGTCGCGCCGGGCGTGGTCTGCGGCAGTCTTTCCGCAAGCATAGCGCAACTGACCGGCCTGAGGACCGGCACGCCGGTCGTTGCCGGCGCCGGTGACGGCCAAGCTATGGGCCTCGGCATGGGCGTCTACGGCGAGGGCAAGAGCTATCTCTCGCTCGGCTCCGGCGTGGTCAGCGGCTGCTATTCCGGCAAGGTGAAAACCTCGGACGCTTTTCGAACGCTGGTCTCGCCGACCGGCTCCGGTTTCATGCTTGAGACCGTGCTGCGCTCGGGCATGCAGCTGGTCGACTGGATCGTTCGCACGACCGGTTCGCCATCGGCGGCAGCGCTGGAGAACGCGGCGCTGGATGTTGCTGCAGGCAGCGACGGCCTGCTCATCATGCCCTATTGGGCCGGCGTCATGAGCCCCTATTGGGACGGTGCGGCGCGCGGCGCCATTGTCGGCCTGTCGCTGGACCACCGGCCGGAGCATCTCTTCCGCGCTGTCCTGGAAGGCATCGCCTTCGAGCAGGCCGTCGCCACCGAGGCCATGGAAGCCCAGGCCGGCGGACCGGCGGCGATGATTGCCGCCGGCGGCGGCACCAATTGCGCGCTGCTCATGCAGATCATGGCAAGCGTGATCGAGCGGCCGCTCTCGGTCTCGCCGGTCAACGAAGCCGCCGCGCTCGGCGCTGCCATGCTGGCGGCAGCGGCTGTCGGCTGGTTTGCCTCGCCGGAAGCCGCAGCAGAGGTAATGGCTGCCGCTCCCACCAGGCATGTCGATCCGGTCGACGGGCTTGTCGCCGCCTATCGCGACCGCAAGGCAATCTACCGCGACCTCTACCAGGCGACGCGCGATATCCATACCCGCCTCGGCGCTCTCGGCGAAATCTAGCGGTTGAGCAGGCCCTTTGCCGCGTCTTCGTCGGTGATCAGAACCGATACCTTGGTGTTGGCAAGCGCAGCCCGCATCACCGCAACCTTCTCGCTGCCTCCCGACACCAGGATGATGCTCGGGATATCCGACAGATCCTGCAGCGGATAGGCGCAGACGCGGCGGTTGACCTCGTGGTCGACCGGGCGGCCCTCGGCGTCGATGAAATGACACAGAATATCGCCGACGGCACCGGCCGCCTGCAATTCCTCGAGTTCGCTTGGCTTGATGAAGCCATAATTGGCGATCGGGCTGTCGTTGGAAAACGAGCCGACGCTGAGCACGGCGATGTTTGCCCGGCGTGCACGGAAGACGACGTCCTGAACGCTGCGCTGGCTCATGAAGGCGTCGCGCTGCTCCGGCCTGTCGGCATAGACCGGCACCGGCAGCAGGAAGCATTCCGCACCGATCTTTTCGGCGAAATCCCAGGCGCTTTCTGTCGGGTTGAGCGGCTGGGCATGGGTGAGGCCGCCAAGCATCGAAACCACCGTCGTCCTGGCGATGGGCCGCCGCGGCAATTCATTGATGGCGAATTTCAGTGTCCGCCCCCAGCCCAGCGCGATGACATCGCCGGCATTCACATGGTCGGCCAGGTAGGCGGCAGCGGCGTGGCCGATCATCAGCGGCGCATTGCTTCGGTCGGCTGCCGACGGCACGACCACGGCCTGGCTGAGCCCGAACCGCTGCTTCAGGCTTTCCTCCAAAATCACGCATTCGACGACGCTGTCACGGATGCGAAACTGGACGACCCCCTCTTCGCGGGCGGCGGAGAGAATGCGATGCACCTTGATGCGGCCGACGCCGAGAATTTCGGAAATCCGTTCCTGTGTAAGACCCTCGACGTAATAGTGCCAGGCGGCGCGGGCCTTGAGTTCAGCGTCGGGGAAGCGCGAGGCTCTTTCGTTCTCTACGATCGTCATCTGTTTGCCTTGCCGCAGCCGCCGGCTCTGCTCATGAAATTCCAATCCGGCGACTTCGAAATGCCCAAGATTTCGGAGACCTTGCGTAAGCCAAACCGGCGGACAGCGCAAACCCGTCCTCGAATGAAGCGGCAGGCCTTGACAATTTTCCGACGAACAGTTTAGCTGAACAAAATTGCATGTTAAAGATAAATTGTTCACAGGGAGGAGCCTGGTGAGCAAAGTGGCCCGGTGATGCAGCGCCGGATTGCTGTGGAGGAGACAAAGTGGCTGTGAGCAACGACACAAGCAATTTGAAGGCAGGCGAGTTGAAGGCCGGCTCTGGCGCGCAGGCTACCGCGGGCGCAAGGTTTTCAGCTGTCTTTGCCGGAACCATGGGTCCGCTGATCGGGCTGGTTCTGCTGTGCCTGGCGCTCTCGCTGACCACCGACACGTTCCTGACCATCCGCAACATCCTCAACGTGCTCGACCAGGTCACCGTGCTCGGCATCATGGCGATCGGCATGACGCTGGTCATCCTGATCGGCGGCATCGACCTGTCCGTCGGCTCGGTGCTGGCACTGGCTTCCATGGTGATGGGCTTCGTCGCCCATCCGGACTATCTCAATCTCGGCCTGCCCGCCGGCATCGCCGCGGCCCTCGTCGTCGCCGGTCTTTGCGGCCTGGTTTCGGGCCTGCTGGTCACGATCACCAAGCTGCCGCCCTTCATCGCCACGTTGGCGATGATGTCGGTGGCGCGCGGTCTCGCCAACATGATCACCGACGGCTCGCAGATCGTCGGCTTTCCCGACTGGTTCACCAGCCTGTCGATCATCCGCCATTTCGGCTTCCTCTCGGTCACCGTCGGGCTGATGATCGTGCTTGCCGTCATTTTCGCGATCTTCCTCAACTACCGCGCCACCGGCCGCAGCCTGTACGCAATCGGCGGCAGTGCCGAAGTCGCCCGGCTGTCCGGCATACCGGTCAAGTCGCTGACGAACTGGGTCTATGCGATCTGCGCCGTGCTGGCCGGTCTCGCCGGCATCGTGCTTGCCGCGCGGCTCGATTCCGTCCAGCCGAGTTCCGGCCTCGGCTACGAACTCGACACCATCGCGGCGGTAGTGATCGGCGGCGCCAGCCTGTCGGGCGGCGTCGGCTCGATCGGCGGCACCGCCATAGGCGTCCTCATCATCGGCGTGCTGCGCAACGGGCTGAACCTGCTCGGTGTCTCGCCCTTCATCCAGCAAGTGGTTATCGGCGTGGTGATCGCGCTGGCGGTGGCCACCGACACCTGGCGGCGCCGAGCACAATGAAGAATGGGGCACAATGAAGAATTGGCTCAATGAGATTCACCCGGATATTCGGGCGAAAACGGATCGGTGATCCGAAACTGGGAGTTGTTCGGCCAAGGGGCGCCGCGATGCGCGGGCAGGACAGATTGAACATCAACGGAGGAATAACATGCTGACCAAACGTTCATTGCTGCTTGCCGCCGCGGCCGTCATCCCGCTGCTTGGCCTGTCCGATATGGCCTCGGCCAAGGAGGCCAAGAAGCTCGGCCTCGCCGTCGCCAATCTGCAGGCCGACTTCTTCAACCAGATCAAGCAATCCGTCGAAGCCTATGGCAAGGAAAAGGGCATCGAGGTCGTTACTGTCGATGCCAAGGGCGATTCGGCGACCCAGGTCAGCCAGGTGCAGGACCTGATCACGCAGAACATCGATGCGCTGATCTACATTCCGGCGGGCGCCACCGCCGCCACCGTGCCGACCAAGACGGCCAAGGCGGCCGGCATCCCAGTCATCAATGTCGATCGCAACGCCGACGGCGCACCCGGCGACACCTTCATCGCCACCAACAGCGTGGCATCTGCCAAGGCGGTTTGCGACTACATCGCCAAGCAGGCCGGCGGCAAGGGCGAGTTGATCATCATCCACGGCCAGAAGGGTACGACGCCCGAGGTCGATCGCTCGAAGGGCTGCGGCGAAGCGTTGAAGGGCTATCCCGACATCAAGGTGGTCGGCGAATTGTGGAGCGAAGGCTGGCACCAGGACGAAGGCTTCAAGCTGACGCAGGATCTGTTGCAGTCGCATCCGGATGTGTCGATCGTCATCGGCCAGGCCGACGCGCTGGCGCTCGGTGCGGCGCAGGCGGTAAAGGTCGCCAATCCCGGCCACAAGGTCTGGGTTGCCGGCTTCGACGGCGACGTGGCGGCGCTCAAGGCACTAAAGGACGGCGTCTTCGACGTGACGGCAACGCAGCAGACGCAAGGCATGGGCCGGCTTGCCGTCGACGCGGCAATCAAGCTGGTGGCCGGCGAGACCATTCCCGCCGAACAGCTGCAGGATGCGACTTTGACCACCAAGGACAATGTCGAGCAGTTCATCGCCAAGCATCCCTGATTGAGACCAGTCCGGCAGTCAGCGAGCGCAACGATGTCCACCGATCCTCGCCATACGCACAGCCCCCATAACGGGCTCGTCGTCAGCGGCCTCTGCAAGAGCTACGGGCCGGTGCAGGTCCTGGCCGATGCGAGCTTCGAGGTGCGGCCGGGCGAGGTCGTGGCGCTGCTTGGCGAAAACGGCGCCGGCAAGTCGACCGTCTCGAACATCATCGCCGGGTCGACGAAACCCGATGCCGGCACCATCACCTGGCGGGGGAACCCTTATTCCCCCGCCAATCCTGCCGCGGCGATCGACGCCGGCATCGGCATGATCCACCAGGAGCTGAAGCTCTTGCCCGATCTGTCGGTCGCCGAAAACGTCTATGTGGGGCGCCTGCCGATGCGCGGCGGCCGCATCGATCGCACGGCAATGAATGCACGGGCATCGGCCCAGTTGAAGCGCCTCGGCCTCGATGTCTCACCCGAGCGCAAAGTGCGCACGCTGCGTATCGCCGCCCAGCAGCAGGTCGAAATCGCCAAGGCGCTGACGCTCAATGCCGAGTTGCTGATCTTCGACGAACCGACGGCCGCCCTTGGCGGCGAGGAAACGGAGCTCCTGTTCCAGCAAATCCGCAAGCTCAAGGCGGAAGGCATGTCCTTCATCTATATCAGCCACCGGCTGGACGAGATCGCCCAAATCGCCGACCGCGTGGTGGTGATGCGCGACGGACGCATCGTCGCCCGGCACGAGCGCGCCGACGTTCCGGTGCGCACCGTCGTCGAGCAGATGGTCGGCCGCAGCGTCGAGCGGATGTTCCCTACGGTATCGGCGTCGGGCAACGACACGCTGCTCGAAGTCGAGAACCTGTCCTCGCCGGAACGCAGCTTTCAAAATGTCAGCTTTTCAGTGCGGGCCGGCGAAATCATGGGCATTGCCGGGCTGATCGGCGCCGGACGCACGGAGCTGGTGCGGGCGATCGCCGGTGCCGATCCGATCTCATCGGGTTCGGTGCGCGTCGCCGGCAAGCCGGTGCATCTCAAGGGCCCGGCGGCGGCGATCAAGGCCGGCGTCGTTCTCGTACCGGAAGACCGCAAGGCGCAAGGCGTGGTGCTCGACCAGACGATCGGCGAGAACCTGGCGATCGGCAATTTCGACCATGTCGCGCCGAATGGCTGGGTGTTCCCGAAGGCGGTGCAGAAATTCGCCGAGGCCGGCATTCGCCGGCTCGGCGTCAAGGGCCGGCCGAACCAGGCGGTCAGCAAGCTCTCCGGCGGCAACCAGCAGAAGGTGATCATTGCCAAATGGGTGTCGCGCCCGCCCAAGGTGTTCATCCTGGACGAGCCGACGCGCGGCATAGACGTCGGTGCACGCGCCGCGATCTATGATGTCATCGCCGACCTTGCCCGTTCCGGCATGGCGGTGGTGGTGGTGAGTTCCGATCTCGAGGAAGTGCTCGGCCTGTCGCATCGCGTGCTGGTGCTGAGCCGCGGCCGGCAACGCGGCATTCTCGACCGTCGCGAAGCGAGCAATGTCGCCGTGATGGAACTCGCCACGAGCTAGGACGGCCCATCGAAACAAAGCGCAGCAGGTGGTATCCTCCCGGGCACCAGACCGCGCGGGGCGCCAGCAACAGAGTTGGCGCCCCTTTATTTCCGGAGGACGGCGGTTGGAACAGAGGGACCGACGATGAAACTATTCGAACTTCATGGTGACGTGGCACTTGTTACGGGCGCCGGCAGCGGCATCGGCCAAGCAATCGCCATCGGCTTGGCCGAGGCCGGCGCCGACATAGCCTGCTTCGGCCACGCCTCCAAAGGCGGGCTGGAGGAGACCGCGCACCGGATCACGGCACTTGGCCGCAAGGCGCTGGTGCTGAACGGCACGGTGACTTCAGAGGCCGATCTTGCGGCCGCGATCGAGCGTACGGAGAAGGAACTCGGCGCGCTGACGGTCGCCGTCAACAATGCCGGCGTCGCCGGAGCTGAGCCGGCCGAGACGCTGTCGCTGGAGAAATGGCAGAAGCTCTACGACGTCAATGTCAGCGGCGTGTTCCTGTCCTGCCAGGCCGAGGCCCGCGCCATGCTGACGCGGGGCAAAGGCTCGATCATCAACATCGCCTCGATGTCAGGCTCGATCGTCAATCGCGGCCTGACCCAGGCGCATTACAATTCGTCGAAGGCCGCGGTCATCCACATGTCGAAGAGCCTGGCCATGGAATGGGCCGATCGCGGCCTGCGCGTCAATGTCGTCAGCCCCGGCTACACGCTGACGCCGATGAACAAGCGACCGGAGGTCGCCGACCAGGTCAAGATCTTCGAGCGCGACACGCCGATGGGCCGCATGGCGGCGCCGGAAGAGATGGTCGGCCCGACCGTGTTCCTGGCCAGCCGCGCCTCGAGTTTCGTCACCGGCATCGACCTGATCGTCGATGGCGGCTTCGTCTGCTGGTAGGAGAAAAGATGCAGAAGCGATTCCAGGGAAAAACGGCGGTCATCACCGGCGCCAGCGGCGGCATTGGGGCGGCAATGGCCAGGCGCTTCGCCGCGGAAGGTGCGGCGGTCGTCGTCAGCGCCATCGACGCGCGCGTCGATGAGGTTGCCGCCGACCTGAAGGCTGCGGGCGCCAGGGTCGCATCGCTGCGCATGGACGTGACCAGGAAGGACGAGGTCGTCGCCCTCTATGACCTGGCCGAGCAACAGTTCGGCCGCGTCGACATCTCCGTACAGAATGCCGGTGTCATCACAATCGCCAGGGTCGAGGCGATGACAGAGGCCGAATGGGACAAGGTGATGGCGGTCAACACCAAGGGCGTGTTCCTGTGCTGCCAGGAGGCGATCGCGCGCATCCGCAAGCACGGCGACGGCGGCCGGCTGATCAACACCGCATCCGGCCAGGCGCGGCAGGGCTTTATCTACACGCCGCATTATGCGGCCTCGAAATTCGGCGTCGTCGGCATCACCCAGAGCCTGGCCAAGGAAGTGGCGAAGGAGAAGATCACCGTCAACGCGATCTGCCCCGGCATCATCGACACCGACATGTGGGCCTATAACGATGCGGCGTGGGGCAAGTTGATGGGCGATTACAAGCCCGGCGAACTGATGGCCGAATGGGTGAAGAACATCCCGATGGGCCGCGCCGGCAGCGGCGAGGACGTCTCCGGCCTGGTCAGCTTTCTCGCCAGCGACGATGCGGCCTACATCACCGGCCAGACCATCAATGTCGATGGCGGCCTGATCATGTCGTGAGGATACTCGGGCGGCAGTGCCCTGTCCGAATTGCATGACCGTGACGGCATTACGCGTTGCGAGACATGAATGTTGGTATATATAATTTCATCCCATGAAACGGCTCTGGCGAGATGGGTTCGCCAGGCCGACAGCTGAGATCATGGGACCTTGATGGCTCGCATCTTTCAGAGCGCCGCCAGACCGGCGATCGATCCGCGGACTGCCTTGGCAGCAATCCATCAGCAGCCATGACACGGTCCTCTCCGGCACATCTTCACAAAATTGGGCATCATCCGCTCTGCGCCGCTTCAGCGCCGGCAGCAATCTGGCGCCAACGCCCTTGCGCAACGACCAGCTTTTCCAACACAATCAAAAAAAGATGCAAGAAGGGAACGAACGATAACTTCACCAGAGCTTGACAGGAGAACAAGCATGTCACTTCGGAACATGATTTCGAGTTTCTCAATGGGAGCCTTAATACTTACCGCGGCGAGCGCGCTGACGTCTTCGGCCCATGCGGCAGCGCCGGAATCCAACGACCCGATCAAGATCGCGCTGTTCGACTGGACCAGCGTCAATCTGAACGCAAAGATCCTCGCCGGCATCCTCGAAAAGCTCGGCTACACCGTCGAGTACCCGACCGCCGACTATCTCTCCAGCCTGACCACCGGCCTGACCAATGGCGACATCGATGTCGGCCTGGAATTCTGGGACACGACGGCCGGCGAGGCGATGAAGGCCTCGGACGCGACGGGCCAGACCGAACGCCTCGGCAAGCTCGGACCCAAGGCCAAGGAAGAATGGTGGTTTCCCGAATATATGAAAGAGAAATGCCCCGGCCTGCCGAACTGGGAAGCGCTGAAAGACCCGAAATGCGCCGAAGCATTCTCGACCGCCGAAACCGCGCCGAAGGGGCGTTATCTCGGCGGCCCCGTAACATGGGAAGGTTTTGACGACGAACGCGTCGAGGCGCTGAAACTGCCCTTCACCGTCATCCATGCCGGTACCGATGCGGCGATGTTCGCCGAACTGGACTCGGCCTATCAGCGCAAGGCGCCGATCATGCTGTGGATCTATTCGCCGCATTGGGCGCCGGCTAAAATACAAGGGCGAATGGGTCGAATTCCCCGACTATACGCCGGAATGCTACAACGACCCGAAATGGGGCGTGAACCCCGACGCCAAATATGACTGCGGCAAGCCGCATGGCGAGATCTGGAAATATTCCTGGGCCGGCATGAAGGACAAATGGCCGGTCGCCTACAAGGCCGCGAAAAACTACACGGTCGATACCGACGAGCTCAACAAGATGAGCGGCGAGATCGATCTCGAAGGCAAGACGCCGGAAGACGTCGCCGCCGCCTGGATCGCCGCCCACGAAGCCGACTGGAAAGCCTGGGCCGAGTGACCGTCTGACTGGAAACGCGACGACCCGGCCATTCAGGGCCGGGTCTCGATCCCCTATTCCAGAAGGACGATTGAATGGGCGATACGATTGAACAGGCGGCGAAAGCGGGCAACGATGCACGCCCGATAAAGCTTGCCTGTCGCAATGTCTGGAAGCTGTTTGGCGCGGACGCGGCCAATTTCATCCGCCGGCGCAACGGCAAGGCCAGCATGACGGACATCGCCGCGGCCGGACTGGTTGGGGCGGTGCGCGCCGTCGATCTCGAAATCCGCCAAGGCGAGATCTTCATCATCATGGGACTTTCGGGGTCAGGCAAGTCGACGCTGGTGCGCTGCATGTCGCGGCTGATCGAGCCGACCCACGGCAAGGTCGAGTTTGAAGGCAAGGACCTGCTCAAGATTTCCGATGCCGCGCTGATCGAGCTGCGACGCCACCGTATGGGCATGGTGTTCCAGAATTTTGCCTTGCTGCCGCATCTCAACGTACTCGAGAACATCGCCTTTCCCTTGGGCATCCAGGGGCAGGACCGGCCGACGCGCGAGAAGCGAGCCCGTGAAGTCATCGAGCTGGTTGGCTTGCGCGGCCGCGAGCATTTCTATCCGCGCGAGCTTTCCGGCGGACAGCAGCAGCGTGTCGGCATCGCCCGCAGCCTCGCCACGAAGCCGGAAATCTGGTTCCTCGACGAGCCGTTCTCGGCCCTCGACCCGCTGATCCGCCGCGAGATGCAGGACGAGCTGATGCGGCTGCAGACCATGCTGCACAAGACGATCGTCTTCATCACCCATGATTTCGACGAGGCCATCCGGCTGGCCGACCGGATCGCCATCATGAAGGACGGCGAAGTCATCCAGATCGGCACGCCGGAAGAGCTGGTGGTCAATCCGGCGACCGACTATGTCGCCGAATTCACCCGCGATGTCGATCGCGCCAAGGTGATATCGGCGCGCAGCCTGATGCGCGCCTGCGACGGCGCCGAGTACGGCGGCACGGTCGCGCCGGATGCCAAGATATCAAGTTTTTCGGCTGATATCGTCTCTGCCGGCAAGCCCTTCGCGGTGGTCAACGGCACCGGCAAGCCGATCGGCTTAGTCACGCCGCAGGCGGTGATCGATCTTCTGGCCGGCATAGAACGTCGTGGGGCCGGCGCATGACGGTCACGGCAAGCGCCAGCGCAGCGAGGCCCCGGCCGGTTCAAACCTGGCTGGCGATCTGGGCCTGCGCGCTCGCCGCCGTGCTTGTCGTCTTCCTGCTGCAGGAAAGCCTACCCTGGGCGGTCAATTACCCGGCCGGCGCGATCGTTCCTGTCGCAGACTGGGTCGGTGCGCTGATGAACTGGGTGAAGTCGAATTTCTCCTGGCTGACCCGTTCGATCACCGCGGTGCTCGGCGTGCCGCTCGATTTCGCGCTCTCTCTTCTGGCCAAGAATTTCAAGATCGGCCATGGCGCCGATATGGTCGTGTTGCCGCGCCTGTCCTGGGTCGGCGTCTGCGCTGCCGCCTACCTTGCCGGACGCGCGGCCGGCGGCTGGAAACTGGGTGCGCTGGCCGGCGGCTGTTTTCTCTACATCGCGCTGTTCGGGCAGTGGACCAGCGCCATGCTGACGCTGGGCTTGATCTCGATCGCCGTGCCGTTTTGCATTGTCACCGGGCTGTTCGCTGGCATCTGGGCATGGCGCAAGCCCTGGGCGGAGAGGCTGTTGATCTCCCCTGCCCTCGATCTGATGCAGACGATCCCGACCTTCGCCTATCTCATCCCGATGCTGCTCCTTTTCGGCAACAGCCCGGTCTCGGCAATGATCGCGACGGCAATTTTCGCGACGCCGCCAATGGTGCGGGCGACGATGCTCGGCCTGTCGCGGGTGCCGTCGGAGATCGACGATTTCAGCGAGATGGCCGGCTGCACGGCACGGCAGAAGCTGTGGCGGGGTGCTGTTGCCGTCGGCGCGGCCGACATTGATGGTCGGCGTCAACCAGGTCATCATGCTGGCGCTCAATATGGTGATCATCGCCTCGATGATCGGCGCCGGTGGGCTCGGCTATGACGTGCTTTTGGCGTTGCGCGCGCTCAAGGTCGGCGAGGCGATGGAAGCTGGCCTCGCCATCGTCGCACTGGCGATTGCACTCGACCGGCTGAGCCAGGCGATCGCGCACAATCACGCCAAGGGCAATGTCCGCCATCAGGCCGGCACCAGCTTCTGGCGGCGTTATCCCAACCTGACGCTGGCCGTCGCCATTCTCGCCGTCACCACGCTGCTCGGCCTGTTCGTGCCGGCCTTCGCCGCGGTGCCGAAAGCGATCACCTTCACCACCGCGCCTTTGTGGAAGGCGGCGGTGAACTGGATCACCATCAACTTCTTCGACACGATCGAAGCGTTCCGCGTGGCGCTTATCCTCAACGTGCTGAACCCGGTGCGCGCCTTCTGCGAGGGCTTTCCGTGGCTGGGCGCGGTTTGTCTCCTTGGCCTTGCCGGATACCAGCTCGGCGGCTTCCGCCTCGCCGCCCTGGTCGCGGCATTGACAGCGTTCTGCGCCGTCACCGGCCTTTGGGAAAAGACCATGGCGACGGTCTATTTGTGCGGCATCTCGGCCTTTATCGCTTGCCTCATCGGCATTACGATCGGGCTGATGGCATCGCGCAGCGACCGCTTCGAAAAGACCGTCACGCCGGTCATCGACACGCTGCAGGTGCTGCCGTCGTTCTGCTTCATCATTCCGGTGGTGATGCTGTTCAGGGTCGGCGACGTCACCGCGATGATCGCCACCGTCGCCTTCGCCGTGGTGCCGGCGATCCGCTACACCAATCACGGCATCCGGCAGGTGCCGCCGGCGCTGATCGAGGCGGCGAAGGTGTCCGGCTGCACCAGGCGCCAGACCTTCTTTTGCGTGCAGCTGCCGCTGGCGCTTCCAGAGATCATGCTTGGCGTCAACCAGACGATCCTGATGGCACTGGCGATGATCATCATCTGCGCCATGGTCGGCACCCGCGATCTCGGCCAGGAGGTGTTCATAGCGCTGTCCAAGGCCGATTCCGGCCGCGGCATCGTCGCCGGCCTGGCCATTGCCTTCATTGGCATCGTCGCAGACCGGCTGTTCAACGCCTGGACGGCGAAGGCTCGCGCAAGGCTGGGATAGTCCAGAATAGGACGGCCTCAGGAAGCTGCCGCCAAGCGCGCACACCGATCCCTACGCCTAAAGATATAGCCATTCGGGATGATTGCTCGCTGTTACCTCACATCGTACGGCTGTCATCGGACGGGCAGGCTCAACAGGAGAGCGAATAATGGCTATACGCGTTCCCTTTACTCCCGGTGATCTAGTAGACCGTCAACGGGGCACCGATGACGTCCTCGCAGGCGATCTAAATACAAACATCTTAATCGGCGATGCTGGCGGCAGCCTGCTAGATTTCTCGAGGGGCGGCAACGACATCTTCACGGGATCGCCATCCTCCACCACCACTGCGTACGGAGATGCCGGCGAGGATAGCTCGGACCACAGCAAGGGCGGCGACGACAGTTTCACAGGCGCCTCGCTGGGCACCTACGTCTTCTACGGTGACGTCGGCGGCAACATGTTCGTTCATGCTCTGGGCGGCGACGACAGTTTTAGGGCCGAAGGCGACTCCTTCAACACTTTTTACGGCGATGCCGGCGGCGATATGTCGGACCACAGCAAGGGCGGCAACGATACGTTGAGCAGTGAAGTGGGTAGACGGGTAGACAACACGTTCTACGGTGACGCCGGCGGCAACATGTTCGGCTTTGCTCAAGGCGGCGACGACATTTTCGTGACCAGCACTCGACAAGGAGCCGATCACACCTTTTACGGTGACGCGGGCGGCGAGATGTCCGACCATGGCAAGGGCGGCAACGACACCTTCCAGGGCTCGATAGAAGCCAATAACATTTTCTACGGTGACGCGGGCAGCAACATGTCCGGCAATGCGCAAGGCGGCGACGACAATTTCACGAGCAGGACCGACTCCTTCAACACTTTCTACGGCGATGCCGGCGGCGATATGTCGGCCTACAGCAAGGGTGGCAACGATACCTTCACGGGTAGCTTCTTTTCCACCAACACCTTCTTCGGTGACGCCGGCGGCAACATGTCTGACCATGCTCAGGGCGGCGACGACCACTATACGGACCTGGGTGGGGAGATCGGGAGCAAAACTCTTTATGGCGATGCGGGCGGTGATCTTTCCGGTTTCGCCGCGGGCGGCAACGACACTTTCACGAGCGCGGGTGGCTCGGAGATAACTTTCTACGGCGACGCGGGCGGCAACATGTCCGACCATGCGCTTGGGGGCGATGACGTGGCCGTGCTGCAAGGCACCCACAATTTGGGGTATGGCGACGCTGTCACGATGCTCGGCAGCGCTGTGGGCGGCAATGATACCCTGACTGGCGGGGACAAAAGCGCCTTTCCTGATGTTCTAAACGAGTTATACGGCGACGCGCGCTCTATGTCCGGTTCCGCCCAGGGGGGCAACGACATTCTTACCGGGGGCCAGAACAGCGAAAGCGGCCAGGTCCGTAACTTCCTGTGCGGCGACGCTCTGCAAATGTCCGGTTCGGCCAAGGGTGGAAATGATACCCTGTACGCCGGGAGCGCGGCACCCGGCTGCACGGTCATCAATGACATGTGGGGCGACGGGCAACTGAGCGAACTGGCTCAGGGCGGCAAAGACCAATTCATATTCAAGGACGATGGTTCAATGACGGTCGGAACCCAAAACACCATTTACGACTTCAGCCAGACCCAAGGCGACACCATTGTGTTTAGCGGCGTGGAGGGCGTGCAATCGTTCGATGATCTCACAATTGCACAAAGTGGAACCGACACCATCATTACCGCGGGAGTCGATCAAGTTACTCTCGCAAACTTTACGAACACGCTGACAACGAGTGACTTTTTGTTCGTCTGAGAGAATAAACACCTACCCTGTTCGAAGGAGCTGGAATGCGGTGAGAGTTCGTTGACGATAGTCGCGCGGCCGGTTTCCCCAATTCTGCTCGACCGGCCGATCGACAATCCAAGCCGCAGGTGTGGATCACATGGCCAGGAATCTCTCGGTCAATCGAGCCCAGAGCGCTGCGCCGACGGTCAGATTGCCGTCGTTGAAATCGTATTTCGAGCTGTGCAGGATGGCTGAATCCTCGCCGTTTCCGAGACGCAGGAAGCAACCGGGTTTGTGTTCGAGGAAATAAGAAAAATCTTCGCTGCCGGGGATCAACGGGCAGACGGACACCTTGTCCTGACCGACGAGCTCGACAGCGACGTCTGTCGCGAAGGACGTCTCGCCCTCGGAATTGATCACCACCGGGTAGCCGCGCTCGTAATCGATCTCGACCGTTGCGCCATGCGCCTGCGCCACAAGTGCTGCGATATTGCGAATTCGCTGCTCGAGCGTGTCGCGGATCTCGGCCGAGAAAGAGCGGACGCTCAGCGTGATCTCGGCGTGTTCCGGGATGACGTTGGAGGCCGTGCCGCCGTGAATGGTGCCGACGGTAACGACAGCCGTCTCGATGGGGTTGACGTTGCGCGACACCACCGTCTGCAGGGTCATGACGATGTTGGCGGCAGCGACGATCGGGTCGACCGTCAGGTGCGGACGCGAGGCGTGGCCGCCACGCCCGGTTATCTTGATCGTGACGGTATCGCTCGCCGCCATCAGCGGCCCGGCGCGCATCAGGAACGAACCCGTCGGCGCGCCCGGATGGTTATGCAGCCCGAATATCGCATCGCAGGGAAAGCGCTCGAACAGGCCGTCGGCGATCATCGCCTGCGCCCCGCTTCCCTTGCCGGCTTCCTCGGCCGGCTGGAAGATGAGGTTCACCGTGCCGTTAAAATGCCGCGTGCGCGCCAGGTATTCGGCGGCGCCGAGCAGCATCGTGGTGTGGCCGTCATGGCCGCAGGCGTGCATCTTGCCGCTGGCCTGGCTGGCATAAGGGAGATTGGTCGCTTCGGTAATCGGTAAGGCGTCCATGTCGGCGCGGATGGCGATGCTGCGGCCGCTGCCCTGGCGCAAGCGGCCGACGACGCCGAGCCCGCCGACATTGCGCGTCACCTCGTAGCCCCAGCCTTCGAGCCGTTCGGCAACGTATGTAGCCGTTTCGTGCTCCTGGAATGAAAGCTCGGGATGCGCGTGCAGGTGCTGGCGAACCACCGCAAGCTCGGCGGCCTTGTCGGCGAAGTCGGAAATGTCGGCGAACTGGTTGGAGGTCTTTGGCATCGAAGGTCCTTTGCCGAGCACGTAATCGTGCCGGCTTTGCTGTCAGATGAAACGGCTTAAAAAGGCCCGCGTGCGCGGGTGCCTGGGTTTGGCGAGAACCTCGTCCGGAGGCCCGGCCTCGATCACATTGCCGTCGTCCATGAACACCACCCGATCCGCCGCCTCGCGGGCAAAGCCGATCTCGTGTGTGACGACGATCATGGTCAAGCCCTGCTTGGCAAGATCACGCATGGTGGAGAGGACCTCGCCGACCAGTTCCGGATCGAGCGCCGACGTCGGCTCGTCGAAGAGCATCAATTTCGGGCGGATGGCGAGCGCGCGGGCGATGGCGACGCGCTGTTGCTGGCCGCCTGAAAGCTGGCGCGGATAGGCGTCGATCTTGTCGGCGAGACCGACACGGGTCAGCAGTTCGCGGGCGTAGCCGATCGCCTCCTTGCGGTTCTCCCGGTGAACGCCGACCGGAGCCTCGATGACGTTCTGCAGGGTCGTCATGTGTGGATAGAGGTTGAACTGCTGGAACACCATGCCGATCTTGCGCCGCTGCGCCGCGATCGCCCGGTCGGAGAGTTTGTCGAGCCGGCCGTTGTGCAGCCGGTAGCCGATCTGCTCGCCGTCCACCTCAATCGACCCTTGGTCGATCGCCTCCAGATGATTGATGCATCGCAGGAAGGTTGATTTGCCGGAGCCGGACGGTCCGAGAATGACCACCACCTCGCCAGGCGCGACGTCCAGGTCGATGCCCTTCAGCACCTCGAGCGGGCCGAACGCCTTGTGAACGTTGCGCGCCCTGACCAGGGGCGTGTCATGCGCGCTCATTGGCGGCCTCCAGTGTGGCGGTCGCCGTCTTCTCACGGGCGCCGCGGTCGCCGCGGCTGTAGTGGCGTTCGATCGCGCCTTGCGCCACGTTGAGAACCGAGGTGATCAGCAGGTACCACAGCACTGCAACCATCAGCAGCGGAATGATTTCGAAGGTGCGATTGTAGATCGACTGCACCGAGTAGAGCAGGTCGGCCATGGCGATGACGCTGACAAGCGACGTCGCCTTGATCATGCTGATCAGCTGATTGCCGGTCGGCGGCACGATCGACCGCATGGCTTGCGGGATGATGATGCGCCGCAAGGCCCGCGCGCGGGTCATGCCGAAGGCTTCAGCCGTTTCGGCCTGTCCCTTGTCCACCGACAGCAGCCCGCCACGAATGATCTCGGCCATGTAGGCGGCCTCGTTCAGCGCCAGACCAAGAACGGCGGCTGTCAAAGGCGTGATCAGGTCGTTGGTGTTCCAGCTGGCGAAGCCAATGGAAATGCGCGGAAACAGCGTCGAAAGGTTGTACCACAGGATCAGTTGCACCAGCAGCGGCGTTCCGCGGAAGAACCAGATGAACAGGCCGGAGAGAAAGGATGCCAGCCTGTCGTTCGACATGCGCGCGATGGCGAGCAGCAGGCCGAGCACGATGCCTAGGATCATCGCCACGACCGTCAGGCCGAGCGTTACGGAAAGCCCCTGCATGACCGTCGGATCGAAGAAATACTGGGCGACCACGGGCCAGCCGAAATTCGGGTTGACCGCGACGATATAGGCGAAGCCGGCGGCGACGGCGACGGTGAATGCCCAGAGCGCCAGCCGGACGAGCGGGAATGGCCGGTGGGCTCGTTTGACGTCGCGCAGCGCGTCGTCGGGACGTCGCGGCAGCCCGGCCGCGTAGGCAGCGGTCGCGTCGGTCATGGCAGCCTCTACTGGCCCTGGTTGATGCCGGGCGCGTCGATCATGTTCTTCTCGAGGCCCCACTTCTTCATCACCGCGGCGTAGGTGCCGTTCTTCATCAGGATCTTGAAGGCGTCGAGCAGCACGCCGCCCAGCGGCGAACCCTTCTTGACGACGGCGCCTTGGTAGATGTCCTTGAAGCCGTTGGCCTGGCCGACCCCGGCGAGTTCCAGCTGGCCCTTCGCCTGCTCGACGAAATAGGTCAGCGGCGCCTGCGAGGAGAAGAATGCGTCGGAGCGCTTCGACCGGACGGCCAGTATCGAGCTTGGCTGGTCGGTGAAGGATTGCACCTCGACGGCCGGCTTGCCGCCCTCGGTGCATTTCTGCGCCTGCTGCTTGATGACCTTTTCGGCCGAACCACCCGACATGACGGCGATGCGCTTGCCGCACGCGGTGTCGAGCGAGGTGATGCCTTGCGGGTTGCCTTTCTCGACGGCGAAGACAACGTATTCGCGCACCCAATCGACGAAGTCGTTGGATTTCTGGCGGTCGGGATAGTCGCCGACAGGCCCCATCGCGAACTGATAACGGCCGGCATTGATGCCGCTCAGCAAAGCCGGCAGGCCGGCGACGGAGGCATGATCGACCTCGATGCCGAGCAACTGGCCGATGGCGTCCGAAATGTCCTTGGTCGCCCCTGACAGTTCGGTGCCGGTGACGATCTCATAGGGCGGGAACGAGCCGTTGTTGACAGCCGTGATCTTTCCCGCCGTGCGGATCTCTTCCGGCAGCCGGGCGCGCAAGTCTTCGTTCACCGATTGCTTTTGGACGTCCTGGGCAAAGCTGGCCTGCGCCAGCATGGTGACGAGCGAGGCGAATATGAAGCTGATTGTCCTCATGGCATTCTCCTTCGTGTTCTTCGTTGCGTTGTCAGGTGGCCCGCGACCCGGCCTCGAAAGGAAACAAGGCTTCGGCGGAAATCGGTTCCGTCAGAATGCCCTGGGCATGGAGCTCGATGACGAAATCCTCGATCATGCGCCGGTTGGCAGGCAGGCCGCTGGCGTTCCAGGAGGCAGGCAGGTCGCGCCCCGCATGAAGCAGCTCCTCGAGGACCCACGGCGAGGTGTCGGCATATTTTCGGCGCTTTGCCGTCCAGACGCGCTGGCTTTCGTCGATCAGCCTGGCGAGTTCCTGCGGCAGCCAGGGATGTTCCCTGGCCATTGCGGCCTTGACGGCGACCAGATGCATGCCCGGCACATAACCGACGTCGGCGAAATAGGCGCGTTCGGCCGCGCGAAAATCGCGCAGCACTTGCCGGAAGCCGGAAGCCGGGCCGAAAAAGCCGTCCGGCATGAAGGGCGTGAAAACGGCGTCGAGCTCGCCTTGCGCCAGCAGCTCCATCATCGGGCGCTCGCCTGGTGCTGCTTCGATGCGCCCCGGCCTGCCGAATCCGTCGAGGCGGTCGGCGATCGGGTGCTCGGATGTCAACCGGCCGGCAAACCAATAGGCATCCTCGATGCCGACGCCCTCCCGGCGAAGCGCCCCGCGCGTCCACGTGTTGCCGGAATCGCGCCAGCCGGTGACGCCGATACGTTTGCCGGCAAGGTCGGAAAACTGCTCCAGCGGACTGTCCTCGACCGTGATGATACAGCGATGGCGAAAGCCGCGCATGATGAAGCACGGTATTCCAACCACCGTATCCCGGCCCGACGCCATGGCCGACACATAACGGCTGAACGAGACCTCCGCCGCATCGTAGTTCGGATCGGTGCCGATATCCGCGATTAGCGTGGCGACACGATCAACCTTCACCGACAGGCGGCTGGAGGCGACGTCACCCAGGACCAAGGGAGTGAGATAGTCCCAATCGCGGGTGGCTATAGTGATCGAAACGGCCATCGGCATGAACTTCAAAGCTATGTTTGACCGGCGATTGGTAAATGTTTATTTTCTGCCGATCAAATGTTATTATGTTATTGAACATTAGCTTCAACGGTCGCCGATGCCGATGGATTTCGATGCAGGATGGTTCGCTGAACGCCTTGGCGACCGCACGATGCGCGGCATCGCGCGCGAGACCAGTGCGTTGATCAGAAGCGGCGCGCTGCCGGTCGGCGCGAAACTTCCGCCGGTGCGCGATCTGGCCTATGTGCTCGGCGTCAGCCCGGCGACGGTCTCGCAGGCGTGGAGCGAGTTGCGGCGCTACAAGATCATCGGCGGCCGCGGACGCAACGGCACCTGGATCATGGGCAACCGCTTTGCCGCCCGCCCCGAGCGCCACATGAGCGGCGGCAATTACGGACAGGATGTTCTGAACCTGGCGATCGCGGAGCCCGATGTGAGGCTCTTGCCGCCGCTCGACATCGCGCTGGCGCATGGTGCGCGCGCCGAAAAGCTCAACAGCTACGAGCGGGTGCGTATCCTGCCCGAGCTGGAGGCCGCAGTGCGCCCGTCATGGCCGTACGATCCCGGTGCGTTCCTGGCCACCAATGGCGGTTACAACGCCATCTACACCTTGCTGCATGCGCTGGTCCCGCCGGGAGCGCCGGTGGCCATCGAGAACCCGACGGCGCTTCGCCTGCTCGACATCCTCGAGGATCTCGACGTACCGATCATCCCGGTGGACTGCGACGGTGACGGCCCCTTGCCGGACGCGCTCGCCAGCGCTCTGCGGCAGCGGCCGGTCGCGTTCCTGTTCCAGCCGCGCGTCCATTCGGTGACCGGCGCCTGCATGTCGCCGGCGCGGCTGGAAGTCATCGGCGACCTGCTCGCCGGTACCGATGTGCTGATTGTCGAAGACGATGGCGTCGGCGATATTGCCTCGGCGCCGCGCATTTCGCTGGGTCGGCGTTTTCCCGATCGCGTCGTCCATATCCTGTCCTATTCCAAGACCCACGGCCCGGACCTGCGGCTCGCCGTCCTGTCCGGATCGGCGACGATCGTCGAGCAGATCCAATCCTACCGCAGCTTCAGCTCGGGATGGACCAGCCGCATCCTGCAGGCGGCCACCGCCTGGCTGCTGCAAGACCCGGCCACGGCCGCCCTGGTGGAGCGGGCGAAGCAGGTCTACCGCCGCCGCCGCGAACGGCTCGCCTGCGAACTGGCCGAACGCAATGTCGATATCGACGCCGGGCACGGTCTCAGCGTGCTCATTCCGGTTGCTTCGGAACCTTACGCGATGGTCACGCTGGCCGCCCACGGCATCGCGGTCCATGCCGGAGCGAAGTTTTCGACGGGAAAAACGAACGCCGTCCGCGTCGCGACCAGCATTCTGGACGAGGAGCACCTCGAGCACGTCGCAAATTCCCTGGCGCTTGCAGCCGACCCGGCGCGGGAAGTTGTCTGAGGCAAGGCAATCGCCGTTCGGGCTGTCTACTCCGCCGCCACGTCCTTCACCTCGAGATAGCTCTCCATCGAATCGTCCATCGCCTGCAGCCACGGCGTATGGTGCAAAGGCGCCATCGTGCCGGTCATCAGCGAGCGGTAGGCATGGTCGCGGAAGCCCATAATGTCTTCCGCCTTGTGGTGCTCCCACTCCATGAAGGTCCGATTGACGGCCTCGACGTCGAAGCCCGGATAGTCGGTCTGCTCCATCAGCTCTCGGGTGTAGTCGCCCTGGAACCAGATCATCTGCTCGGCGTCTTCCAGCGTCTCCTCGCGTGCCCGCCATTTCCGGCCGTGGTCCGCCATCGCTTCGGCCGAGGGTAGCTTGATACGGCCCATGATGACGTCGCGGGCGAACCAGGCCTGCGCGTCGAACATGTTGAAGGTGTAGAACTGGTCCTGCATGCCGATATAGAAAAGCTTCGGGTTCTTCTCCCAGACGACGCCCTCGTAGAGCCCGTCCGGCCACATGCGGTTGGCGGTCTTCAGCTTCAAATCCTCGGTGAGGAACGGGAAGGAATGGAGATAGCCGGTGCACAGGATGATGGCGTCGACGTCCTTGGTGCTGCCATCCTTGAAATGCGCGGTCTTGCCGACGACCTTCTGCAGCAGCGGCACTTCCTTCCAGTTCTCCGGCCATTTGAAGCCCATCGGCTTCGAGCGGTAGCTAGAGGTTATCGATTTGGCGCCGTATTTGTAGCATTGCGAGCCGATGTCCTCGGCCGAATAGGAGCGGCCGATGATCAAGATATCCTTGCCCTTGAATTCCATCGCGTCGCGGAAATCGTGGCTGTGCAGAATACGGCCGTTGAAGGTCGAGAAGCCCTCGAAATAGGGCACGTTGGGCACGGAAAAATGCCCCGAGGCGACGACGACGTTGTCGAACTCTTCCGAATAGGTGACGTCGTTGGTGCGGTCATGCGCGGTGACGGTGAATTTTTTCGTCGTGTCGGAGAAGGTGACCATGCGCACCGGGCTGTTGAAGCGCACCCATTGGCGCACGCCGGATTTTTCGACGCGGCCCTTGATATAGTCCCACAGGACGGCACGCGGCGGGTAGGAGCCGATCGGCCGGCCGAAATGCTCCTCGAAGGTGTAGTCGGCGAATTCGAGGCATTCCTTCGGGCCGTTCGACCAGAGGTAACGGTACATCGAGCCATGCACCGGGTCGCCGTGCTCGTCGAGGCCGGTGCGCCAGGTGTAATTCCACAGGCCGCCCCAGTCGGACTGCTTTTCGAAGCAGACGATCTCGGGAATATCGGCGCCCTTGTCGGCGGCCGACTTGAAGGCCCGGAGCTGGGCCATGCCGGACGGCCCGGCTCCAACGATGGCAACACGATCTTTCATTGCGGGCCTCCCGATCTCATTTCTCTAACGAAACAAATTTCACTGACAGGACAGTAATTGCCCCTTCGATGCTGTCAACAGGGCTTGTCGCGAAACCGCGCTTCGCCGAGCTGGATTTCTAAACGACGTGGAAGCTCGGGCGAAATCCGGTCATTGCGCAATTCGGCTTGTCGTGAGAGTTGCGCTTCTGTATCGGCACCGAATATGTTCACCGTGAGTGAAATGAATCGGCAAGGTCCGGGGTGGCGAAATGGCAAAAAAAGCATCCAGTCTGAAGCATGATGCCGGCGCCGTGGCGGGCAAAGCCAAGCCCGCCGCGATCGAGCCGCGCAAGATACGCGTGCCGCTCACCCAGAACCCGCACGCCATTCGCGACACCCGCGAAAAAGTGCTTGAGGTCGCGATCGGCCGCGAGGTGCGGGCATTCCGCAAAAAGCTCGGCATCACCGTCGCCGATCTGGCTGCCGCCACCGACATTTCGCTCGGCATGCTGTCGAAGATCGAGAACGGCATCACCTCGCCATCGCTGACCACGTTGCAGGCGCTGTCGCGGGCGCTCGGCGTTCCGGTCACCGCCTTCTTCCGCCGTTTCGAGGAGGAGCGCAGTGCCGTCTTCGTCAAGGCCGGCGAAGGCCTCGACGTCGAACGCCGCGGCACGCGCGCCGGCCACCAGTACAATCTGCTCGGCCATATCGGCTCCAACACCAGCGGCGTCGTCGTCGAACCCTATCTGATCACGCTCACCGAGGATTCCGACGTGTTCCCGACCTTCCAGCACGAGGGCATGGAATTCCTCTATATGCTCGAGGGCGAGGTGGTTTACCGGCACGGCAGCAATCTCTACCCGATGAAGCCCGGCGACAGCCTGTTCTTCGACGCCGATGCGCCGCACGGACCGGAAGTGCTGAGCGTTCTGCCGATGCGTTATCTGTCGATCATCTGCTACCCGCAGAGCGCGGGGTGAGTTGGCCAATCTCCCCCCTCGTGGGGGAGATTAGCAGCTTCGCGGGCAGCTTTAATCCGGCCCGAAGCCCGGCGATGTCGGGCTGCCATCATCCAATTTCGACAGCCATTCGACCAAGGTCGGCCGATAACGCGTCAGGCCCTTGTAATTGGCGAGTTCGTCGGGCAGGTCGCGGATGACGCGGTGCAGCCGCCTTGCCCATTTCGGCTGCGTCACCAGTTCGTCCATCTTGATCAGGTAGCAGCGGATCGGGAAGACGATCGCATTCGAGCGCGGCAGCCGCCAGAAACTCTGCAGCTCGACGCGCAGATGCACTTTTTCGCCGACATTTTCCGGCGTCACCGTGGCGCGGTCCGGACCCCATTTGTGGTAATTTTCCGGGCTGGTGTCGAGGCGCGGATTGATGGTCATCGTCCAGTTCAGCCGGCGCGCCGGCTTACCCTGCTGGATGTTGGTGAGGAATTTCAGCGCCCGGACGAAGATCCCCTTCTCGTGCGCCAGCGGCACCGGCGCGTGCCATTCGAAGAAGTTCATGCCGATGTCGAAATCGAGCGACCAGTCGGCCTGGGTGGTGACCATGCCGGCATCCATCCACAGATTGCCGTCGCGCTGGTCGAGAATGCAGAAATCTCCTTGGCTCTGGCGGGTGATGTATTCCATCGGCCCATAGGGCAGCGTCGAGACGTCGCCGAAGGTGAAGCTGTCGTCGATGCCGAGCGGCCGGTTGATCCAGCGCCAGCGATCGCCGTCGCGGATCAGCGTGAAATGCTCGGGATAGCCCAGCGCCTGCTGCTCCATCAGGAGTTCGAGCAGGTCCCAGCCGGCCAGCGTCATGTGCGGCAGCGACTGGCAGCGCAGCGGATCCTCGGCCAGCACCAAAGCGCGGTCCTGCATCTCGGCGACATAGTGCTCGTCAACGTCGATCAAATTCTCCAGCACGCTGCCCCTCGGCCCGACGACATGCGGCTCGATGTTGACCGCATACATGTAGCTGTCTTCATGGAACGGGAACGGGAATCGCCTGATGTGCTCGGGGCTATTCCTGAAGGTGAAGTCGTCGCGGAACGTTTCCTTGCGAAAGGTGATGCCCAAGCTCGCCTCCTATCTTTCCAGCACCAGCGACCTGCCCTCGAAGCGCGAGACGCAAGGCATGATCTTGCAACCCGAACGGTGGTCTTCCTCGCTCAGCCAGTGGTCGTTGTGGATGAATTTGCCGTCATGCGAAATCACGTTGGTCTCGCATTGGCCGCAGACGCCGCCGCGGCACAGATAGGGCGGATCGACGCCGGCCGCCTCGATCGCCTCGAGCAGGCTCTGCTGCTCGTCGACACGGATCGTCTTGCCGCTGAGCGCCAGTGTCACGTCGAACGGCGCGCCCGGCTGGGGTGCGGCGAAATGCTCGAAATGCACGGTCTCTGGCGGCCAGCCGATGGCAGCGGCGCGGTCGCGCACCCAGCCGATCATGCCGGACGGCCCGCAGACATAGAGATGCGTGCCGAGCGGCTGCGACGACAACAGCCGGTCGAGATCGACGCGCTCGTCGCGGTCGTCGTGATAGAGCCTGACCCGGCGGTCGTAGCGCTCTCTCAGCAGGTCGGCATAGGTGCCGAGCGAGGCGGTGCGGCAGGTGTAATGCAATTCGAAATTGCCGCCTTGCGCCGCCAGCTGCGCGGTCTGCGCCATGAACGGGGTGATGCCGATGCCACCGGCCAGCATCAGATGCTTCCTGGCCCGAAGATCGAGCGAGAACAGATTGACGGGGTAGCTCACCACCATCTCCGTGCCCGGCCTGACCTGCCTGTGCATGAACAGCGAGCCGCCGCGGCCGGCGTCGTCGCGGCGCACCGAGATGGTGTATTCGCGGGTGTCGAGCGGCGAGCCCATCAGCGAATAGGGATTGAGCCTGGTGCGTTCGCCATCGCGCATCTCGACGACGACATGGGCGCCGCCGGAAAAGGTCGGCAAAAGCTGGCCGTCGCGCCTGCGGAAATGAAAGCGCGTCACCAGCTTGTTGATCGGGACGACATCGCTGACGACGACATCGAGTTTGGTGGTGCCGGTGCTCATCGAAAGACCTCCTCGATCGGAGGAATTTCGCTGCGGTCCTCGGCGTTGATGCAGACGCCCTGGAAGGCGGCGAGGCGCCGCGAATAGTGGTCGCGCACCAGAAGCAGCAGGCCGCAATGCGAACAGGTTGCCGGCTGCGTCGTGACGTTCTCGGTGATGCCCTTGCAATGGACGCACTGCACGCGGCGCGCCAGCGAGCCGCGATGCTCGGTCTGGATCGAGGTGTGGTCGATGCCGGCTTCGAGCGCCGCCTGCATGGCCTGGCCGATCAGCTCTTCGGTGCCGGCAAGGTAGAGCCTGAGGCCCATATGGGCGTTGGCCAGCGTCTGCTTCAGCCGCGGCAGGGCACTGGCGAAGGAATGGCCGAGGTAGAGCTGCGCCGGCTTCAGTGCTTCGACCGCCTCGGCATATTTACCGTCGCGGCCGGGAATGAAGATGATGTGGGCGCCGCCGAAGAAATCCGCCGGTGCCTTGGCGGCAAGATCGGTAATCGCCAGCGCTCCCTCTGCGTCCGCTACGAAAAGATGGTGCTTGCCGGGCTGTGGAGACAGGGTCCCATAGACCGGGCGGCTGATGATGCTTTTCGCTGCCATACCCGCAGTATGCCTCAGCCTTTCGCCGTGCGCTTGGTCTTCTTCGGATCGTCGAACGGAAGCGGCTCGGCGGTTGCGCTGATGGCGCCGCTCTTGTTGCGGATCTCGAGCCGGGTGCCCTGGACCGCGCAGTCGACGTCGAGCCGGGCAATGCCCATCGATTTCCTGACCAGCGGCGAATACATGGCGCAGGTCACCACGCCGACCTTCTTGCCGTCGCGATAGACCGGCGCGCCCTCGTCGGCCGGCTCCCTGCCTTCGAGCAGCACACCGAATATCTTGAAGCGCTCCTTGCCCTTGAGGCGGTAGTGCTCCTCGGCGCCGCGAAAGCCCGTCTTGCCGGGGCTGACGGTGAAGTCGAGACCAAGCTCCCACAGCGTGTCGCCGGGCCCCTCATTCTCGAACGGATATTTCTGCGAATTGTCGTAGGGGTAAAACAACAGGTAGCTCTCGACGCGCAGCATGTCGAGCGTGGTGAAGCGGCACGGGATAATGCCGGCGCTCTTGCCCTCGTCGAGGATCCTGTCCCAGATCGTTCCGGCGTCCTGGCCACGGCAGAAGATCTCGTAGCCGCGCTCGCCGGTGTAGCCGGTGCGCGAGATCATCACCGGAAAGCCGAACAACTGCGTCTGCATGTGGTGGAAATAGTTGAGGTCGCGAATGCCGGGCACATGCTTTGCCAGATAGTCCACGGCTAGCGGCCCCTGCAGCGAAAGGTCGTGCAGATTGTCGTCGAAGCGTAGCGACACGTCGCGACCGACGGAAGCGCGCTGCAGCTCTTCATGGCCGGTGCCCGAGCCATGCACGACCATCCAGGAATTCGGGCCGGTGCGGTAGAGGATGCAGTCGTCGGTGAACTTGCCGGCCTCGTTGAGCATGCAGGCATAGGCCGACTTGCCGGGACAGATCTTTTCGACGTCGCGCGTCGTCGCCAGGTCGATCAGGTGCGAGGCGTGCGGCCCGGCGATGTGGACCTTCTTCAAGCCGGACACGTCCATCAGGCCGGCCTTGGTGCGGATGGCGATATACTCTTCGTCGGCGTCCTTGTCGTAGGTCCAGGCGGTACCCATGCCGCTCCAGTCCTCGAGCTTCGAGCCGAGCGCGCGATGGCGGTCCGCAAGCGTCGAAAATCTCCAGGATGCCGTCATCCGCTGTCCTCCGTTCGAAAGAAAACTTTTTGCTTTCCCCTGCTCCCTGCACACAGGCGGGAGCGTTGCCTTGAATATTGATCGCAAACGCCGGGAGCCTGCAATACCCGTAAGCAAATAATTTCATTGTCAGGCAAATCTGGCGAGCTCAAACAAACGGTTAACGTCGCGTAAAATCGTCTTGACAATTCCAGAATTCGGCCGGATTTTATGAAAAAAATTTCACTCTCTTGAAAGAGGGCAATGACCGGCCAGTCCGGACCGGCGTTGAAAAAGGGGAAAGCCGATGTCCGACCTGCAACAGCGCGTGGAAGCGTTGTATCGTTCCGACGTGCGTGGATCCATGCTCCTGATCGTCTGCCTGTGGGCGACGATTCTCTTCGTCCTGTTCATGACATGGCCATACATCCCCGATGCCGGCATCAAGCTCGTCGTCGCGGTCGCCGCGGCCGCCGTGCTGATCTTCAACACGGCCGCGATCCTGGCGATGGTCAACCACTACAAGGAAGACAAGGACTTCATTTACGGCCTCGACATCAAGAATGCCGACGCCTACCGCAACCGCAAGTCCTGAGGGGGAGACGCATGGCCCGCTATACACCGCCCGAACAGAGCAAGGCCGGACAGGTTTTCGATATCGCCGTCGTCGTGGTCGCGATTTTCGTCGCGCTGTGGCTGCCGCTGAAACTAGGCCTGGCAGGGGCGGCAAAATCCATCGACGCGCTCGACGCCAAGACGTGGGAGGCGCTCGGCCAGAACCCGACCATGGCCTCGATCTGGGAAAAGCTCGGTTACACGCCGGAAACCGCGCACGACATCATCCAGAACCGGTTCCACTACATCATCGACTGGCCGACGCTGATCATCATGGCTGCGGTGCTGATCGGCTATTTCATTTTTCTGTTCCGCGCATCGGACCGCGAATACCGCGACGTCATCAACGAAAAATTCGACGACAAATAAATCAGGGAAGCATCGTCATGTGGGTGGCACTCTCTTACGCATGCTGGGGCATCTCGATCGTGCTCGCGCTGTGGATGCTCTACGACTGGTTCAAGATCGACACGACCTATTCCGAAGAGATGCTGACCTCGTCCAGGGAAGGCGAGCTTGAAGCCGTGTCCGAAAAACACCGGATCTGAGTGGGGGATTGAACGATGACGATCACGGCTGAACCAGCGGTGCAAGTGCAAGGCGACAGGGTTTCACTGCTCAGGGTGCTCGGCCCCGCCCATGTCTGGGCGCTCGGTGTCGGCATCGTTCTGGTCGGCGAGTTCACCGGCTGGAATTTCGCGGCGGACAAAGGCGGCGCGCTGGCGGCGCTGATCGTCTGCTGGATCGTCGGACTGCTCTACACGTCGGTCGCGATGATCGATTCCGAAGTCACCTCGACGGTTGCCGCCGCCGGCGGCCAATATGCCCAGGCCAAGCACATTGTCGGGCCGCTGATGGCCTTCAACGTCGCGCTTTTCCTGGTCTTTGCCTATACCATGCTCGAAGTGTCGGACGCGATCCTGCTCGGCGACACCATCGTCGCCAAGGCCGGCGTCGAGGGCCTCAACCACAATTCCTTCATCGCCGCCACCATCGTCGTGCTGGCATGGCTGAACTATCGCGGCGTGCTGATGACGCTCAACGTCAATTTCGTCATCACCGCCATCGCCTATGTCTCGATCGTCATCCTGTTCTTCTCGGTCAGCCCGTGGACCCAAGGCGCCGTGCTGAAGCTCAACGAGCTGGTCACCCCCGGCAACGCCCTGCCCTATGGCTGGATCGGCGTCATCGCCGCCTTCCAGTTCGGCATCTGGTACTATCTCGGCATCGAGGGCACCACGCAGGCCGCCGAGGAAGTTCGCTCGCCGGCGCGCTCGCTGCCTTACGGCACGATGGCCGGCATGATCACGCTTCTGATCGCGGCCGCGATGACCTGGTATGTCTGCGCCTCGCTGATGCCCTGGGAATATCTCGGCATCACCTATTATCCGCTGTGGGATGCAGGCAAACTGACCGGCAGTGCGCTGCTGGAGAACCTGTTGTTCATCGCGACGCTGCTTGCGGCACTTGCCTCCGCCAATGGCTGCATCAACGATGCCGCGCGCGCCTGGTTCTCGCTCGGCCGCGACCGCTATCTGCCGACCTGGTTCTCGGCGGTGCATCCGAAATACCGCACGCCCTATCGCTCGATCCTGTTCCTGCTGCCGATCGCGCTCGCCTTTGCCTTCATCGCCGACCTCAACCAGGCGATCACCTTCTCGATCCTGTCGGGCGTGCTGCAATACACCTTCATGAGCATCAACATCATCATGTTCAGGAAGAAGTGGCCGCTCGGCTCGATCCGCCGCGGCTACACCCATCCGTTCCATCCGCTGCCGGCGATCGTCTTGTTCTGCCTTTGCGTGGTCACCTTCTTTGCGATCTTCCTCGGCTTCGGCTCGCAGCTGATCGCCATGGTCGCCTTCTACTTCCTGATCTCGCTGTGGTTCCACTTCTACCGCTACAAATTCGTACGCCGTGGTGCCCAGTTCACCATGCCGTGGCCGAAGCCGCAGGGGTACTGACGGCGCGCCGGTCTGGGCGGGCATTTGCGTGACGAGGTGCGCTAGGTGATCTCAGCATTGCTCGCCGGGGCGGTTGCCCTGGCTCTCGTCCTCCACATAGCCTGGCTTGCGCGCGCCAGCCGCGCCAAGGCTTCGACTGCGCTTGCCGCCGACGAAGCGGGGCTTCGCGATATCATCCCCGACGTGGCAAACATCTCGGACGGCGCCGCCGGAGTCGTCACCTTCGCCGGCTCGTGGAACGGCCGGCGGGTGCAGGTGCGGACCATCGTCGACACGCTGGCGATAAGGAAGCTGCCGGCGCGCTGGCTGAGCGTTTCGATCACCGAAAAGGTCGCGGTGCCAGGCACTTTCGACATGATGATGCGGCCGGGATCGCCGACGACGTTTTCCAATTTCGATCATCTCGTCCAGACACTGCCGAAGGCCGCCGGATTTCCAGCCGAGGCGGTGCTGCGGAGCGACCGCAAGGGCGTGCGCTTCCCCGAAGCCGTCATCGCCGACCACCTCGATATCTTTGCCGAGGAACGCGCCAAGGAACTGCTGATCACACCAAACGGCGTGCGCATCGTCTGGCTGCTGGCCGAGGCCGAGCGGGCGCGCTACGGCGTCTTCCGGCAAGCCGAATTCGGCACGGTCAGGCTCGATCCGGGGCTGATCGAGAGGCTGCTGTCGTCGGCTTCGGCGCTGCGCGATGCCATCAATCAAAGCGAACGGCAGGCGGCATGACCAGCCAGATCACCACCTCCCCCGCACCACCGAGCCCCTATCTGGTTCTGGGCGCTGCGATCGTTTTGCCGGCGAGCGGGCATGTCGTGCTCGGCGTGCCGGTGCGCGGTCTGCAATTCCTGTTCTTCGTGGTGGTCCTGGCCTGGGTCACCGCCAAGATCGCGCCGCCCGATGCCAGCTTCATCGGCCGCCATGCCGGCGGCGTCCTGATCTATGCCCTGTCGATCCTGGATGCCTACAAGATCGCCCGCATCCGCTATGCCAAATGGGTTCACAATGGCGGCCAGCGTAGCGATAGTGCGGCCGACGGCGCCTCAACCGATATATAACGACAGGAAAATTTTTTTCATACCAATTGAATTCCCGGGACTCATTCGATACATCTCGGAGGAACAAACTCGCGGAGCCTGACATGTGCGGAATCGTCGGACTGTTTTTGAAGGACAAGTCGCTCGAGCCCCAGCTTGGCGCGATGCTGTCGGAGATGCTGATCTCGCTCAGCGATCGCGGTCCCGACAGCGCCGGCATCGCCATCTATGGCGCGCCCTCCAGTGAAGCCAAGATCACCATCCAGTCGGCCAAACCGGAGCGCGATTTCCGCGGCCTCGACGCCGAACTCGCAAAGGCAGTCGGCGCGCCGGTGAGCATTGCTGCGAAGTCGACGCATGCCGTGGTCCGGACGATGCCTGCCAAGATCGACGAAGCGCGCGAGGCGATCCAGACGCTGCGCCCCGACATCCGCATCATGGGCGCCGGCGACGTCGTGGAGATCTACAAGGAAGTCGGCTTGCCGGAAGCGGTCGTCGACCGTTTCGGCGTCCGCGAGATGACCGGCACACACGGCATCGGCCATACCCGCATGGCGACCGAATCGGCGGTGACGACGATGGGCGCGCATCCCTTCTCGACCGGCGCCGACCAGTGCCTGGTGCATAATGGCTCGCTGTCCAACCACAACAATGTCCGCCGCGAACTGATCCGTGAAGGCATGACGTTCGAGACCGAGAACGACACCGAGGTCGCTGCCGCCTATCTCTCCTCGCAGATGGCGCATGGCAAGAACCTCGGCGAGGCGCTGGAAGGCACGCTGAGCGATCTCGACGGCTTTTTCACCTTCGTCGTCGGCACCAAGAACGGCTTCGGCGTGGTGCGCGACCCCATAGCCTGCAAACCCGCCGTGATGGCCGAAACCGACCAGTATGTCGCCTTCGGCTCGGAATATCGTGCGCTCACCAAACTGCCCGGCATAGACAATGCGAAAGTCTGGGAACCCGAGCCCGCAACTGTCTATTTCTGGGAGCATTGAGCTGATGCCGGCAATCAACCTTTCCAAGGCGGCGCGTGAGCCGGGCCAGGCATCGCGGGTCTTCGACCTGGCCGAAATGTCGCTGCGCGAGCTCAACCAGGCGCTGCACGATCTGGCGCCCGGTTCGAACGAGACCGCCTGGGAGGTGCTCCACCCGCGAGGCAGCCATTCGGTCGCCGTCGGCGTCGACCAACCGGTCGCCATCGATGTGCGCGGCAGCGTCGGCTATTATTGCGGCGGCATGAACGACGGCGGCACCATCACCGTGCATGGCTCGGCCGGGCCCGGCGTCGGCGAAAACATGATGTCGGGCCAGATCGTCGTCAAAGGCGATGCCAGCCAGTATGCCGGCGCCACCGGCCGCGGCGGGCTGCTCGTCATCGAAGGCAACGCGTCATCGCGTTGCGGCATTTCGATGAAAGGCATCGACATCGTCGTCCATGGCAATATCGGCCACATGTCGGCCTTCATGGCGCAGTCCGGCAATCTGGTGGTGCTGGGCGATGCCGGCGATGCGCTCGGCGATTCCATCTACGAGGCGCGGCTTTTCGTGCGCGGCAAGGTCGAAAGCCTCGGCGCCGACTGCATCGCCAAGGAGATGCGGCCCGAGCATCTCGAATTGCTGCAAGGCTTGCTCGACCGCGCCGGCGTGACCGGCGTCAAGGCGGCGGAGTTCAAGCGTTATGGCTCGGCTCGTACCCTCTACAATTTCAATATCGACAACGCCGACGCGTATTGAGGCTCAATGACCTATCGCAACCCGCCGACGACGCCGCGCAAATCCGCGACCTTCGACGACTACACGCTTTCCGAGATCCGCCGCGCCGCGGCGACCGGCATCTATGACATCCGCGGCGCCGGCGCCAAGCGCAAGCTGCCGCATTTCGACGACCTTCTGTTCCTCGGTGCTTCGATCTCGCGCTATCCGCTCGAAGGCTATCGCGAGCGCTGCGACACCAGCGTCGTGCTCGGCTCGCGCTACGCGAAAAAACCGATCGAACTGAAAATCCCGATCACTATTGCCGGCATGAGCTTTGGCTCGCTGTCCGGCCCGGCGAAGGAAGCGCTCGGCCGTGGCGCGACGCTGTCCGGCACCTCGACGACGACCGGCGACGGCGGCATGACCGAGGAAGAGCGCGGCCATTCGAAGACACTGGTCTACCAGCATCTGCCGTCGCGCTACGGCATGAACCCGCGCGATCTGCGCCGTGCCGACGCGATCGAGGTTGTCGTCGGCCAGGGCGCCAAGCCAGGCGGCGGCGGCATGCTGCTCGGCCAGAAGATCTCCGACCGCGTCGCGGAAATGCGCACGCTGCCGAAAGGCATCGACCAGCGCTCGGCCTCGCGCCACCCCGACTGGACCGGGCCGGACGATCTCGAGATCAAGATCCTGGAACTGCGCGAAATCACCGACTGGGAAAAGCCGATCTACGTCAAGGTCGGCGGCGCCCGGCCCTATTACGACACCGCGCTTGCGGTGAAGGCAGGCGCCGACGTCGTCGTCGTCGACGGCATGCAGGGCGGCACCGCGGCAACCCAGGAAGTGTTCATCGAGAACGTCGGCCAGCCGACGCTTGCCTGCATCAGGCCGGCGGTGCAGGCGCTGCAGGACCTCGGCATGCACCGCAAGGTGCAGCTGATCGTCTCGGGCGGCATACGCAACGGCGCCGACGTCGCCAAGGCGCTGGCGCTCGGCGTCGACGCGGTGTCGATCGGCACGGCAGCGCTTGTCGCGCTCGGTGACAATGATCCGCGCTGGGAGGCGGAATACAACGAGCTCGGCACCACCGCCGGCGCCTATGACGACTGGCATGAGGGACGCGACCCGGCCGGCATCACCACGCAGGATCCCGAGCTAATGAAACGGGTCGATCCGATTGCGGCCGGACGACGGCTGGCGAATTATCTTAAGGTGATGACACTTGAGGCTCAGACAATCGCCCGCGCCTGCGGCAAGAATAGCCTGCACAATCTCGAGCCCGAGGATCTTGTGGCCTTGACGATCGAAGCCGCAGCCATGGCCGGCGTGCCGCTGGCCGGCACCAATTGGATACCGGGCAAGAACGGCTTCTAAAACAAACCAAATGCCAGTAAGCGAGGAACTATAATGGGGAACGATCTCGCCGCCTTCGCCAAGGAAAAGGGCGTCAAATATTTCATGATATCCTACACCGACCTGTTCGGTGGGCAACGCGCCAAGCTGGTGCCGGCGCAGGCGATCGCCGACATGCAGCGGGACGGTGCCGGCTTTGCCGGCTTTGCCACCTGGCTCGACCTGACGCCGGCGCATCCCGACATGCTGGCGGTGCCGGATCCGGCCTCGGTGATCCAGTTGCCTTGGAAGCCGGAGGTCGCCTGGGTTGCCGCCAACTGCATCATGGACGACAAATCGGTCGAGCAGGCGCCGCGCAACACGCTGAAGCGGTTGATCGCCGAGGCCGCTGGCGACGGCATGCACATCAAGACCGGCGTCGAGGCCGAATTCTTCCTGATCTCGCCGGATGGCAAGACGATTTCCGACGAATACGATACGGCGTCGAAGCCCTGCTACGACCAGCAGGCGGTGATGCGCCGCTACGACGTGATCGCCGAGATCTGCGACCACATGCTGGCGCTCGGCTGGGGCGCCTACCAGAACGACCACGAGGACGCCAACGGCCAGTTCGAGATGAACTGGGCCTTCGACGATGCGCTGGCGACCGCCGACAAACATTCCTTCTTCAAATTCATGGTGAAATCGGTCGCCGAAAAGCACGGCCTGCGCGCAACCTTCATGCCTAAACCCTTCCAGGGCCTGACCGGCAATGGCTGCCATGCGCATATCTCGGTGTGGGACAGGGACGGCAAGACCAATGTCTTTGCCGACAATGCGATGGAGCTCGGCCTGTCGGCAAAGGGCCGGAACTTCCTCGGCGGCATCATGAAACATGCTTCCGCCCTTGCCGCGATCACCAACCCGACGGTCAATTCCTACAAGCGCATCAACGCACCGCGCACCATCTCCGGCGCCACCTGGGCGCCGAACACGGTGACCTGGACCGGCAACAACCGCACCCACATGGTGCGCGTGCCTGGGCCAGGCCGGTTCGAGCTGCGCCTGCCCGACGGCGCGGCAAACCCCTATCTGCTGCAGGCCGTCATCATCGCCGCCGGCCTTGACGGCGTCCGCTCGAAGGCCGATCCCGGCAGGCGCTACGACATCGACATGTACCAGTTCGGCCATACGGTCGAGGGCGCGCCGAAGCTGCCGCTCAACCTGCTCGACGCGTTGCGCGAGTTTGACAACGACAAATCGCTCAAGGCGGCGCTGGGTGAGGAATTCTCGTCGGCCTATCTAAAGCTCAAGCAGCAGGAATGGAATTCCTATGCTTCCCACTTCACCCAGTGGGAGCGCGACCACACGCTCGACATCTGATCCGGATTGTTGCACGCCCGGCGCGAAACAGGTTCATGAAATACTCGATCTTCTCCCTCGCCCGGGCGGCATTTTCCGGCCATAAGAACTGGCAGCGCACCTGGCGCGACGCCACCCCGAAGAGCCACTACGAGGTGGTGGTCATCGGCGGCGGCGGCCATGGCCTGGCGACGGCATGGTTCCTCGCCAGCGAATACGGCATCAGAAATGTCGCCGTGCTGGAAAAAGGCTGGATCGGCTCCGGCAATGCCGGCCGCAACACCACCATCATCCGCTCCAACTACGGGCTGCCCGGCAATACAGGCTTCTACGAGCTTTCGATGAAGCTCTGGGAGCGCATGGAGCAGGACCTCAATTACAACACCATGGTCAGCCAGCGCGGCGTCATCAACCTCTACCACTCCGACGCGCAGCGCGACGCCTATGCGCGGCGCGGCAATACCATGCGCATCAACGGCATCGATGCCGAACTGCTCGACCTCGCCGCAGTCAGGAAGATGATGCCGTTCCTGAACTTCGACAATGCGCGCTTTCCGGTGCAGGGCGGGCTTTTGCAGCGACGCGGCGGCACGGCACGGCACGACGCCGTGGTCTGGGGCTATGCGCATGCGGCGAGCGCGCTCGGCGTCGACATCATCCAGAATTGCGAGGTGACCGGCTTTGTTCGCGACGGCAGCGGCAAGGTGACCGGCGTCGAGACATCGCGCGGCAGGATCGGTGCCGCCAAGGTCGGCATGGCGGTCGCCGGCTCCTCGTCGCGCGTCGCGGCGATGGCCGGCATGCGGCTGCCGATCGAAAGCCATGTGCTGCAGGCCTTCGTCTCCGAGGCGATCAAGCCGCTGATCCCCAATGTCATGACCTTCGGCGCCGGCCATTTCTACGTCAGCCAATCCGACAAGGGCGGGCTGGTCTTCGGCGGCGATATAGACGGCTACAATTCCTACGCCCAGCGCGGAAATCTGCCTGTCATGGAAGACGTCTGCGAAGGCGGCATGGCGCTGATGCCGATGATCGGCCGGATACGGCTTCTGCGTCAGTGGGGCGGCATCATGGACATGTCGATGGACGGCTCGCCGATCATCGACAAGACACCGGTCGACGGGCTCTATCTCAATGCCGGCTGGTGCTATGGCGGCTTCAAGGCGACGCCCGGCTCCGGCCTGGTCTTTGCCCATCTGCTGGCGCGCGACGAGCCGCACAAGGAGGCTGCCCGCTTCCGCCTCGACCGCTTCCGGCGAGGTGCCATGATCGACGAAAAGGGCCAGGGCGCCCAACCGAACCTGCATTGAAGGCTGGCTGAAGAAGCATGCGCATTGTCTGTCCCTTCTGCGGCGAACGCGAACTCGGCGAGTTCACCTATCTGGGCGACGCCAAGCCGACGCGTCCTGCGGCCGGCGCCACCGAAGACGAGGTCTTCGACTATGTCTACCTGCGAGACAACATCGCCGGGCCGATGAGCGAATACTGGTACCATGGCGGCGGCTGCCGGGCCTGGCTGAAGGTCGCCCGCAACACGCTGACGCATGAGATTTCCTCCGTCGAGCCGGCGACCGGCGTTGGTGCAAGGCAGCCCGCCAAATGAATTCTGTCCGGGTCAGCGCTCATAACCCTGCCGGCGGCCCCCTCATCCGGCCGCTTCGCGGCCACCTTCTCCCCGGCGGGGAGAAGAGAAGGAGGCTGCGTGCAAGGCGGCCACAGCGAAGCGGAGGCCGGATGAGCGGCAGCGCGACGCTCCTGCATCAGGCCACAGCGACGGAAGGCGGGCGATCGTGACCTCCAGCCAGCCCTATCGTCTCGTATCAGGCGGTCTCATCGATCGCGCCGCGCCGCTGGGCTTCCGCTTCGACGGCAAGAGCTTTGCCGGCTTCCAAGGCGACACGCTGGCCTCGGCGCTGATCGCCAATGGCGTCAAGCTGGTCGGCCGCTCGTTCAAATACCATCGGCCGCGCGGCATCCTGACCGCTGGTTCGGAGGAGCCCAACGCGCTGGTCGAACTGCGCAGCGGAGCGCGACGCGAGCCCAACACCAAGGCGACCACGGCCGAGCTTTATGACGGTCTGGAAGCGGCCAGCCAGAACCGCTGGCCGTCGCTGCGCCATGATCTGATAGCGGTCAACCAGCTGTTTGCGCCGATCTTCGTCGCCGGCTTTTACTACAAGACCTTCATGTGGCCGGCGAAATTCTGGGAAGCGGTCTACGAGCCGGCGATCCGCCGCGCCGCCGGCCTCGGTCGCGCTGCAAGCGTCGCCGATCCCGACCATTACGACAAGGCGTGGGCGCATTGCGACGTGCTGATTGCCGGGTCCGGCCCGGCCGGGCTGGCTGCGGCACTGGCGGCCGGGCGCGGCGGCGCCCGCGTCATCCTGTGCGAGGAAGATTTCGCGCTTGGCGGCCGCCTGCTTGCCGACGGCGGCACGATCGACGGCGCGCCGGCGGCCGAATGGATTACGCGCACGCTGGCCGAACTCGCCGCACTGCCCGATGTCCGCATTATGAACCGCACGACACTGTTCGGCGTCTATGATGGCGGCACCTATGGCGCGATCGAGCGGGTCAACGACCACCTGCCCTCGCCGCCCGAGCACCAGGTGCGCCAGCGGCTGTGGCGGATCGTAGCCAAGCGCTGCGTCGTTGCCGCCGGCGCCATCGAGCGGCCGATCGTCTTTGCCGGCAACGACACGCCCGGCGTGATGATGGCTTCGGCGATGCGGACCTATGTCGAACGCTATGCGGCAACCCCTGCCACGAGGATCGCGCTGTTCACCAACAATGAGGATGGCTGGCGCACCGTCGAGACCGCGCTTGGCGCCGGATTGCAGATCGCAGCGGTCGTCGATGCACGCCCGGACGTATCTGCCGAACGTCGCGCGCTTGCCGCCAAAGGCGGCTTTGCCGTGCTCAACGGTTTCGTCAGTGGGGTCGAGGGGGGCAAGGACGGGGTCCGGAAAATCGCGGTATCGCTCACCGGTGGGGCGCGCGCCGAGGTCGAAGCCGACGGGCTAGCCGTCTCGGGCGGCTGGAATCCGGCGGTCGGGCTGACCTCCTATCATCGCGGCCGGCCGAAATGGCAGGACGATATCGCAGCCTTCGTGCCGGATGGTGCGCCGCCCGGCATGGTGGCCGTCGGCGCCGCCAACGGCGCCTTCGGTCTAGGCGACTGCCTGCGCCAGGGATTTGCCGCGGGTGCTGCGGCAGCGCAGAGCGCCGGACGAAGCGGCAATGCCGGCACATCGCCGACCGCCGACGAAGAAGCCTTTTCGCTGACCCCGCTCTGGCACGTCGCCGGCAAGGGCAAGGCCTTTGTCGACTACCAGCACGATGTCACCGCGTCCGACATCGAACTGGCGCAGCGCGAAGGTTTTGAATCGGTCGAGCATCTCAAGCGCTACACGACGCTCGGCATGGCCACCGACCAGGGCAAGACCTCGAATGTCGCCGGCCTCGCCATCATGGCTGCGTTGTCAGGCAAGTCCATTCCCGAGACCGGCACGACGATCTACCGCCCGCCCTATGTGCCGGTCGCCATCGGCGCCTTCGCCGGCCATCATCGCGACGAAAACTTCCACGCGACACGACTGACGCCGTCGCACCACTGGGCAGCCGAACAGGGCGCGGTGTTCGTCGACACCGGCCTGTGGAAGCGGGCGCAATGGTATCCGCGCGCCGGCGAAAAGGACTGGCTGGAATCGGTGACGCGCGAGGTCAAGGCGGTGCGCTCAGGCGTCGGCTTCTGCGACGTCTCGACGCTCGGCAAGATCGACGTGCACGGCCCGCATGCCGGCGCCTTCCTCGACCGCGTCTACATCAACACTTTCTCCAATCTTGCCGTCGGAAAAGCCCGCTACGGGCTGATGCTGCGCGAGGACGGCATCGTCTATGACGACGGCACGACGTCGCGGCTCGCCGAGGACCATTATTTCCTGACCACCACCACCGCCAAGGCCGGGCTGGTGATGCAGCATCTTGAATTCTGCCGGCAGGTGCTGTTCCCGGAATTCGACGTGCAGTTGACCTCGGTTTCCGACCAGTGGGCGCAATTCTCGATCGCCGGGCCGAGCGCGCGGGAGTTGCTGAAACAGGTCGTTGATGAATCCGAGGACCTGTCGAACGAAGGTTTCCCCTTCATGGGGGCGCGCGAAGTCGCGTTGCACGGTGGCATCAGAGCGCGGCTGTTCCGCATCTCCTTCTCCGGCGAAATGGCGTTCGAGATTTCGGTTCCCGCCCGCTATGGCGACGCGCTGGTGCGCAATTTGATGCTGGCCGGCAAGCCATTCGGGGTTACGCCCTACGGCACCGAGGCGCTCGGCGTCATGCGCATCGAAAAGGGCCATGTCGCCGGACCGGAGCTGAACGGCACGACGACCGCCGCCGACCTCGGCCTCGGCAAGATGATGTCGACCAAGAAAGACTTCATCGGCCGCGTCATGGCCGGGCGCGAGGCGCTGGTCGCGCCGGACCGCCAGGTCGTCGTCGGCATCAAGCCGGTCGACAAGACGCGCCGCCTGCGTTCCGGCGCGCATATCATCCCGAAGGGCGAGACGCCCGGTCCCGACAATGACCAGGGCTATGTCACCTCGGTCTGCTTTTCGCCGATGCTCGACCAGTGGATCGGGCTTGGGCTGGTCGAGCGCGGCCGCGAGCGCATCGGCGAGATCGTCCATGCGCACGATCCGCTGCGCGGGGAAGATTACGATGTCGAGCTCTGCAGTCCTGTCTTTTACGATCCGGATGGAGGGCGCCAGCGTGGCTGAGTTTTCCTGGATTGCCCGCAGTCCGCTGGAGAAAGCGCTTGTTGTCGGCGGCTACGGCGCGCGCGGCACGGCGGCCGGCGTATCGCTCACCGAGATCCGCAATTTCGACCTGATCCAGGTGATGGCGCGGCGCGGCAAGGCGGCAGAACTGGCGAAGGCTGCCGAAACCCGCTTCGGCGTTGCCGCCCCGAATGCGCCCAACGCGGTCCAAGTTCCCGACGCCACGCTGATCTGGTCGGGACCGGATCAGTTCCTCGTCTTGTCGAAGGGCGGCATTCACGCGATGGAGAAGCTGAGCCAGGCGTTCTCGCAGTCCGCCTCGCTTTCCGATCAGTCGCATGCGCGCGCCCTGATCAGCGTCTCGGGAGGCAAGGCGCGCTCGATGTTGGCGAAATTGTTGTCGCTAGACCTGCACCCGGCGGCGTTCCCGGCCGGCACCGCGGCGGCGACCGCGGTCGATCACACCAGCATCAATCTCTGGCGTGGCAATGACCGGCCGGATGGGCAGGGGGTGTTCAATCTTCTGGTGTTCGCCACCTTCGCGGAAAGCCTGTGGCACACGATGCTCGACGCTGCCGCCGAGTATGGCGTCGAGATCAGCCCCAGCGAGGCGTTGGCATAGCCTTGGCGCGCCTTCCCTTCTCCGCTTGTGGGAGGAGGTGGATCGGCGCGCAGCGCCGAGACGGATGAGGGGTGTTCCAGCGGAGTGAGAGGCTGGCGTTCCCTGGAGCACCCCTCATCCGTCGCCTTCGGCGACACCTTCTTCCACAAGGGGCGAAGGGGGAGCTTGTGCCACCTTCACCTTGCCAAACCCGATCCCCCTGCTATTCTTTCCGCTAAAATAATTTCACACACAGGCAAACTTGTTTCTCGAAACCAGGGTTGAGATGAGCCAGTCGCCCTACCCCGCCGTCGTCGCCGGACCGCCGCGGCCGAGCCTGATCCTGCGGCCAGGCCAGATCGCGCTGCCGGCCGGGATGGAGCGCTACACCGTCCAGGGCAACGGCGCGGTGCTGATCGAGGTCGAGGCCGGCGATACGATCAGCGTGCGCAATGTCGAGGGCGGGCAGGCTTGCGAGCTGCTGGCATGGGACAGCAGCGGCGCGACCGATCCCGGCATTCTCGGAGAGCAATCGAACAGCAATGCTGCCGGCATCAAGGCGATGCTGGCCGAGGGCGACGATAGCCTCGCTTCCTTGCGCCGAGGCCTCGAGCGCCGCGAGGTGCAGCTCGATCAGGCAAAGGCGGTTCGCGTTTTCGGCGGCGCCACCCCTGCCGGTACCGAACAGGCTTTTGCCGTCGCCCGCGACGGTTCAATGCTGATGGCCGCGCCCGGCGGGCCGATGCTGGTCGACGGCCACGATACCGCGACGCCGCTTAGCATCGTCGTCCGGCGCGCCACCATCCGCCCGGCGGCGAAATCCAGGCTCGCCGACCCGCTGGCCGATCCCGTGCTCGATCTGCGCGTCCATTCGGCGACGGCGGAGGCCTACTTCGTCAAGGCGGGCGACTATCTGCAGATCATTGATGTCGACGGGCGCCAATGCACGGATTTCCAGTGCTTTTCGGCGCGCAAGCTGGACAAGGGCCGGGATCATCCGCTCGACGTGACGACGACGCGCACGCTGATGGGCTCGAGCTATCCGATGCCCGGCCTGCATTCGAAATACTACGACCAGGACATGGAGCCGCTGGTCGAGGTGGTCCAGGACACTTGCGGCCGGCACGATGCGTTCGCGCTCGCCTGCGCCGCCAAATATTACGACGACATCGGCTATCCCGGCCATCCCAACTGCTCGGAGAATTTCAACCGCGCGCTGGCCGACAAGGGCGTCACGCCCCGCGCCGGCTGGATGGCGATCAACTTCTTCTTCAACACTGCGATCGACGCGCATGGCGTCGTGGTTTCGGACGAGCCGTGGTCGCGGCCGGGCGACTATGTGCTGCTGCGCGCCTTGACCGACATCGTCTGTGTCTCGTCCGCCTGCCCCGACGACACCACGCCGGCCAATGGCTGGAACCTGACCGACATCCATGTGCGAACCTATTCCGGCCAGCACAAATTCTCGCGAGCGATCGCCAGACGCATGACGCCCGATTCGGAACCGAAAATGACCCGCGAGACCGCCTTTCATTCGAGCTTTGCCAAGCACACCCGCAACTTCGTCGAGTACAAGGGTTATTGGCTGGCCAATTCCTTCGCCAGGCAAGGCCCGATCGACGAATACTGGGCCTGCCGGCAGGACGCCGTGATCATGGACCTGTCGCCGCTGCGCAAGTTCGAGGTCACCGGCCCGGACTCCGAAGCGCTGCTGCAATATACGCTGACCCGCGACATCAAGAAGCTCGGCGTCGGTCAGGTGGTCTACTCCGCCATGTGCTACGAGCACGGCGGCATGATCGACGACGGCACGCTGCTTCGGCTCGGCAAGGATAATTTCCGCTGGGTTGGCGGCGACGATCTATCCGGCGAATGGCTGCGGGAAACGGCGCAAAAACTCGGCCTCACCGTGCTGGTGCGCTCGTCGACCGACCAGATGCACAATGTCGCGGTGCAGGGACCGAAAAGCCGCGACATCCTGCGGCAGATCATCTGGACCTCGCCGCTGCAGCCGTCGATCGACGAGCTTGAGTGGTTCCGTTTCGCGGTCGCCCGCATCGGCGGCGGCAACGGCATTCCCGTCATTGTCTCGCGCACCGGCTACACCGGCGAGCTCGGCTACGAGATCTGGTGCCACCCGCGCGACGCCGAAAAGGTGTTCGAGGCGATCTGGCAGGCCGGCCAGCCGCACGGCCTGAAGCCGATGGGGCTGCAGGCGCTCGATATGGTGCGCATCGAGGCCGGGCTGATCTTTGCCGGCTACGAATTTTCCGACCAAACAGATCCGTTCGAGGCCGGCATCGGCTTCACCGTACCGCTGAAGACCAAGAGCGACGATTTCATCGGCCGCGAGGCGCTGATCCGGCGCAAGGAAAATCCGCAGAGGAAGCTGGTCGGCCTCGACATCGACGCCAATGTCGCCGTCGGCCACGGCGATTGCGTGCACGTCGGCCGCGCCCAGATCGGCGTGGTCACCTCCGGCATGCGCTCGCCGCTGCTGAACAAGACCATCGCTCTGGCCAGGCTTGACGTCGCGCATTCGGCGATCGGCACCGAGGTCGAGATCGGCAAGCTCGACGGCCACAGCAAGCGGCTGCCGGCGCGCGTCGTCGCCTTTGCCCATTACGACCCGCAAAAGACCAGGCCGCGCTCCTGATCGACGCTGCCTGGTTCTTCCCTTCTCCCGTTGCTGTTGTGGGAGAAGGAAGACCGCACCCGTTGGCAGCGCCAACGAAGCTCGACTGTTTCACAAACGCAATGTGCACAGCGTCACAAAGCGCTTGACGTGAAAGCGCGTTGGGTCAATCTTCACTGCTAAGAAAAAAATACTACTGAGCGGAAAACGCCTGGGGCCGTTGAACGTGAGCGTCGATGACGCCTCGCGAGACTGCGGCTGTTGCCTATGGGGAACATCAAAAATGGGGAATCCACGTAAATGAGCACGATAGTCACCACCTTGGTGCCGCCTGCCGAAGGGCAGCTGCACCGGAACATCGATTGGCGCGGCGCCTTCTGGGTCGCAAGCGGCGTTCCGGCCCTTGTCCTGTTTTCGATCGGCGGCATCGCCGGCACTACCGGAACGCTGGCCTTCCTGATCTGGACCGTATCCATGGTCATGGGCTTCCTGCAGTCCTTCACCTATGCGGAAATCGCCGGGCTGTTCCCGAATAAATCCGGCGGTGCCTCGATCTATGGCGCCACCGCATGGCTGCGCTATTCGAAATTCATCGCGCCGCTTTCGGTGTGGTGCAACTGGTTCGCCTGGTCGCCGGTGCTGTCGCTCGGCTGCTCGATCGCCGCCGCCTACATCCTCAACGCACTGGCGCCGGTGCCGCTGTTCACCGACACTTCGCCGGAAGTCGCCGCCTATATTGCGACCCATGCCGGAACCAGCGCCGCTGACGCCATCACCGCGGTCACCGCGGCGGCGACGCCGGCGATCCGCAATTGGACGCTCTACGGTCACACGCTGGGCCCGGTTTCCTTCACCTTCAACGCCACCTTCTTCATCGGCGCGGTGCTGATGCTGATCATCTTCTCGATCCAGCACCGCGGCATCCTGGGCACGGCCAACGTGCAGAAATATATCGGCCTGCTGGTCATCATCCCGATGCTGATCGTCGGCGTGGTGCCGATCGTCACCGGCCAGATCAACTGGGCGAATTTTTCGCCGCTGGTGCCGCTTGCGGCAGCCTATGCGCCGGAGCCCGGCGCATGGAACATCGCCGGCTGGACGCTGGTGCTCGGCGGCATGTTCATCGCGGCATGGTCGACCTACGGTTTCGAGACCGCCGTCTGCTACACCTCCGAATTCAAGAACCCCGGCACCGATACCTTCAAGGCGATCTTCTACTCCGGCCTGTTGTGCATGCTGCTGTTCATCCTGGTGCCATTCACCTTTCAGGGCGTGCTCGGCTTGAACGGCATGCTGGCGACGCCGATCGTCGACGGCTCCGGCGTTGCCGATGCGCTGGCCGGCATGGTCGGCGGCGGACAGCTGATCCACAGCCTGCTGGTCATGCTGATGATCCTGGCGCTGGTGCTCTGCATCATGACGGCGATGGCCGGCTCTTCGCGCACGCTCTACCAAGGTTCGGTCGACGGCTGGCTGCCGCGCTATCTCAGCCACGTCAACGAGCATGGCGCACCGACGCGGGCGATGTGGACCGACCTGGTCTTCAACCTGATCGTGCTGGCCATCGCCTCGGCCGACGCGACAAGCTTCTTCTTCATCCTGGCGGTGTCGAATTGCGGCTACATCATCTTCAACTTCCTTAATCTCAATGCCGGCTGGATCCATCGCATCGACAATGGCCACATCGCGCGGCCCTGGAAGGCGCCGAGCTGGCTGCTCGGCCTCGGCGCGATCTTTGCCTACGTCAACGCGGTCTTCATGGGCGCCGGCGCCAAGGTCTGGAATCCAATGGCATTGTGGGCCGGGCTGATCACCGCGGCCTTGATCATCCCGGTGTTCTGCTTCCGGCATTACATCCAGGACAAGGGCAAATTCCCCGACCACATGCTGGCCGATCTCGGCATGAGCTCGTCCGACCTTACGGTGCGAAAGGCGGGCATGCTGCCCTATCTGACGCTGATCGCCGGCGTCGCGGTGATGCTGCTCGCCAACTGGCTGTTCGTCATCTGAGGCTTGCCTTGAGGGATCGGGTGCGCGATGCGCCCGATCCCCTGCCGGAACATCGAGACGCCCGGCACGTCGATTATTTGAGGCATAGCCCTATTTTGTTCTTGCTTTGTGCCCGCAGCTATGCTACTAAATTGGGTATGGTGCCAATTGGCTCCAAAAGGCCCGCCCCTCCAAGGCGGGTTTTTCGTTTCTGACCCTGTTTGGCGCAGGCTCAATCGATCTTGATGAACACGCCCTTGGTGTTGAGATATTCGTCCAGGTGTTCGGTGCCGCCCTCGCGGCCGTAGCCGCTCATTTTGTAGCCGCCGAAGGGCACGGCCGGATCGATCGCGTGATAGGTGTTGATCCAGACCGAGCCGGCGCGGATCTTGCGCGACAGCTGGTGGGCGGTAGCGAGATTTTGGGTGAAGACCCCTGCCGCCAGGCCGTAGGGCGTGTTGTTGGCCCGCTCGACCGCCTCGTCCAGCGAATCGAAGGGCAAGGCTGAAATCACCGGCCCGAATATCTCCTCGCGGGCGATCTTCATGTCGTCCGAGACTCCGGCAAAGACGGTCGGCGCGACGAAATTGCCGGCGGCAAGCGCGCCTTCCACAAGCCGGGTGCCTCCGGTGACGAGTTTCGCCCCTTCCGCAGTACCGGCCTCGAGGTAACCGGTGACCCGTTGCAACTGCTTTTCGGAGACGAGCGGGCCGATCTCGGTCGCCGGGTCGATGCCGTCGCCGACCCTGAGACCCTTGGCATATGCCGCCAGCCGCTCGACGAACTCGTCATGGACGGCGCGTTCGACAAACAGGCGCGAGCCGGCAATGCAGATCTGGCCGGAATTGGCGAACACCGACATCGCCGCCACCGGTACCGCTTTGTCGAGAGCGGCATCGGCGCAGACGATGACCGGCGACTTGCCGCCGAGCTCCAGCGAGACGCGCTTGAGGTTGCCGGCCGAGGCCCGCACGATCGACTGGCCGGTTGCCGTCGAGCCGGTGAAGACGATCTTGTCGACGCCCATGTGCTCGGCGAGTGCCGCGCCTGCCTCGGCGCCAGTGCCGGTGACGATGTTGACGACGCCTTCCGGGACGCCGGCTTCGTTCATGATGTCGGCGATCAAAAGCGGCGTCAGCGGCGCCTCTTCCGATGGTTTCAGCACGATGGTGCAGCCGGTCGCCAGCGCCGGGCCGATCTTCCAGATCGACGCCGCCGTTGGCGCGTTCCAGGGAATGATGGCGCCGACGACGCCGACCGGCTCCTTGCGGGTGAAAGAGACGATTTCGCCGGGCAGCGAGTTGTCGATGGTCTCGCCGTGCAGCGCCGTCGCCATGCCGGCATAGTAGCGCAGCATGCCGATGACGCGGTTGCGGTTGGCGCGGGTGCGTATGATCGGCATGCCCATGTCGGTGGTGTCGGAGCGGCTGATCTCTTCCCAGTGCTTTTCGAAGAGGTCGGCGATCCTTAGCAGCAGCACCTGCCGCTCATAAGGCTTGAACCGGCTCCATGGCCCCTCGAACGCCTTGCGGGCGGCAGTCACCGCCAAGTCGATGTCCTGGCGGTCGGCGCGCGGCACCGTGGCGATGACCGCGCCGGTGGCGGGATTGCGGCTCTCCATGGTCCGACCGGAGCGGGCATCAACCCAGCCACCGCCGATGAACATCCGGCGATGGCGCCCGTCGATCGGCAGCCGCAGCGGTGCCTTTGTCTGAGCTATGGTCATAACCGTCCTCCTCCGGCGCCTACGCCTGGTGGGCGGATTAAACCGCCGGAGGTCACATTTGCCAACAGCGCTATTCGGCCGCCAGGGCCAGTTGCGGCCTTTCGTTCTTTTCTTCCGTCTCGGCCGGCTGCTCCACCACCTTCTTGGGCTCCCTGCCGAAGAACAGCGCATAGGCTGCCGGCAGGACAAGGATGGTCAGCACCGTGGCGACGAGAATGCCGCCCATCATGGCGTAGGCGAGCGGCCCCCAGAAGACGCCGCGCGAGATCGGGATCAGCGCCAGCACCGCCGTCAGCGCCGTCAGCACGATCGGCCGGAACCGGCGCACCGCCGAGCCGATGATGGCCTCGGAACGCTCCACGCCGGCGGCAATGTCCTGGTCGATCTGATCGACCAGGATGATCGAGTTGCGCATGATGATGCCGAGCAGGGCGATGACACCGAGGATGGCGACGAACCCGAACGGCGCGCCGCTGATCAAAAGTGCCGCGGCCGCGCCGATAATGCCGAGCGGACCGGTCGCCAGCACCAGCATTGCCTTGCCGAAATGCTGCAGCTGGATCATCAGCAGCACGACGATAACGGCCAGCATGATCGGTGCTTTCGCCGCAATCGAGGCCTGGCTTTCGGCCGCATCCTCGGCGCCGCCCTGGATCTCGATCTTGTAGCCGGGGGCGAGGCTGGCGCGCAGGCCCTGCATCTCGCTGTACATTTTCATGGCGACATCGTTCGGCTGCACGCCATCCGGAAGCGTGGCGCGTACACTGATGGTCGGCAGGCGGTCGCGCCGCCATTCGACGCCTTGCTCCAGCACCGGGACGATCTTGGCGACCTGCGACAGCGGCACGGAGCCACCGAAATCGGTCGGGATGTAGACGGAGTCGACCGCCGACAGCAGGTGACGGCTTGCCTCCGGCTCACGGGCGACGATCGAAACCGTCTCCTCGCCGTCGCGGAAGTCGTCGAGCGGCGCTCCCGACATGCTTGCCTGCAGCATCTGGCGGATGCGCTGCGAGGTGACGCCGAGCGCACGAGCACGATCCTGGTCGATCACCAGCTTCATCGCCGGCACCGGCTCCAGCCAGTCGTCGTGAATGGCGCCGAGCAGCGGATTTGCCTGGAACTTCGCCTTCACCTCGTCGGCGATGCGGCGAACCTCCTGGCGATCCGGACCCATGACGCGCATCTGCACCGGCCAGCCGGTCGGCGGACCGAGGAACAGGCGATCGACCTTGGCGCGGATCGACGGGAAATCCTCGGCCAGGATGGTGCGCAGCTTGACGATCAGCCGCTCGCGGGCCGGCTCGTCATTGGCCATCACCAGAAGCTGGGCGAAGTTCGGGTTGCGAAGCTGCTGGTCGAGCGGCAGGAAGAAGCGCGGCGCGCCTTCGCCGATATAGGTGGCGATGAAGCGCTTGTCCTTGTCGTCCATCATCCTGGCTTCGAGCGCCTTGGCCTGGGTCTCGACTTCCTTGATGCTGGTGCCTTCCGGCAGCCAGAGATCGACGAGGATTTCCGGACGCGACGATTGCGGGAAGAAATTCTGCGGAATGAACTGGAACGCCCACAGGCTGGTGGCAAACGTCATCAGCGTCATCACCAGGACGATGATGCGGTGGCGCACCGCCCATGCAACGGTCGAGCGAAGACGGCGGTAGAAGCGCGTGTCGAAGACATCGTGATGGTTGCCGGCGTGCTTGCGCTGCTTCAGGATCATGTGGCCGAGCCACGGCGTGAAATAGACCGCCGCAAACCAGGACACGACCAGCGCGATGCCGACGACGTAAAAAAGGGTGCGCACATATTCGCCCGCGGTCGAGGCAGCGAACCCGACGGGAATGAAGCCGGCCGTCGTGATCAGCGTGCCGGTCAGCATCGGGAAAGCGGTCGAGGAGTAGGCGAAGCTCGCCGCCTCGACCTTGACCAGGCCTTCCTCGAGCTTTCGCTCCATCATTTCGACGACGATCATCGCGTCGTCGACCAAGAGCCCAAGGGCGATGATCAGCGCACCGAGCGAAATGCGCTGCAGGTCGATGCCGAGCTCGTACATGATGGCAAACGTAGCCGCCAGGACCAGCGGAATGACGATCGCGATTACCAGGCCCGAACGCCAGCCGATCGACAGGAACGAAACGAAAAGCACGATCAGGAGCGCTTCGCCGAGCGCTTCCATGAATTCGCTCACCGCCTCTTTCACCACGTGCGGCTGGTCGGAAATCTGATCGACCGCAACGCCATAGGGCAGCGCCTCTTCGAAGCGCTTGTAGGTTGCTTCGACGTCCTTGCCGACGTCGGTGACGTTGAAGCCCTTGGCCATGACGACGCCGAGCTGGACGCTGTCGTGACCGTTGAAACGGTATTTGCGCTGGTACGGATCCTCGAGGCCCGAGGTCACGGTCGCGATGTCGCCAAGGCGCGTCACCTGGTTCCCGGCGCGCAGGCGAAGCTCGCGGATGTCGGCCGCCCTGGTGACATCGCCCTCGACCGAAATGCGCACCGAACGCTGGCCGGTGTCGACCGAACCTGCCGGGTCGACGTTGTTCTGGCCTCGGATCGCATTCTGCAGGTCGGTCAGCGTCAGGCCGCGTTCGGCAAGCGCCTTGGACGAAACGTCGATGTAGAGTTTTTCCGGCTGGTCGCCGATGATCACGGCCTTCTCGACACCGGGCGTCGTCAGCAGCATGTCACGCGCCTGGATGGCGAATTTCTTCAGCTCGGGATAGCTGTAGCCGTCGCCGCTGATCGAATGCAGGGTGATGAAAGTATCGCCGAATTCGTCATTGAAGTAGGGCCCGAGCAGCCCCTGCGGCAGCTCATTGGCGATATCGCCGACCTTCTTGCGCACCTGATAGAAAGCATCGGCGACCTGCGCCGGATTGGTGTCGCCCTTGACCTGCAAGGTGATGATGGCGCTGCCGGCGCGGGTGTAGGAGCGGACAAAATCGAGGTGCGGCGTTTCCTGCAGCTTGCGCTCGATCTTGTTGACGACCTGGTCCTCCATCTCCTTGATCGAGGAGCCTGGCCAGATCGCCTGGACGACCATGACGCGGAAGGTGAAATCGGGGTCTTCCTTCTGGCCCATGCGCATCAGGCCGAGCGCACCGGCGACGATGATCAGCCCGAACAGGAAGCGGGCAATGCTCGGATGGCCGATTGCCCAGCGCGAAAGATTGAAAGACCGCTTTTCATTGGTGTCGATGGTCATCGGCGTCAGTCCGTTTCAATTTGATCAACAGAGCACGTGCTTTCGCATGCCCAAGGAACTTCCGATGTGGGCTTCCGGGCGGCGTGGCTTTCCGAGTTGAGAGATCTACATCGCGGTGGGACGCGAGGATCGACGTGGGGGTTACATCGACCTGAGATCTCGAAAATCGGGGGCGCCTGCCGCCCGGAAACCGTGAATTGCCTGGCCGTCAGCGCAAGCGCCTTGCAGCGTCATCGGCAGACGCCGACTGTTGCGCTGCATCACCGGTCAGCTTGACTTTCAGATTCTCGGTCATGAACTGCGTGCCGGCGGCGACGACCACGTCACCCGGCTTCAGCCCATCGGCGACGCTGACGCCGTCGGGGGTGAAGGCGGCGACCTTGACCGGATGAGCATGGACGGTCCCGCCATTGCGGTCGACGGTCCAGACGATCGATTGGCTGTCCTTTTGCGCCAACGCGGCCAGCGGGATCGACACCAGTTGCTGCCGATTGTCCGCCGCGGCTTCGATGGAGGCTGTCATGCCTAGCAGCACGCGAGGATCGTTGGGCAGGCTGACGCGAACGGCAAAGGTGCGCGACTGCGGATCGGCGCTGCCGGCGACTTCGCGGACCTTGCCGTCGAGCGTCAGCGCCTCGTCGGACCAGAAGCCAGCCTTGACGGTCTTGCCCGGCTTGAATTCGGCGATATCGGTTTCCGGAACAGCGATCAGGACTTCCTTCTCGCCGTCGATGGCAACGGTCACCACCGGCGTGCCGGAGCCGACCACCTGGCCGACATCGGCGGCAACGGCGGTGACGATGCCGTTCTTGTCCGCCTTGAGATCGGTATAGCGGACCTGGTTCTGCGCCTGGGCAAGCTGCGAGCGGGCGGAGTCTCGCGTGGCGACCGCCTGATTATAGGCGAGCGTCGCCTGCTCGAGCTGCGACTTCGGCGCGAAATTCTTGGCGTAGAGCTGTTCGGCCCGCTTGCGCGTAAGCTCGACTGTCTCGACCTGACGGTCGGCAGCATCGAGGCTAGCCTGAGCGCTTCTCACCGAAAGCTCGTAGTCGGTGGGATCGATGCGGGCGAGAACGTCGCCCGGCTTGACGCGGTCACCGATATCGACAAGGCGCTCGGTGATCTTGCCGTTGATGCGAAAGCCGAGATTCATCTCGGTGCGGGCACGCACCGATCCGGAATAGGAAAGCTGACGGGTATCACTCGCCTTGGTGATCTCGACCACCTTGACCGGGCGGATGATCTCGGTGACCTCGGCTTTCTCCTGCGAGCAGCCAGCGAGGCCGAGAGCGGCAACGACAATCAGTGCCAGGCCGGCGGCCGGTCGCCTGTAGGTGATGGACTTGGACAAAGACACTTTTCGTACTCCCGAACTGTGGGGATGAATTGCCGACATCACCGCCCGACGGGCGGCAACGGTCATTTCTTCAAGGCTCTGATGGCAAAGTCGGCAAGCTCGTCCGGCGTTGCCCGGTTCTTCTTGGCGAGGCACTGGGCCACCATCTGCGGATGACAGAGGCTGATAATGGCAGCGCCGAAACACCGGGAAGCGATCACCGGATCCTGATCGACGAACTCGCCGGTAGCGATGCCCTCGCGGATCACTTCCGCGACCAGTTCATGGATGCTGTCGATGTGCTTTTCGATGACGTGCCAGTCGCGCTCAATGGCGACGATGACCATCTCGTGCACCTTCTCCTGGTCGATCATGGTCTCGAGCGTCCACTGATAGTGCGTACGCACGTAGCGGCGGAGCTTTTCGCTAGCGGTGCCGGGGCTATGGCAGGCTTCGTAGGTCAACCGGTAGCAGGTCTCGAGCATACGGCCGCAAACCGCCTGGTGGATTTCGACCTTGGAGGCGAAGAAGCGATAGATGTTGGCGGTCGACATGCCGAGTTCGCGCGCTATGTCGGCGACGTTGGTCTTGCCGTAGCCGTAGTGGCGAAACAATCGCTCCGCGCAATCCAGGATGCGCGTGACATTCTCCTGGCGGGCGGAATCGGCGGTGGTGTCTAGGGTTTCAAGCATCTCGTTGGCCAATTTACGACTGACGAATTTAGAATTTCGTCACTCGTAAATTGAAAAGCGTCACCTGTCAAGGCGCGATTTTGGCCAGCCGCTGCTGCTGATGACAGATGGTGACATTCCTGGACGGAGTTGGCCCATGAAGCGCATGTGATTCTTGTCGGGCGCGGCTGCAACGCCGCCCGTCTTTTCGCGCGAAGGATCTTGAAAAGATGCTTTCCGAAATCGGTCCCGTTTCGGATCAGACGCTAGAGCGTCGGACATTCAGGTTGAATCGCGAAGGATTCCGCTAACGTGGGGTTTGTGATTCACTTCCTTAAGGAGGTGATTTGCCATGCCCAAGCCCTATTCGCTCGATTTGCGTGAACGCGTTGTGCGGTTTGTCGAGGCTGGTCATTCGCGGCGTGCGGCGGCGGCACATTTTGGGGTGTCGGTTTCGTTCGTCGTGATCCTGATGAGGAACTATCGAAAGACCGAGAGCCTGGTGCCCAAGCCGA